>NZ_JBVJWV010000030.1:84120-101913 GCF_055602105.1 Streptomyces sp. NPDC037421
ACGTCCCCTACGGGCTCGTGTCGGGGGTCTGCGCCGGGCCCCCCCCCCCCTCCCCCCCCCCCCCCCCCCCCCACCGGCCTCCGGCCTGCCTCGCAGGGCTGGTGAGGCTCGTCATGCCTCCACGTTGACGGCGGGGACGGCGCCGTCGGCCGGACCGTCGGGAGCGGCGGGGTCCCCGCCCGTTCCGGTGGCCGGCAACTTGATGACGACCGCCACCAGCACGGCGGAGGCGAGCGCCACGAGCGCCCCGATGCCGCCGATGAGGTTCAGGCCGTCGGCGAAGGCTTCCCGGGCAGAGGCCAGCAGGGTGGTCGCCGCGTCCCCGGAGAGGCCCCGCGCCGCCTCGACCGCTCCGGCGAGCGTGTCACCGGCGGCCTCCGGCGTACCCGCGGGGACGTCCACCCCGCTGCGGTACACGGCGGTCCCGAGGCTGCCGAGCAGGGCCACGCCCAGCGCCATGCCGAGTTCGGTGCTCGTCTCGGAGAGGGCCGCGGCCGATCCGGCCTGCTCGGGCTGGGCCGATCCGACGACGATGTCCGTGCCCAGGGCGATCAGCGGACCGCCTCCGGCGTAGACGAGGGCGAAGCCGGTCACCACCTGGGCGATGCCCGAGGAGCTGTCGGCGGTGCTCAGCACCAGGTGACCGATGCCGGACAGGGCCAGGCCGGCGGCGACGACGTACGCGGGACGGTACCTGGCCGCCGCCATCGGGGACACCACCGCCGTCACGATCAGCGCGAAGGCCGCGGGCAGCAGGTACAGGCCCGCCTTCATCGGGGACAGTCCGCCGACGAGCTGGAGGAACTGCGTCACCGTCAGGTAGGTGCCGCCGGCCACGAGCATGCTGAGCAGCAGCGTCACCAGCGCGGTGCGGAACGTACGGCTGCGGAAGAGGCCGAGGTCCAGCAGCGGGCTCTCCAGCGTGCGCTGCCGGCGGATGAACACCACGCCGAGGAACAGCCCCACGACGAGCGCCCCGAGCGGGACCGGGCCGAACCCGTCGTTGGCGGTCTCCTTCAGGCCGTAGATCACCGGAAGGATCGCGGCGAGCGACAGCAGCACGCTGGTCAGGTCGAGCCGGCCGGCCTCCTCGTCGCGGTACTCCGGCAGCAGGAGGGGGCCCGCCACCAGGAGCAGCGCCATGATGGGCACGCCGAGCAGGAAGACCGAACCCCACCAGAAGTACTCGAGCATGGCGCCCCCGACCACCGGGCCGAGGGCGATGCCCACCGAGAACATGGTGACCCAGACGGCGATCGCCACGCCGCGCTGCCGCGCGTCGCCGAACATGTTGATGATCAGGGCGAGGGTCGAGGGCATCAGCGTGGCTCCGGCGATGCCCATCGCCGCCCGCGCCGCGATCAGCGTGGCCGGGTCGCCGGCGAAGACGGCGGCCAGGGAGGCGAGGCCGAACGCGGCCGCGCCGATGAGGAGCAGCTTGCGGCGGCCGATGCGGTCTCCGAGCGTCCCCATGGTCACCAGGAAGCCGGCGATCAGGAAGCCGTAGATGTCGATGATCCACAACATCTGCGAGGCGGAGGGGTTCAGGCCCTGGCTGATGTGCGGTACCGCCAGGTGCAGGACGCTCACGTCGATGGACAGCAGCAGGGTGGGCAGCGCCAGTACGGCCAGGCCCAACCACTCGCGGGGGCCGGCCAGTAAGGGGGTTTCAGCGTGGGTGCTCACGGTGGTTCCTTTCGGGGTGGTGCTCATCGGTGCCCGACACGGTCATAGGGCGGGGGTGCAGGGGGGAGCGTCCTCGACCGGGGTTCGTCGAGGCCGGGCACGAGGTGCGCGGCGACCGTCGCCGCGTTGGCGGGTGTGTAGAGGTAGAAGTGGCCGCCGGTGAAGGTCTGCCGGCCGAAACCGCCCGAGGTCTCCAGCGACCACAGGTGCATCCGGTCGTCGACGACCACCGGATCGTCGACCGCGCTGAGCGCCAGGATGGGGACGCGGGTGCCGGACAGGGGCCGCCGGTAGGTCTCCATCGCCTCCAGGTCGGCACGGATCGCGCGGAGCGACGGCCGCATCAGGTCGGCACGGTCCATCAGCCCCGGGGACATCCCGCCGATGTCCGTCAGGTGCCCCATCAGCTCGGCCTCGTCGCGGAGGTGCGCGAACGGGGGCTCACTGGGGAAGCACGGCGGCTGGCGGGCCGAGACGGCCAGCACGGTGGGAGGCAGTCCCTTCTGTTCCATGGCGCGGGTGAGTTCGTATCCGAGCACGCTGCCGAAGCTGTGCCCGATGACGGCGTACGGCAGCGGCTCCAGCTCCGCGAGGTCCCGTGCGAGGGCCTCCACCAGCGGCTCGACGCGGGTCAGCGGCTGCTCGTTGATCCGGGCGCCCCGGCCGGGCAGCTGGGCGATCACGCACTCGACGTCCTCGGCCAGCACCTGCCACCAGGAGCGGAACGCGGAGGGCCACCCGCCGGCGTGCGGGAGCGCCACGACCCGGAACCGGGGGCGGGCCCGGGGGCCCGGCGCCGGGCGGGTACCGGCCATCCGGCGGGCACCGCTGCCCACCCTCATCCACCAGTCGCCCATCACGGCCCCCCGTTCGAGGACGCGGCCGAAGACGCGGGCACGGCCCTCGGCGCGGCCCCTGACGAGGAGCCCGCCAGCAGGGGGTGGTGTTCCTCCAGGTGGATGATCACCCGTTCCTGGTGCCGCTGGAGGCGCTGGCCGGGAAGGTGCTCCAGGGAGTGCAGGAACGGGTCCTGCGGGGCCGGCAGACCGGCGATCGCCGCCGCCGTGCCCAGGACCAGCATCGGCTGGTACCACGCCGAGTAGCCGCCTTCGTGGGCGAAGACGATCCTGCCCCCGGTCAGTTCGTCGGCGAGCCGGCACATCGCCGAGGTCATGCTGTGGAAGGTGCGGCTGGTGCACAGCATCCGGCCCATGGGGTCGTGGCCGCTCGCGTCGACCCCCGCCGCCACCAGGATCAGGTCGGGGCGGAACGCGCGGGCGGCCGGCTCCACGATCCGGTCCATCACGGCGAGGTAGGCGCCCTCGCCCGCGCCGGCGGGCAGCGGCACGTTGAGCGTGCTGCCCGCTCCCGCGCCCGCGCCGGTCTCCAGCACGAGACCGGACGCGGCCGGGAACAGCCCCTCCTGGTGCACCGATACGTACAGCACGTCGGGGTCCTCGTAGAACGTCCGCTGGATGCCGTTCCCGTGGTGGACGTCCCAGTCCAGGATCAGCACCCGGCGCGCCCCGCGGTGCTGCGCGGCGCGAGCGGCCACCGCGAGGTTGTTGTACAGGCACAGGGCCATCGCCCGGTCCGGCTCGGCGTGGTGGCCGGGCGGCCGCACCAGGCAGTACGCCCGGTCGAAGCGGCCCTCCACGACGCCGGTGGCGGCCTCCACGCAGGCCCCGACGGCGAGCCGTGCGGCCTGCGCACTGTGGTAGTTGACGTACGCGTAGACGCCCGCGTCACCCGCGCCGGCGGCCGAGGCCGCCTCGACCCGCTCGATGTGTTCGGGTACGTGCACGAGCAGCAGGTCCTCGTCGGAGGCCGGCGCCGGGGTGACGCAGGTGAACCGGTCCATCACGCCCGACGCCTTCACCAGTCCTTCGGCACGCCGGAGGTCGGGGTCGACCGCGAACTGGCGCAGCGGCTCGACGCCCGGTCCGACCGGCACGTACCCCGATCCGGGACCGGGGTCGTGCCAGAAGCAGATCTCGTGGCTGTACCACGCGAGACGGGGGGCGCTCATCAGACGGACACGCCCAGCGATGCCCGGCTGATCCCGGCGGCCTTCTCGATGTACCGGAGGTAGTACTCGCGCTCCTCGTCCGCTGTGCGCTTGGTGCGCAGCGTGGTCTCCAGCAGGCCGAGCACCTCCCCGGCCTCGGTGGTGGTGAGCCGCCGGTCGCCGACCTCCTTCTCGAAGGTGCGGATCCGCCTCGTGGGCTCCACCACTCCGGACGCGAACTCGCTCAGGTCGGTGCCGTGGTTGCGGGTCGAGGCGATGGTCTTCAGAACCGCTCCGAAGAACGCCGTGGTGTCTATGTCGGTCATCTCGATACCCCCTTCGTTGCCGTGCGCGCGGTCGGCGCACGGTGGTGTCCGTCCGGTCCTGCGGAGGGTTCCGGCCGGTCGGTGCTCAGTGGATGAGGCCGCAGGCGCGGCCGGCCTTCTCCAGCGTCACGACGGCCGCGTCCAGGTCGGCGTCCGAGTGGCTGAGGTTGACGATGGTCCGCAGCCGGGGCAGCGTGCGGGGCACGGCCGGGTAGACGATCGGCTGGACGAAGAGGCCGTCGAGCTGGCACAGCCGGGCCATCGCCCCCGCCTGGTCGGCGGTCGTGCAGATGATCGGCACCACCGGTGTCTCGCCGGCCAGGGTGTCGAAGCCGAGGGCGCGCAGCTGCTCGCGGTAGCGGGTGGTCTTGGCGCGCAGTTCCCGGGTGAGGGAGGGAGCTGCCGCCATCACCTCGACCGCGGCCTTCGCCGCCGCCACCTGGGCGGGGGTCGCCGCGGCCGAGAACATCCAGCCCCGGGCGTTGTTCTTCAACGCGAAGACGAGGTCCCGGGACCCGGCGACGTAGCCGCCCGCGCTCGGCACCGTCTTCGAGAGGGTGCCCATCTTGACGTCGACCCGTGCCGGGTCGATGCCGAAGTGCTCGGTGATGCCGCGGCCGGTGTCGCCGAGCACGCCCAGGCTGTGCGCCTCGTCGACCATCAGCGGGGCGTCGTAGCGCTCGCAGAGTTCCACGATGCCGGGCAGGTCGGCCACGTCGCCGTCCATGCTGAACACGGCGTCGGTGACGACCAGGCGGCCCGCGTCGCCGGCCTTGCGCAGGGCGCGTTCCAGGTCGGCGAGGTCGTTGTGGGCGTAGGTGATGACCGAGGCGCCGGACAGCCGGTACCCGTCCAGGATGCTGGCGTGGTTGTAGACGTCTCCGATGACGAAGTCTCCGGGGCCCACGAGGGCGCCGACGGTCGCCACGTTCGCCATGTAGCCGCTGGAGAAGACGATGGCGTCCTCGGTGCCGAGGAAACGGGCCAGGGCGAGTTCCAGCTCGCGGTGCAGGTGCAGGGTGCCCGCCAGCAGCCGCACGCCGTGCGCGCCGGTGCCGTGCCGCTCGACGGCGCGCAGGACCTGGTCGTCGATGTAGTCGTGACCGATGAGTCCGAGGTAGCTGTAGGAGGCGAAGTTCAGGAACCACCGGCCGTCGAACTTGATGCGGGGGCCCGTGGCCTCCTCGATGACGGGCTCGTAGAAGTACTCGTCCTTGGCGACGATCAGGCGGTCCTCCGCCGACAGGGCGTCGATGCGGCGGTCGAGGAACCTGCCGTGGGGGGCGTCGGCCAGCCGGCCGGGCAGGGTCCGCCTCGGTATCCGGTCCGCTGCCGGAGCGGACGCGGGTACGGCCGCCGGTGCGGGGGCGGGTGCTGCGGCCGGCGCCGGTGCGGGGGCCGGCGCCGCCGCCGGGGTGGGCGGGGTCTGCGGCGCCTCCCTGAAGCGGTCCCAGTCGGGGACGAAGGAGTCGGCGGGGACCCGCCCCGCGGCGGCCGCCGGCGCGGCCGGCCGCTGCTGCGGCGCCACGGGGTGCGCCGCGCCGGCGGAAGCCGCCGCGGGCACCTCGCGGGCCGGGGCGGGGGCGGGCCCCGGCGCCGGAGCTGCGACCGGGGCGGGCCGGGAGGTGGGGGCGGGAACGCTGCACGGTAGCGATTCGAGGTGGGCGAGCAGCGCGCCGAGGTTGGTGTGCTCGAAGAACACCATCGGGTCGATGTCGAGCCCGTCGGGGGTCAGTGCCGCGGCCAGCTCGACGGCCATCATCGAGTCGAGGCCCAGCTCCAGCAGATCGTCCTCGGCGGCCACGCCGTCGACGAGCAGGACCTGGCTGATCGCCCGGGTGAGCGACGGCCACAGTCCGGTGGCGGACGTGGGAGCGGTCATGGGTACATCCCTCGCTTTCGCGGCGGCGGACAGAACGTAGTGCGCGGGTGGTCGGCCCAGGGCCGTGCGGAGCAGGTCGATGCCGTCGTCCTCGGTGAGGGCCGGGATGCCGTGGGCGGCGGCCTGCGGGGCGATGGACTCGCCCATGCCGACGGTCCACAGGCCCCAGCCGAGGCTGTACCAGGGCCGGCCCTCGGCCCGTTGGCGGGCGGCGTAGCCGTCCAGGTAGGCGTTGGCCGCGGCGTAGGCGCTCTGGCCGAGGTTGGCCCGTACCGCCGCGACCGAGGAGAACAGGGCGACGAACGCGGGCCGCTCGTACCCGGAGACCAGGCCGGCGAGCGCGTGCGCTCCGCCGATCTTGGGTCCGAGTACGGCGTCCACCTGCTCCGGGGTCAGGCCGCGCGCCAGTCCGTCGCGCAGCACTCCGGCCCCGTGGAACACCCCGTCGTAGCGTGCGTCGGCGGGCAGTGCCTCGCGCAGGGTGCGGACGTCCGCCGCCACGACCGCCAGGTCGCAGCGTTCCGCGAGCCGGTCGAGGCGTTCCCGGGCTCTCCCCCGGTCCGGCACGGTCCGCCCGGCCAGGGTCAGGTGGGCGCAGCCCTCCTCCGCGAGGAACTCCGCGACGCGCAGTCCGATGCCGCCCATGCCGCCGGTGATCAGGAAGCGGCCGTCCCGGTAGCGCTCCGGGCCGGTTGCGCCCGCGGGCGCGTGGGGCCGCAAGGAGGGTTCGTACCAGGTGTCGCCGCGCCGGGCGAGTTCCGGCCGGTCCCGGCCGAGCGCCGTCCACACGGCCGCGGCGTCCTCGCCCTCCGGGCCGGTCCGTTCGCCGGTGCCGAGGTCGAGGAGGCGGACTCCGCTGCGGGGATGCTCGACCCGCAGCGTGCGGCCGAGGCCCCACAGGGCGGTCATGAAGGGGTCGACGGGGTCCTGCGCCGTCACCTGGTGGGCGCCGGCGGTGACGATCAGCAGGGCGGGCATCGGCGGGCGGGCCGCGAGCCGGCGCACCAGCGCGAACACCTCCTGCAGGGCCCGCGTCACCTCGGCCCCGCCGGTGAGCCCGCGCGGTGCCACGTAGACCACGTCCCGGATGCCGGTGCCGGCCGGCAGGGCGTCCTCGTCCTCTGCCGAGAGCTGCGCCGGGGTCAGGTGCAGGAGGTGCCGGCCCTCCGGGGCGCGGAGGGCATGTGCGGACACGACCAGCACGGACCCCTCGGCCGCCCGCGGCGGGGCGGAAGCCGGGTCTGTCTCCCGCCAGACGACGGTCTCGATCGACGGCACCACCGACGGCACCGCGGACGGCGCCCGCCCCGGCTCCGCCGCCCTGGGGGGCGCGGCGGCCACGGTGGGGGTGGTGGGCGCTGCGGTGGCCGCTGACGCCCCGGTGCTCGCCGGCACCGCGGGTCCGGCGGCCTTGAGGGTGATGCGGTCCAGTTCCAGCAGCACCTCCCCCTGCTGGTTGCAGACCATGGCCCGTCCCCGTACGGCGCCGTCCCGGCTCCCGGCGTCGGCCGGCTCCTCCCGTTCGACCAGGGCGATCACCGTGCCGGAGATCCGCCGGCGGGCCACCAGCCTGCCGATGTACCAGGGCAGGCACGCGCCGGCCGTACCGCCGTCGAGCATGCCGAGTGCCTGGAAGACGCTGTCGAGCAACGGCGGCGGCACGAAGGGGGACGCCGACGCCGTGTCCGGACCGTCGGCGGCCCGGAGCATCAGCACCATGCGGTCCGGGCCGCGGTGCGCCGACCGGATCACCCGGTAGGCCGGCCCGTACGCGATCCCGCTCGCCTCGCGCCACGCCGCCACGGCCGACAGCGGCACCTGCTCCGTGCAGCCGGCCCGCAGGGCCGCCACGTCGACGTAGCGGGGCGGCCGGAGCGGGCCGGCGGCCGCCCGGGCGGTGCTGTGCTCGACCGGCCCGCCGTCGTCCTCCGGGCGGACGGAGCGGAGTGCGCACCGGCCGTCCTCGCCCGTGCGGACCTCGATGTCGGCACCGGCCCCCGCCACGAGCAGGGGTGCCCGGAAGGCGACCTGTGCCAGCGTCCACTGGCAGTCGGGGCGTCCGGCGTCGCAGGCCGACAGCATGGCGTCGATCTGCGCGGCGGCGGGGACGACCGGGATACCGCCGATCCGGTGGTCGGAGACGAGCGGATCCGCGGCGCGCAGGTGTGACCCGTGGCCGCTCATGTGCGGAGGTCGAATCGTTCGGTGGCCTGGACGAGGCCGTTCACCTGGATGTCGATGCTGTGCTCGCCCGGGTAGTACCGGCGGGTCTGCACTTCCCTGATGGCGTGCGCCTTCTCCAGGGACCGCTGCTCGCCGGCGCCGAGTTCGAGGGTGGTCAGTTTGAAGACCTTCGGGATGCTGCGTCCGTTCTTGCGGACGTGGTGCACCACGTAGTCGACGGCGATGCTGTGCGGCCGGTCGTCGGTGTTCTCGATGTCGAAACTGATGAGGAGGGTGTCGCCGATGGTCACCGACCCGGGGGTGACCCGCAGCCGGGGCACCCTGACGTGCTCGCCCCCCGTCGCCCCGAGGAGGGCCAGGGCCTGCTGGTCGCCCTTCTTCACGAGGGTGCGCAGCCCGTGCTTGACGATCCAGTTGGTCTCGGGGGTCGGGCTCTCCTCCAGCCAGCGCAGCGCGGTCGCGAGCGCGACGTCGGGGTGGTCCTTGGAGATGTCGTTGAGGTTGTTGGCGACGGACTTGCGCACGTACTCGGAGGAGTCGCTGCGCAGCGGTTCGAGGATCTCCAGGACCGGCAGCGGGTCCTTGACGAACACGGTCAGGGTCCGGGCCCAGGGCAGCCGGGAACGGACGCCCTCGGTCGCCAGGCGGCGCACGTTGTGGCTCGGGCTCAGGGCCCACTGCGCGACGCGCTCCATCGTCAGCACGTGGTGCTGTTCGAGGTAGGGGCGGATCGCGTACTCGCCGGTGTGCCGCCTGGTGATCTCCTCGATGGCGTCCAGCGACGCCTCGGGGTGGTCCAGCCCGTACTCCTCGACGAAGCGGGCGACCGGCATGAGGTACCAGCTGGCGTTGAACATGCCCTCGCCTTCGGCGAGTTCGTCGCCGAGGACGGACAGGAGGATCGGCAGGGCGTCGGGGTAGCCGGCGGGCAGGCGGGTGCGCAGCCCTTCGGCCAGGACGAGGACGCGGTCCTTCAGCTCCTTGCCGGGAATGCGTGCCTCGACCTCTGCCGCGTATCCCTCCACGTCGAACCCGGGGTGGACGGCGCGGATCCTCTCGCCGATCAGGCGTGCCGCCTCGCCGTTGAAGTGTCGCTTCAGTCCGTATTCGCTAGCCATGGTTGCTGTGCCTCTTCGTCTCGTTCTCGTTGTTCGTCTTGTTGCCCCTGCCGTGCGGACCGGTGGATATCCAGAACCGCTGCCGTGTGAAGGGGTAGGTGGGGATGGTGATCGTGCGCTGCCCCTTGCCGGCGTGCAGACCCGACCAGTCCAGATCGGCCGGGGTCCCGTTCACGTACGCGGCCACGGCCGCGTGCAGCTCGGCCTGATCGGCACGCTCACGGCGCAGGGTGCTCAGCCACACCGGCTGCGACCCGTCCCACGAAGCCCGCGCCAGTGGGGTCAGCTGCGGATGCGAACCGATCTCCCACACCACACCCGCACCCAGCCCGCTCAGCGTCGCGATCGCCTCGCCGAACCGCACCGGCTCCCGGATCGCCCGGCCCCAGTACGCCGGATCCACGGCCGACTCCGGCGAATGCCACCCGCCGGAAACGGAGGAGGCGAAGGGCAGGGCAGGAACCGACAGCGGGGCTTCCGCCACCGCCTGCGTGAACGGGGCGACCGCCCCCTCCATCAACGCCGAGTGGAACGCGTGGCCGACCACCAGCGGCGTCGTCCGCAGCCCCGAACCCTCACGGAACCCCGCGACCGCGTCCGCCGGCCCCGAAACCGTCACCGAGCGCGGGGCGTTGAAGGCCGCGACCTCCACACCCGGATGCCCGGCCAGAGCCGACACCACCGCATCCGCCTCCGCATGGACCACCGCCATCGCACCCCGGCCCGGCCGCGCCTCCATCAACCGCCCGCGCAGAGCGGTCAGCCTCAGCAGGTCCTCCAGCCCGAGCACTCCCGCCGCCCACGCGGCCGTCAGCTCACCCAGACTGTGACCCACCACCGCATCCGCACGGACACCGACCGACTCCAGCCAGCGCACCAAAGCCACCTGCACCGACACGATCCCGACCTGCGCATACCCCGTCCGGTCCAGCCCCTCCACCCCACCACCGAACAACAACTCCGGCAACGGAACGTCCAGATGCGGCACCAGCAGAGCGGCACACTCGTCCAACGCCGCCCGGAACACCGGCTCCACCGCGTACAGACCACGGCCCATGCCCGCGTACTGCGACCCCTGACCCGTGAACATGAACACGTTCGGTGCGGAAACACCCCCCGTGCGGGAAGCGGGGACCCGGCCCTCCGCCACACTCCTCAGACCGGCGGCCAGTTCACCGGCATCAGCACCCCGCACCGCCGCTCGGAAGCGATGCCCGGCACGCCCTGCGTTCGCGGTGAAGGCGAAGTCCCCCGCATCCTCCGCGGACCCGGCTTCCAATCCCTCGGCGTAGGTGCCGGCGAGGGTCCGCAGTGCCGTCTCGTCGGCGGCACTCACCCTTACCACGTACGAGTCCTGCGCCACGCCCTCCCGCACCGGCACGACCGGAGGCTCCTCGACGATCACATGCGCGTTGACCCCGCCCATACCGAACGCGCTCACCGCCGCACGACGCGGACCACCATCACGCGGCCACTCCACCGCACGATCCGCCAGATAGAACGGCGACTCCTCGAACCGAATGTGATCATTGGGCCGCACCACGTGCAACGACGGCGGAACCATCTCGTGCTCCATCGCCAGCAACACCTTCACCAGCCCCGCCAAACCCGCGGCCGGCTCCAGATGACCCACATTCCCCTTCAACGAACCGATCGCACAGAACTGCGAACGCCCCGTCAGACCACGCCACGCACGCGTCAGACCCTCCACCTCGATCGGATCACCCAAACCCGTCCCCGTCCCATGCGCCTCCACCAGACCGATCGACTCCGGAGACACCCCCGCATCACGCAACGCAGCGGAAATCACGTCCGCTTGTGCGCGCGGGCTGGGTGCGGAGTAGCGGGTGGTGCGGCCGCCGTGGTTGACGGCGGCCCCCTTGACCACGCCCCGGATCCGGTCACCGTCCCGCAGGGCGTCGTCGTACCGGCGCAGGACCACGGCCACGGCTCCTTCGCCCGGGACGAAGCCGTCGGCGGTGCTGTCGAAGGCGCGGCTGCGGTGCCGGGGCGAGAGGGCCCTCAGGTCGCCCATGGAGCGGAAGTACTCCGGGCTGATGCCGGCGTGCACGGCTCCGATCACCGCGGTGTCGATGTCGCCGGTCCGCAGGTGCTGGAGTGCCGAGTGCAGGGCGACCAGCGAGGAGGAGCAGAGGGTGTTGACGAGTCCGCTGGGGCCGTGCCAGTCCATCAGGTAGGACAGTCTGTTGGCGATCATCGCCTCCAGGCCGAGGCCCCGGCCGTCGGGTACGCCGTGGCGCACCCGCTCCTCGTGGTAGTGGTCGTGGCTGTAGGCGATCCACAGACCGGTGCGGCCGTGGGAGCGCGAGCCGATCCGGCCGCCGTCCTCCAGGGCCTCCCAGATGGTCTCGTAGACGATGCGCGCCTGCGGATCGATCAGGGGGGCTTCACGGGCCGAGATCCGGAAGGGGGCCGGGTCGAACTCGTCGACACGGTCAAGGAACGAGGCGTGCGGGACCGGTCCGTCCGTTTCCCGCCATCGGCCCTCGGGGAGCGGCCGGACCGTGTCCCGGCCTTCCATGAGGAGCTCGGCGAAGGCCGTCAGGTCGCCCGCGGTGGGGAGTCTGACGGCGGCGCCCACGACGGCGACCTCGCGCGGCCTGGACTCCGGGGCGACGGCGGGGGGCTCGGCCGCGCCCGCGGCCTCGGGCCTGCGCGGAGTGGCCGTGGCGGCCGCCCGCGCCACGGGTGCGGGCTCCGCCGGTGCGGCCGGGGCCGCGGGCTCCGGAACGGGCTCGGCGTGCGGAGCGGGCTCCTGCGCCTGGGCGGCCGGGGCGGCCAACCCGTCGACGAGTGCCGGTTCCTCCTCCACGAGGAACTCGGCGAACTGCCGGGGGGTCGGGTATTCGAAGAAGACGGTCGGGTAGAGGGACACGCCGTGTTCCTGGGAGATGCGCTCGCTCAGCGCGACCAGCCCGACCGAGTCGAAGCCGGCGGACAGGAACTCCGTATCGGCGTCTTCCGTGGGGGTACCCGTCAAGTCCAGGAACCAGGCGAGGGCCCGAGCGGACCGTGAGGCGGCAGGGGCTGCGGGAGCCGCGGAAACGGTCGGAGCCGCAGGAGCCGCCGGGACGGCCGGGGCCGCGGGGCGAGGCGGCGTCGGAACGGGCACGGGCGGCTGCGGTGCCGGCCGCGCCTCGGACACGGACGGCACGGCCGACACGGATGATGCAGCCGGCTCTGACGCCTCCCCCGCGCTGAACGCCCGGACGGGCACCCGCTTGGACGACATGTCCCCGAAGACCAGCAGGGGCGTGCCCGCCTCGTCGGTGACGGTCTGGGTGACCCGGCAGGCCTCGTCGTTCCAGAAGGCGATCTCCGTCCGTACGTAGGCGGCGGCGTCCAGCGGCCCGAGGACGTCCAGCCGGCCCACCGAGAGCGGGATGAACGCGGAGGCGTCCGTCGCGCCGAACACGGGGTTCGCCGGGTCGATCGCCGCGACCGTCACGCTGTCCAGGAGCCCGGGGAACAGCTCGACGCCGGGCGGGTTCATCTCCCGCTGGCGGGTGCCCTCGACGCGGGCGAGCGTGC
Source organism: Streptomyces sp. NPDC037421 (assembly GCF_055602105.1). Classification (NCBI taxonomy): domain Bacteria; kingdom Bacillati; phylum Actinomycetota; class Actinomycetes; order Kitasatosporales; family Streptomycetaceae; genus Streptomyces; species Streptomyces sp. NPDC037421. The sequence continues at coordinate 96,877 of NZ_JBVJWV010000030.1, forward strand.
CGCCGTCGGGGAGGCTCGCCACCCAGGAGATGTTCCGGTAGTAGCGGCCGTGGTGGTAGCCGATCCGGCGCAGCCACCGGTAGAGGCCCGAGCCCGCGTGCACGGTGGAGCGCGCGCAGTCGGCCAGCAGGGTGTGCAGGGGGACGGGAGGCGGCGGCCCGGAGGGATCCTCTGTGACGAGCCGGCCGGTGACGTAGGGCTCCCCGCTCTCGCCGTCCTCGACCCTGAAGCCGCCGTCCGGGAGCACCCGGCAGACGACCCGGCGGGCCCCGGACGCGATGAGCGGGCGGTGGAAGAGGATGTCCCGCGCCCCGTGGAAGGCTTCGCCCCGCAGTGCGGCGCCTTCGCGCAGGAAGTCGAACCACGCCACGCCGGGGAGCATGAGCGTGCGGTACACGGCGTGCTGGGCGATGGGCGCTTCGGCCGGACCGAAGACCCGGGCGTAGGTGTACCCGGCCGCTCCTTCGTCGGACACCAGCTCCGCGGGCGACCCGGGTTCGGCCGAGCGCAGCGGCTCCGCGAGGTTCAGTGCCCGGCCGCGCTGCTGGGCGTGGGGCAGCAGGCGCTTGTTCCACGCCGAGCCGGTGGTCCGCTGGTACGCGGCCCAGTCGATGTCCCTGCCCGCCAGGAAGAGCCGGGCGGCGATGCCGGCGAGGACCTCGGTGACCTCCCGGCCGTCGCGGGCCCCGGCCAGCAGGGCGGCGGCGTCGGTGCCCGCAGGGCCCTCGGTGTCTTCTGTCCGGCCGGAGGGGTCCGCGTCGCCCCGGAGGACGTCGGCCAGTGCCCGCTCCAGCGGAACACGGCCCCGTGCGAAGTCCCCGATCGACTCCCAGCCCGGGGGCAGGTCCACCGCCTCCTCGGGCAGCCCCAGGTCGCGCAGGGCGATCGCGAGGGCGACGGCGGACAGGATCCGCAGCAGCTCGCCGGAGAACGCGGCGAGCGGGGTGCCGGTGGCGGATTCGAACAGGCCGACGACTTCGTGCACGGCCGGGGAGGAGGCGTCGAGAGCGACCAGCCACGCGGGCGGGGCCGCGGCGGCCCCGGGGCGCACCGACACGCTCGTACGGGAGGTGCCGTCGGTTCGGGAGCCGGGGGCGGCGGGCTCCAAGAGCCATGCGCGCAGGGCGGCGGCGAGCCGGCCGGCGTCCGCCCCTACGACGGCGATCCGCTCGGTGCGGTGCGGTCGGGCCAGGCGGGCCGTGGCGCACGCGTCACCGAGTCCGCCGGGCCCGTCCGTGAGGGAGGGCAGGAACTCCAGCCACTGTGCGGCCAGTTCGCGCAGCGCGTACGGGCTGTCCGCGGACAGCGGCAGCACGTGGACGGGCCCGGGTCGCTCGCCGTCCGCCGGCCCGGCGGGGGCCGCGGCCGGGACGGGGGCGGCCTCGACCACCACGTGGGCGTTGGTGCCGCCGAACCCGAATCCGCTCACGGCGGCCCGGCGCACCGGCGCGTCCGGCCAGGGCAGGCTCGTGCCGGGCAGGTGGAAGGGGCTGTCGGCGAGGTTGAGGCGCGGATTGGGCGACTCCACCGCCGCGGCCGGGACGGTGCCCTCACGCAGGGCGACGATGATCTTCACGAGTCCGGCCAGGCCCGATGCCGAGTGCAGGTGGCCGATGCGGCGCTTGACCGAGCCGAGCGCCACGGAGTTGCGCGGGACGCCGTGCCGGGTGAACACCTCGGTCAGCGCCCGCACTTCGATCGGGTCGCCGATCGCCGTGCCAGTGCCGTGTGCCTCCACGTACTGGACGGTCGCCGGGTCGATCGTCCGGTAGGCCTTGTCCAGCAGGTCGATCTGGGCTTCCAGGTTCGGTGTGGTGACGCCCATGGTGCGGCCGTCGTTGTTGACGGCGACCCCGCTGACGGCTCCGAGGATCACGTCGCCGTCGGCCAGCGCCGCCGGCATCGGCTTCAGTACCAGGGCGGCGGCGCCCTCTCCGGGCACGTAGCCGTTGGCCCTGCTGTCGAAGGTGTGGCACAGCCCGTCCGGGGAGAGCGCCCCGGTGCGGGAGAGGAGGACGAAGGTCAGCGGGTCGATCAGCAGGTCCACCCCGCCGACCAGGGCGAGCTCGCAGGCCCCGGCCGCCAGGCTCTGGCAGGCCAGCCAGACCGCCGACAGCGAGGAGGAGCAGGCGGTGTCCACCACCAGGCTCGGACCCGCCAGGTCCAAGCGGTCGGACAGCCAGGCCGCCGTGAAGTTCTGCGACCGCCCCCACAGTGCGGCGGGCCCGGCCTCGCCCGCGGACCCCTGCGTGCCGGGCGGGACCTGTCCCCGGCCCCGGTCGAATCCGTAGCCGTTCATGCGGGCGCCGACGAACACGCCCGCGTCGAGCCTGCGGCGCACCCCCAGGTACCCCGCGTCCTCCAGGGCCCGGGCGCCGACCTCCAGCATCACCCGCTGCTGGGGGTCGAGGAACACGGCGTCCTCGGCGGTCATGCCGAACGCCTCGTGGTCGAAGGAGAACGGATCCACCAGGAACGCGCCCCGGTGGTGGGTCCCCTGGTGGGGCCCCTCGCCCCGGTACAGTTCGGGGGCCCACCGGCTCGGAGGGACCTCACCGACTTCGACGCCGTCGCGGCCGAGCAGGGCCGTCAGGTCGACGACGTCCTCGGCGCCCGGGAGCCGTACCGCGAGGCCGATGACGGCGATGCGGGTGTCGTGCTCGCTCACGGTTGTCCTTTCGTTCGGCTCTGCGGTCGTGCGCGGCCCGGTCATCGCTGTCCGTCCCGCCGGAGCAGGGGGCGAAGCAGGGCGCTCAGGGCGGAGGCGGGCGCGTCGTCGTGGTCGGGGGCTGGCGGACTGCCCGCGGACGGTGCCCAGTGGGCGGCGAGTCCGGCCGCGATGTCGTCGGCCGTGCGTGCCCGCATCAGCAGCGAGGGGTCGACGGTCAGGCCGCTGCGCTGTTCGAGCGCCGTGGTCAGCTCGGCGATCACCAGGGAGTCGAGCCCCAGTCCCGGCAGCGGGCGCTCGCCGGGGTCCTCCCCGAGCACGTGGACGAAGGCCTCCCTGACCCGGGCGCGCATGGCCCCGCCGTCGTGCCCGGCGCGCGCCGGTGCGGGGACGGGGGGAGCCTCGGCCCGCACCTCGACCGGCGCGGACCCGACGGGCTCCGCGGGCCGGGCCGGGGTAGCGGCCGTGGTCCCCGGGAAGATCACGGCGCCGCCCGACCGGAGGTGGTCGGCGAAGGCGTCCAGTGCGTCCTCGGCGTCGATCGAGTGGCCGGCGGAGAAGGACGCGTCCGCCTTCATGCCGATGCCCGTCCAGTTGGGCCACGCGTGCGCGGTGACCGTGGTGACCGGGTCGGTCTCCCGCTCGGCGAGCGCCAGTTGGTAGGCGTTGGCGAGGCTGTAGTCGACCAGTCCACGGCCTGCCAGGGCCTGCGTGCCGGCGATCGAGGAGACGAGGACGGCGAAGTCGGCGCCCTCCTCCTTGGCCAGCCGTACGACGTTCAGCGAGCCGGGGACCTTGGGGGCGAGCACCCTCTCGGCGTCGTTCCACGGCCGGCGCTGCACGGCCCCGAACGGGTTGACCCCGCCGGAGGAGTGCACGACGCCGGCCAGCCGGCCCCAGCGCCGTCCCAGCTGCCCGGCGACGGCGGCGAGCGCCGCGGGGTCGGACACGTCGCAGGGGACGTACTCGACCTCGGCCCGCGCCGCCAGGGCCCGCAGGGGGGCGGAGTGCGCGGGGTCGACGGCCGACCGGCCGACGATGCCGATGCGCTTGGCCCCCCGGTCGATCAGCCGCTCGGTCAGGCGGAGTCCGACCGCGCCCAGTCCGCCGGTGACGAGGAGGTACCCGTCGGCGGGCAGGGCGTACGGTGCGCCGGGCGCGGCGGGGACGGGGTGCGGCGTGTAGCGCAGGCCCCTCCGGTAGGCGACGGCGGCCGTTCCGCCGTCGGCGTGGGCTCCGGTGGCCGCACCGGTCGCCAGGGCGGCGTACTCGGCGGCGATGCGGTCGGCCAGGGCCTCGGCCGGGTCGGCCGGGTCCAGGTGGACGGTCAGGGTGGGCTTGCGGCCCTCGGCTCCGGCGGCTCGTACGGCCATGGCCGTGGCGGCCCGCTCGGGGCGCAGGCTGCCGAGTTCGCCGGGGTGCACGGCGGCGTCGTGGAATCCGGCCCGGAGCAGTGTCCCGTGCGCCGGCAGCGAGGCCACCAGCTCGCCCAGCTCGGCCCAGAAGCCGCTCAGGTCGAGGGGCCTGCCGTCGCGGGAGTCGACCACGATGGCCGCGTCCGCCGGGTGGCCGGGTTCGACGACGGTCGTGCCGCGTTCCCGGAGGGCCCTGGTCAGCGCTTGCCCGATCTCCGGGTCGGCGGTGACCAGGCGGACCGTCCCCGCCCCGGTGGCGGGCACCGGGGCCAGGTCCCGGACGCGCCACGCGACGCGTACCGCCTCGGCGGCGGGTGCCGGGCCGGGCTCGGCGACCGCGCGGTCGGTGGTGTGCCAGTAGGACCCCCGCTCGAACGGATAGGTGGGGAGGTCGGTGACGCGGGCGTCCGCAGCGGAGAGCGCACGCCAGTCGATGTGCGCGTAGCCGGCCCGGGCCAGCTCGGCGGCGCCGGCGGGCCGGTGCGGTGCCGGGGCCGACCCGGCGCGGGCCGCCGCGGCTTCCGCGGTCAGGTCGGGGTCGACCCGGGCGGGCGTGATGACGCCTGCGGCGACGGAGCGCAGGGCGGTGGCGAGTTCGGCGGCCGTACGTCCATGGACGGCGGTCTGGAACTCCAGCGGAGAGCGTCCGGTGTTGGCGGTATGGCAGAGGTCGGCGGTTTCCCGGTCGTCGCGTACCGCGTCGAACCGGTCGGCGTAGGTGCCGGCGAGGGTCCGCAGTGCCGTCTCGTCGGCGGCACTCACCCGCACCACGTACGAGTCCTGCGCCACACCCTCCCGCACCGGCACGACCGGAGGCTCCTCCACGATCACATGCGCGTTCACCCCGCCCATACCGAAAGCGCTCACCGCCGCACGACGCGGACCACCATCACGCGGCCACTCCACCGCACGATCCGCCAGATAGAACGGCGACTCCTCGAACCGAATGTGATC
>NZ_JBVJWV010000031.1:0-26976 GCF_055602105.1 Streptomyces sp. NPDC037421
TGCCGGATCGAGCACGGTCTGACTGGGCTCTTCTGCTGAGACCCGGTAGACGGTGCGCAGGATCTCGTGGCGGGTCACCAGGTCTGTGAGTGCGGCTTCGAGGGCGGTCGGGTCGATGGTGCCCGTGAGGTGGAGGATGAGGGGGACGTTGTAGGTGTTGTTGGGGCCTTCGAGTTGTGCCAGGAACCAGAGTCGGCGTTGGGCGAACGAGAGGGGTATCAGCTGGGGTCGTACCGCTGGTGTCAACGCGGTGCGGGTTCCGGCCGGACGTGCGGCGGCGACGCGTCGTGCCAGCCCCGCTGGTGTCGAAGCCTCGAAGACGTCACGGATCCCGACCTCCACGCCGAGCTTCGCCTTGATCCGGCCCACCAGTTGGACGGCGAGCAGCGAGTAGCCACCGACCTCGAAGAAACTTTCGTGCTCCGTCACCGAAGGCGTGCCGTCTGCCCGCACCGGCAGGTCGAGGAGGTTGGCGTACACCTCGCGGAGCTCGCTCGTCAGTTCTTCGAGGTCCGGGGCCGTCGCCGCACGCCCGGTCTCGGCGTCGGCCGAGGACAAGGACTCGGGCGCGGTCAGGACCTCTCGCTCCCCGCGCAGCGTCTCCTCCTCGGACAGCATCGCGGGCTGGTCGATCCGGGCACCGGGCTCCGCCACCAGACCCGCCAGCAGCCTCAGGTACCGGGCGGCGAACCGGCGCACGGTCGCCTCGTCGTAGAGCGCGGTGGAGTATTCCAGCTGGACATGGGGCTGGTCGCATCCCATGACGACGGTGACGTTGAGGTCCACCTTCGCCGTGCCCGTCCACACCTCCTCGTGTTCGCCGCTGCCGAGGAGCCCCGGACGCGCGTCGTGGCGCGGGGTACGGTCCTCCGCCGAGAAGATGATCCCGAAAAGCGGATGGGGGCCTGACGGATCCCGCTCGGGGCACAGCCGTTGCACCAGCGCGTCCGGGGGCACGTCCTGACGGACAAAGGCCGCCAGTGCTGTGGACCGCACCTGGCGGAGCAGCTCGGCGAAGGTGGGAGTGCCCGAGAGGTCGGTGCGCAGGGGCAGGGTGTTGACGAACAGCCCTATGAGGTCGGCGACCTCCGGGCGGGTGCGTCCTGCCATCGGCACGCCTACGACCACGTCCGAGCTCCCCGTGGACCGTTGGAGGAAGGCCGCGAAGGCGGCGAAGCAGACCATGAACGGACTGCAGCGCTGATCCCTGGCCCCGGCCCGGATCCGCTGTTCCAGGCCCTCGGGCAGCGGCACCAGGCAGGTGGCGCCCAAGTGGTCGGGCTGGGACGGACGAGGACGGTCGCCGGGGAGTTCGAGCGGCCCGCCGGTCCCGCGCAAGTGCTCTTCCCAGTGCTCGAGCTGTTCCTCGAGCCCGTGGTCGTCCAGGCGCTCGCGCAGGGCCCGCGCGTGGGGTCCGTACTGTGCGGCTGGCGGTGCCATGGGGCTCGGCCGGCCTGCGGTGAAGGCCTCGTAGTGCGTGTCGATCTCCTTGTGCAGGAGGTCGCGGGACCAGCCGTCGAAGACGATGTGGTGCGCGGTGAACAGGACGACGTGGTCCTGCACGGCGAGCGTGACGAGTTCCACGCGCAGCAGCTGCCCGAGGGCCAGGTCGAAGGGGCGGTCTCCCGCGGCCCGCAGGGTCCTGGCGAGGAGCAGGTCCTGGTGAGCCCCGTCGGCGTCGGTCAGGTCGGTCTCCCGCCACTCAGGGCGCCGGCCTTCGTCGATGATCTGGGACGGAACACCATCGGTGCAGGTGAATCGCGAACGGAGGGCGTCGTGCCGGCGGACGGTCTCGTTGACGGCGGCGCGCAGGGCAGCCGCGTCGAGGGGGCCGCGCACGCGCACCGCCCAAGGGATGCTGTAGAGCGTCCGGCCCGGCATGAGCTGGTCGAGGAACCACATGCCGTGCTGCGAGGGCGACAGCGGAAACCGCGTCGCGGCCGAAGCTCGCGCCTGATCGCCGGTGCTGCCGGGTTCCCGGTCAGTCCCTGCCATGGAAGACATTCCCTTCGTCAACTGCGGGGTGGGGCACGGGGCCGGTCGGGCGGTTCCCGCGTCGTGCTTGTTCGAGGTCGCCACAGGGGGCGGGCGCGCTCAGTAGCCGCATTCGAGTGAAACGGTGTTCCGCAACTCGTGCCCTCGGGCGAAACGTTCGATGTTGTCGCGGACGAGATCGGCGAAGGCGGGCCACGCGTACGGCAGATCACCCGCGCAGTGCGCTGTGAGGAAACAGTTCTCCAGGTCCCACAGCTGATGACCTTCAGGGAGCGGCTCCGGATCCGACACGTCGAGCGCAGCAGCGCCGATCCGCCGCTCGCGCAGCGCCGTGATCAGGTCGCCGGTGACGACGAGGCCTCCGCGCGCCACGTTGACCAGGCAGGCGTCCGGGCGCATGGCCGCGAACACGTCCGCGTCGATCAGGCCGCGCGTCGCGCCCGTGAGTGCCGCGGCGAGTACCACCACGTCAGCCGTCGCGACGGCCTCGAGCAGCCGGTCGGACGTGACGACCCGCGCCGCTCCCGCCACGGGCCCGGGGCGTCGGCGTACGACCGTGGCCCGGACCCGCATCGGGGTGAGGAGGCGCAGCAGTGCTTCTGCCACCTCGCCGGCGCCGACGATCACCACGTCGGCGTCGTACAGCGACCGCGGCTCCTGCGGGGACCAACGGCCTGCGCGCACCGAACGGTCGGCGGAGCGCAGCGCGAGCATCGACAGCATCAGCGCGTGCTCTGCCACCGGCTCGGCGAGCACTCCACGGGCCGAGGTCCACCGTACGTCGGGCCGCATGGAGGGTACGTACTCCTCCACACCCGACCACGGCAGCTGGACCCAGCGGACGTGTGGCATGCGGGTGAGTTCCGCGGTGAGTGCCTCGGGGTCCGAGCCCAGCCAGACGAGCGCCTCCGCGTGTTCGGGCCGGACCTGTTCGCATGGTGCCTGGTCGAGGGCGGTCCGCAGCACCGTCGGGAGGGGATGCGGACGCACCGCAATGCTGATCATGGAAGTCATTCCTCGCAGGGGTGGCTTTTCGTACGGGGGCAAGGCGCAGTCACATCGCGATTCCACCGTTGGGGCTCAGGAGCCACCCCACGTAGTAGTCGGCTTCCGCGGAAGCCAGGAAGCAGACGCTGGCCGCGATGTCCTCGGGCCTGCCCCAGCGGCCCGCCGGTATGGAACGTTCGCGCTCCGGGTTGTACGTGACGGGGTTGGCGGTGAGCATGGGCGTCTCCGTCATCCCGGGGGCGATCGCGTTGACGTTGATGCCGTGGGGGATCAGCTCGTGGGCGAGCGCCTTGGTCAGGCCGATCACCCCGCTCTTGGCCGCGCAGTAGTGGACGAGCCGAGCCTCTCCGGTGAGGGCGAGGTCCGAGGAGATGTTGACGATGCGCCCGCGACCGCTCTCGATCATGTCGGGCACCACCGCGCGGCTGACCAGGTAAACGCCCTTGAGGTTGGTGTCGAGCACCCTGTCCCACTCGGCCTCCTCGAGCTCCGTGACGGACGCCCGGGAAATGACGCCGGCGTTGTTGACCAGGATCCCGATCGGACCGAAGGCCTGGTGGGCCGTCGCCACCATCCCGGCGACCGCCTCCGCGTCGGACACGTCGGCCTCGACGGCCAGCGCCCTGCCGCCTGCCGACTCGATCGCCTCGACGACGGCACGGGCCGGCCGCTCCGTGCGCCAGTGGTTGACGATCACGGCCGCGCCCTCGGCGGCCAGGGCACGGGCGGTTGCCGCGCCGATTCCGGTGGCGGCGCCGGTGACGAGCGCGACCTCTCCCTCGAAGCGGGGTGCATGGATGCGCCCGGTCACGGAGCCTCCAGCCCCTTCTCCTTCGCGAAGGTCTCCAGGAGTTCGACGTACGTGCGCCGGTAGGCGATGGAGTACTTGTCGGCGGGGGCGTGCGCCTGGCTGTGTACGTCCAGGGGGGCTTCGCGCGGCTCCTGGTTCTCCACGATGGGAAAGTCCTCTTCGAAGATGATCCGCTCGTATTCCCACATCTGCTCGATCGAGACGCCGTGCTCCTCCGCCACGATCCTGTCGATCCCGACGACCCAGAACTCCCTTACGCGCAAGCCGTCTTCGGTGATGGGCGTCGCGAACTGCGCGACGAGCCGACGGCCGCCGTCGGGAAACGTGGTCCGGATCCACGCGAACATGGGCAGGGAGAGGTGGTAGGTGAGCGTCTGCCGTGTACCGAGTGCCTTGTTCCCTTCCAGAGCAGTGCCGCCCAGGTCGGTGGACAGCTCCCATTCGAGGTCCCAGCCGTCGCGCTGCACCTGGTACGGGGCCACCACACGACGCACGTCGGGCCCCATGCTTCCCTGGTGCACGAAGGGGAAGTGGCCCATGTCCCGGAAGTTCTCGGTGAGCTGCCGCATACCGCAGTCGAGGTCGTTCGGCTTGCCGAAGGCGAGCTGCCATTCGACCGTCCCCACGTCGGCCAGGGCGGGCAACGGCAGGTAGGGATCCTCCAGACAGCTCCAGACATGGCCGTACGCCTCTGCCACGCGGTAGGTCTGGAGCCGCGTGCGCACCGGAGTGCTGCCCGCGGGCAGGGAGGGCACGTGCGTGCACACGCCGGTGCCGGCCGAGAAGATCCAACCGTGGTACGGGCACTCGAGGCCGCCGTCCCGGATCTCGCCCATGGACAGGTCGACGCCGCGGTGCGGGCAGGCGGCACGGGCTACGGTCACCGTGTCCCCCACTCGGTACACCACGAGCTTGGTGCCGAGGATGCTGGCCTGTACCGGCCGGTCGGTGACGTCCTCGATACGTGCGACCGGGAACCAGGTGTGGCGCAGGAGCTGGTACTCGAGCGGGTCCATCGTCTTCTCTCTTCGGTAGTGCCGGTACGGCCGGGCGCTGCTCAGGTGTTCGTCACCCGCTCGGGGGCCCTTCGGCATCAGGGGCCGCCGGACGCCTGTGCTCCAAGAGCGAGCGGCAGGCGTCCGCGAGCCTGGCCGCGGTGTCCGCGTCGATGCGGGCCGTGCGGTGGTCGAGGCGTCCTTCCAGGCGGTCGGGGTACTCCGTGACCGTCAGGACGAGGTCGGTGTGGGCCGTGCCGGTGGGCAGGTCGCGCGCGGGGCCGAGGGTCAGCCCGGGCCATTCCACGCCGTGCGACGCGTCGCGTTCGTAGTTGAACAGGACGTTGAAGAAGGGGTTCTCGCCGACTCTTCTTCCGCGGGGACCGGCCGAGGTGTGCGCGATGATTCGGTCGATGGGTACGTCCTGGTGCGCGAAGGCGTCCAGGACGCACTGCCGCACCGCGTCGATCTCCTCGTGGCAGGTCATGCCGTCGTGCAGGCGCGGCCGCATCACGAGCGTGTTCACGAACATCCCCAGCACGTCGCGGAACTCGGGCAGGCTCCGTCCCAGGACCGGCGTGCCGACCGTCACGTCCTGCCGCCCGCTCTCGTCCCGGAGCACGGCCAGGAAGGACGCGAGCAGCACGACGAACGGTGTGGCACCGGCCGCCGCTGCCGTGCGCCGCAGGTCAGAGGGTGAACCGAGCTCGAAGGTGACCGAGGCCGCGGTCTCGTCTGCCAACCCGCGTCCGGACCCGCCCCCGTGCACGGGCGGCCACAGAGGCGCGCAGCCGTCGAGCTGGTCACGCCACCAGTCGAGCTGGGCCTCGGCCCCGGGACCGTCGAGGAACGCCGTCTGCCAGGCGGCGAAATCGGCGTGCCGGGTCGTGGGCGCGACCGGCTGCGGGTGCCGGCCGGGTGTGGTGAGTTCCCGGCCGTACGCCTCGGCCAGCTGCTCCAGGAACACGTGCTGCGAGCGGCCGTCGAAGACGAGGTGGTGCGCCGCACACACGAGGAGATGCTCTTCGTCCTGGAAACGCAGCAGGCTCATCCGCAGCAACGGACCCTTCGCGGTGTCCATGGGCACCCGGCCGAGTTCCGCCGCGCGCCGCCGGGACTCCGCCTCGGGCTCGGGGGCTTCCCGCAGGTCCTCGATGGTGAACGTGGCGGGCGCGCCCGTGACCTGGGCGGGCTCGCCGTCGACGTTGGCGAACGCGGTGCGCAGCGCCTCGTGGCGCAGGACCAGGAGGTCGAAGGCCTTCCGCAGGGCGTCGTGGTCGAGGCGGCCCGAAAGGCGGCACAGCCAGGGGGTGAGGTAGAGGGTACTGGCAGGAGCGAGCAGTCCGTGGAACCAGATCCCGCGCTGGCTCTCCGAGAGGGGGCCGAGCACCGGCAGGCCGCTGAGGGCTCCGAGCCGTTCTGCGAAGTCCGCCCGGCGGGCCCGGGCCGAGGCGAGGCCGGGCAGCCGGGACGGCTCGGCGCCCGAGAACGGCGCTGCGTCCACCACCGCCGCCAGCCGGCGCACCGTGGTGGCGGCGAACACCTCCCGGACCTCTGGATCGCGGCGGAGGTCACCGCGGATCCGACCGAGGACACGGTGGGCCAGGAGCGAGTCGCCGCCGAGGGCGAGGAAGGGATCGTCGGCACCCACCTCGTCGATGCCGAGGAGTTCGGCCCACAGACCGCACAGGTATGCCTCCGAGCCGGTGCCCGGCGCCCTGTAGGCCACGCCCAGGACGGGGCGGGTACCGGGAGGCTCCGGCAGGGCCGCCCGATCGATCTTGCCGTGGTTGTTCAGGGGGATCGCGGCGATCCGTACGTAGGTGGCCGGCACCATGTACGAGGGCAGCTCGGACGCGAGTGCGGTGCTCAGATCGGCGTCGGTGGGGGGCGTCGCCCCCGGGTCGGTGGTGGGCACCACGTAGGCCACCAAACGGCGGTGCCCGCCGGCGCTCTCGGCCAGGGTGACGACGGACTGCCGTACGCCGGGGTGACGGGTGAGCGCCGATTCGATCTCCGCCGGCTCGACCCGGTATCCGCGGATCTTGATCTGGTCGTCGACGCGGCCGATGAACTCAAGATGGCCGTCCGGCCGACGGCGCACCCTGTCTCCGGTCCGGTAGAGGCGTGCCTGGTGGGTGTCCGGGGCATCCGGCGCGAAGGGGTCCGGGACGAATCGCGCGGCCGTGAGTTCGGGCCGGTCGTGGTAGCCGAGGGCCAGCGAGTCGCCGCCGACGAAGAGTTCTCCCTCCTCCCCCTCGGCGACCGGCTGTTGGGCCGGGTCCAGAATGTGCACCCGAGTGCCCCGGATCGGCTTGCCGATGGGCAGGAGCGCGCCGGCCGGTACACGTGCCCCTGCGGGCAGGGTGTAGTAGGTGACGGTGGCCGTGTACTCGGTCGGACCGTAGATGTGCACCAGCGGTACCCGCAGGCGCGCCCACAGCGGCAGGAACTCGGGGTGGCAGCGCTCGCCCGACACTCCCACCAGTCGCACGTGGGCGGGGAACATTCCCCCGGTGTCGGCGAGTTCGCGCACCACGACGTGCCAGAGCGCGGTGGTCAGGATGAGTGCCGTCACCTCGTGGCGCCGCAGGCACGCCATGAGACCGTCCACCGTGGACAGCCGTTGCCGTTCGGGCGGTATGACGACGGCCGCTCCGTGCACCAGTGGGGGAAAGAGCTCCTCCAAGGATCCCGAGAAGCCGGCCGAGAGGTTCACGAGGAAGCGGTCCCCCGGCGCCAGCCGGAACTCCTCTCCGGCTGCCAGAGCGAGGTTGGTCAGGGCCCGGTGCGGTATGAGGACTCCCTTGGGCCGACCGGTCGAGCCCGAGGTGTAGATCACGCAGGCGGGGTCCTCGCCTGCCGGTGCCCTCGGCGGGATCCGCCGGGCGGCCCGCTCGTGCGGTCCGTCACCGGGTGCCGGGTCCAGTTCGTGGACGGGGACGGGGCACGCGGCGCGGGCCGGACAGCTTCCGGCCGTCTCGTCCGAAACCACGACGTGGCTCAACGCCATGTCGGAAGCGATGAACTCCAGGCGCTGGGGCGGGTAGTCGAGGTCGAGCGGCACGTAGGCCGCCCCCGCCGTCAGAATGCCGAGCAGGGCGACCAGCAGGTCGGGAGAGTGCGGCAGGCAGACCCCGACCCGGTCACCCGGGCCCAGACCCAGGGCTGCGAGCCGGCCCGCCAGCCGGTCGGCGGCATCGGCGAGCTCCCGGTACGTCAGCCGCCGGCCGTCGCCAAGGACCGCGAGCGCGTCAGGACGGCGGGCCGCTTGCTCGGCGAAGAGCTCGGTCAGCGGCCGCAGCGTGTCCGTCGCGGAGCCGTTCCGGGGCGCCCCCGCCGTACTGGTGATCGAGGAGGGCGTCATACCGCATCCGCCGATGCATGGAAGGTGCGCAGGGCGGCCGCGATGCCCTCTCCGACGACGAGGTCGTGTCCGGCGCCGGCGAGCGACAGCTCCAGGGCGCCGAGCGCGCTCAGCACGTCGAAAGCGTCGACGTATCCGCAGTGGCCGATCCGCAGGACGTGACCGGCGAGCGCGCCGGGACCACCCGCGAACTGCACGCCGTGCAGCAGGAACGCCGCGCGGATGAGGGCCTCGACGTCGATGCCCCCGGGCACGCGCACGGCGGTGACGGATGCGGCACGGTCGTCATCCGTGCCGTACACCTCCAAGCCCATGGCGCGCACGCCGGCCCGGGTCATCCGGCCGAGGACGGCGTGCCGCCGCATGACGTCGTCCAGGCCCTCGTCGAGGATCTGCCCCAGTGCCACGTCGAGCTGGCTGAGCAGGGTGATGGCGGGCGTCCACGGCGTGTGGGCCAGCGCGCTCTCGGTCGTGGCGCGCACCTCGGTCCAGTCGAAGTAGAACCGGGGCAGCGTGGCCTTCCCATGATGCCGCCAGGCGTTCTCGCTGATGCTGACGAAGGCCACACCCGGCGGGGTCATCAGGGCCTTCTGGCCGCCCGCGACGACGACGTCGATGCCCCAGTCGTCGGTCCGCAGTTCACAGGCTCCCAGACCCGAGGCGGTGTCGACCACGCTCAAGACCCCCGCGGCCGCACGCCCGAAGGCCTCGATGTCATTGACGACGCCCGTCGAGGTCTCGCAGTGCACGGCGATGGCCGCCGTGATGTCGCCGTGCTCGGCCAGTGTGCGGGCCACTTCGCCCATGTCCACGGCCTCGCCCCAGGCAGCGCCCACCTCGGTGACCCGCAGGCCGAAGGCGCGGCACAGCTTGGCCCATCTGTCGCCGTACACGCCGTTGACGGCGACCAGGACGTGGTCCCCCGGCGAGAGCAGGTTCTGCACGGCTCCTTCGAAGGCGCCGGTCATGCTGGAGGTGAAGACCAGGACGCTGTTCTCGGTGCGGAACACTGTCTTCAGGTTGTCGAGGATCCGCCGGAAGACGGCCGCGTATTCGGGGGTGCGTTCATCCTCGATCGGTCGCACCGCGGCCATGGTGACCGCGGGCGGCATCGGCGTGGGTCCCGGGACCATCAGACGGTACTTGGACAGCATGCGTGGGCCTCGTGATTCTGGTGTGAGTGGAGGAGCGTTCGGTTCGCCGCAGCGGCGTCCGTGCGGTCGCGCCTGGGATCAGTTCGTCCGGTCCGCGGTCGGCTCCGTGGCCGTGGTTCCGCCGCTGCGGCGGCGCACCAGCTCGATGAACCGCCCGGCGGTCGAGTTGCCGTAGAACTCCTGTACCGAGACCTTCGGCAGTCCCAGCTCCTTGAGCTCGGCGATCACGCGCACGACGAGCAGCGAATTGCCGCCCAGCTCGAAGAAGTTGTCCCGGACGCCCACTTCGGTGCCGAGGCGGCGCCGCCAGAGGCCGAGCACGGCCTCCTCCAGCGGATCCGCCGAGGGGGTGCCTGCCGGATTGCGGCGCCCGCCGTCCAGGACGACGGCCGGTGTCGGCCTGCCGCGGAGGGCGGGCAGACGTGAGGAGTCCAGCTTCCCGTTGATCGTCAGGGGAATGGCGTCCACGGGAGTGAGGGCGGCCGGGACCATGTAATCGGGCAGGGCCCTCCGGGCGTGCGACAGCACCTCCGCCGGGCTCGCGCCGGTCCTCAGCACGGCGTACGCGTCGATGCGCGCGGTCGTCGGATCGCCCTGCTCTCCGGGATCGAGGACGACGGCAGCGGCGAGGACGTCGGCCGACGAAAGCAGGACATGGCGGATCTCGTCGAGCTCGATGCGGAAGCCGCGCAGTTTGACCTGGCTGTCGATCCTGCCCAGGTGCTCAAGGCGGCCGTCGGGCAGGAGCCTGCCCTTGTCGCCGCTGCGGTAGATCCGTCCCCGGCCGTCCGGGTCGAGAACGAACCTCTCCGCAGTCAGTTCCGGCTGTCCGAGGTAGCCGTCCGCGACCCCCGCGCCCCCGACCCAGACCTCGCCCGCGGCACCCACCGGCAGTAGCTGCCCCCTGTCGTCGCGCACGGTCACCGACCAGCCCGGTAGCGGCAGGCCGACGCAGCGCGAGCCGCGCAAGGCCGACTCCGGAGTGATCGTCTCGGCGGTCACGTGCACGGTGGTCTCGGTGATTCCGAACATGTTGACCAGACGGCATGAGGCGGGTGGGTACCGGGTGAACCAGGGCAGGAGCATACGAGTGTCGAGTGGTTCGCCGCCGAAGACGACCAGCCGCACGGTGAGCCGGACATCCGAGTTCCGGTCGGCGGCCACGACCTGCCCGAACGCCGAAGGCGTCTGACTGAGCACGGTCACCTGCTGTTCGGCAAGGAGTTCGTGGAAGCGCTCGGTGTCACGCGTGATCCAGTACGGGACCACGACGAGCCGCCCGCCCGTGAGGAGACAACCCCATATCTCCCATACCGAGAAGTCGAAGGCGCTGGAGTGGAACATCGTCCACACATCGTGCGGGCCGAGCCCGAAGTCCCCCTCCGTGGCGTCCACGAGGGCGAGGACGTTGCGGTGGGGCACCACCACACCCTTCGGCCGGCCCGTGGAGCCCGAGGTGTAGATGACGTAGGCGGGTGCGTTCCCGTCCCCCGGGAGTGCCGCATCCACTCCGCCCGGCGCAGTGGCGGCCAGGCTCAGCAACTCCTGCGGACCGACGCGCCTGACACCCCTGACGTCGGGAAAGTCCGGCAGATCGGTGACGACCACGACGACATCGGCGTGCGCCGTGACGTAGCGCAGCCGATCCTCCGGATAGCGGGTGTCCATGGGGACGTACGCGCAGCCCGCCTTGAGCACCGCGAGCATGGTGACGACCAGCAAGGGGTCCCGTTCCAGGCACACGCCCACCATCCGGCCCGGGCCCGCGCCCAGTCCGCGCAAAGCGATGGCCATGTCGTCCGCCAGCTCGTCCAGCCGTCGGAAGGTCAACTCCGTTTCCGCGCCGCTCACCGCCACCGCCTCGGGACGGGCGCGGACCATGTCGCGGAACCGGTCGATGATGCCGGCCTGCGGCCCGGTCGCGAGGGCGCGCTCCCGCACGGGGCCGGTGCCGAGCAAGGCGAGGTGTGCTGCCTCGGCAGCGTCCAACGGCATGATGGTCACCGCCGCGGTGTCCTCCCCGCCTGCGGCCAGCTGCGCGGCGACTCTCGCCACCCCGCGCGTGAACGCCTCGGCCACCGCCGTCGCCACGAGGGCCGGGTCATACGCGCAGCCACCCCGAAGGGACCCGTCGGGCTGCCGTTCGGCGTGCAGGGTGAGGGGGAAGTACGGAGCGAGAAACGGCCGGTAGTCCTCCCCGGCCACCGCATCGCCGAGAACCACTCCGACGCAGGGCAGGACGGTTCCGACGGCTTCGGCGGCCTGCACGCCGGCGCCGCCGAGCGCGTACGGGACATGGTTCGCGGAAGCGACCGGCAGCTCCCCTCCGACGGGAGAAAGACCGAGTTCGTGGACGTACATCAGCTCCCGCGCATGCGGGCCGCCGTCCGGATCCAGCACTCCGACGCGCGGAGACTCGTCCGTCTCGTAGCGGGACAGGACGACGGCTGCGGCGAGGGCGAGCAGGGAGACGTCCAGCGGCCGTCCGCCCGGAACCTCGAAGGGAATGCGTTCCACGGGGCCCGTGCCGTGAGGCTCGCCCAGGCCCCACTGGGGTACGGCCGTCGAATGTGGCCGCACGGGAGTGCCGTGCGACGTGATGCGCAGCTCGGCGCCCGTGGCCAGGGCGCTCGCCGTTCGGCTCAGGTCCGTGCGGGACAGCGTCGCGCGGTCTGCCACGAGCACCAGCGCACCGGCGCCGTCGCTGTGGCGGACGAGTACGACACGCAGGCGTTGCGCGGAGTGCAACGGGCGTTCGGCCTCGCGCCGCACGTAGCGCGGCGCCGCCGGATCAGCGGACGAGACCGCTGTGGGGGCCTCCCAGAAGCTCCACCCATCGGCGCCTGCGGTGATGTCCGTCAGGCGTTGGTGCAGCACTTCCGCAGTCGGGGGGGCCGGGCAGGGCACTACCAGGCTGTGGAGCGAGGCGTGAGCCCGCAGGGGGCGGTGGGTGGCCACCATGGGAATCTCCTGTTCGAACTGCGAGATGGTGCCGGTACCGGCGCGGGTCTCACCGAGTGGTGAAACCGCCGTCGACGGTGAGTACGCTCCCCGTCACCCGGGGCGAGTCGTCGGCCGCCAGCCACAAGGCGGCTCCGGCAACGTCCGCCGGGTTCATCAGCGAGTTCATGGGCTGGTCTTGGAGGAAGATCTCCTCGTGCTCATCGACCGACACGTCGAGGGACCGGGCGATCTCGGAAAGCATCCGGCCGTCCACCGCCGGGTCGTCGCGCACGGAACCAGGGCACACGGCGTTGACCCTGATCCGGTGCGGGGCGTAGTCCAGGGCGGCCGCCCTGGTCAGGCCGACGAGACCGTGTTTCGCGGCCACGTACCCGGCGAAGTGCCGGTAACCGACCAGGCCGGCGGTCGAGGAGATGTTGACGATGCTGCCGGACTGGTTCGCGATCATCCCCGGCACCACGGCCCGCATCATGCGCCAGGCCCCCGAGAGGTCGACGTCGAGCATCATCGCCCACTCGTCATCGGTGATCTCGTGGACGGCTTTGCCGGAAGGAGCCGCGATCCCGGCATTGTTCACGAGCACGTCGATCCTTCCGAAGCGGTCGAGTGCCTGCTCCACGCCGTCCGCGACGGAACCGCTGTCGCGGACGTCGAGACGCAGGGGGAGCGCGGCGGCGCCCTCCTGCTCGCACAGCCGCGCCGTGTACGTGAGCTGTGCTGCCGAGCCAAGTGGGTAGGGCACCCCGTCGATGTCGTCTCCGATGTCGGCGAGGACGAGGGAGGCGCCCTCGCGCGCGAATCGGACCGCGCAGGCGCGGCCCAGGCCCCGGGCCGCGCCCGTGATCAGAGCGACCCTGCCTTCCAGGGCGCGGCCCCCGCTCATGCCAGGACCCCGGCCATCGTGTCGAGGAGCCGCTCGGGGGCTTCCGCCAGGTACATGTGGCCCCCCGGGAGTTCCAGGTACGTGAAGCCACCCCGGGTGGCCGCCGCCCACTGGCCGGCTTCCTCCTTCGAGACGAGCGTGTCGTCCGTACCGCGCAGCGCCGTGATCGGGACCGAGAGGGGGTCGGCCGACGTGGGCTTGTAGTCCTCGTGCATTTCCGTGTCCGCCCGCAACGTCGGAAGCAGCACCTCGCGCAAGGTGGGGTCGTCCAGCGCGGGGTGGCGGTATCCGGCGAAGCGTGCGACCCGTTCGACGAACTCGTCGTCGCCGAGACCGGTGGCCCGTTCAGTACGGCCCGTCCAGGGCCCCGGCGACCCGCTGACGAACAGGTGAGACAGCTCGACCGTTGCCCGGGCTTCGAGTTCCCTTGCCAATTCGAAGGCCAGCACCGCACCGAGACTGTGGCCGAAGAGCGCGATGGGGCCTTCGGTCCTCATTTCCAGGGACCGCACCAGGTCGCGGGCGGCGGTCTGCGCGTCAGTGTGCGGCAGCTCTCCGAACCGCTCCTCGCGTCCGGGGAGCTGGAGGGGGAGGATGCTCGTTCCCGCCAGCCGGTTCTTGGGCCAGGCCCGGTAGAAGCCGGCGCCTCCTCCCGCGAACGGCAGACAGACCAGGGACTTCGACATGCTGGATCGCCTTCCTGTGCATAGGGGGTGTACGAGTGCGGCCGCGGGGCGAGCGGGCTCCCGCGGATGGGGAAGCCGGCCCCTCCCGGCGGGCACGGTCGTGTGCGGTACCGACGGATCAGGCCGCCCTGCGGCGCCGCACCGCGGCGGCGGTCAGGAGGGCCACGGCCACGAGGCAGCTCACGGCGGGCGCGGTGAGGGCGACGTGCAACGGCAGCGCGGTCAGACCCAGACCGCTGGCCGCGAACCCGCAGGCCCCCGTCGTGTAGAGCCAGCCGAATCCCTCGGACCGCCGGTGCTCCGGAATGGTCTTCTCGACCGCGTAGGAGCGGATCGCGTTGAGCGGCGCGGTGCACAGGCCCGCGACGATCACGACGGCGAGCAGCGCGGTCCAGCCGCGCGCCTGCCCCACCCCGACGGCCGCCACGGCCACCACCGCGAGGAGGGCGCCCGCCTGCGCCCCGGGGCCGCCGGGCAGCCGGTCCGTCAGGACGGTGTAGCCGATTCCCGCGAGGGCGCTGCTGCCGGCGAGCACCGTGATGATCGCTCCGCCGCCGAAGGTGCCCGACCCCAAGGCCTGGGCCAGCGGCAGGGCCGCCGTTTCGATGGCGCCGAGGGTGTGGCTGAAGGCGACTCCCACAGCGACCCAGGCGATGAATCCCAGATTCCACAGCGGTTGGCGTTGCTTCTCGGCGGACCCCCGCTCCCCCTGGTCGCCGTCTTCGGGAGGGCCGTTCGGGGACGGGCGTGCCGCCGTACGCGAAAAGGCCAGCAGGAGGGACAGTACGGCACAGCCGCCGGCCATCGCGGCCACGCCGCCGAGCCAGCCGAACAGCACGATCGCGGCCCCCGCGATCAGCGGGGCTCCGACCACCAGCAGCTCCATCATGGTGGCATTGACGGCGAGCGCGCGCTGCACCAGCCGTTCCGGAACAGCCGAGTTGAGGAGGGTGCGGGTGAGCCCGGTCAAGCCGCCCAGGCCGAGGCCTGCCACCGCGCACAGCAGGCACAGCACGGTCAGCGGCGCGCCCAGGCCGGCTGCCAGACCGACCGATGCCAGCCCCAGTGCCGCCAGGGATGCGGATGCCACCTGTACGGTCCGGCCCGATGTACGGTCCGCGACCTTGCCGATGAGGCCGGAGGAGACGACATCGGCGAGGATCAGCGAGGCCACCATGACGCCGCCGTCCTTCGCGGAACCGGTACTCACGGCGGTGAGACCCGCGAAGGCGATGGCCGCCATCAGGGCGGGCCCGTTCACGAGCTGGACGATCAGGTTCCAGATCCAGTAGGGCCGGTGGACGAGCAGTTCCCGGATGGGGCGGCCGGGGGACGTGCGCTCCGGAGCCGTCGATCCGGTGGTCATCGCGCCCCCCGCTCGTTCAGTGCGCGCGCCTCGGCCGTCCTGCGCACGCGCGCCGCCAGCAGGTCGAGGCCGGCCGCGAGCTCGGATGGCGCCCCGCCGAATCCGACCCGGATGCGGTCGGGGTGCTCGAAACAGTCACCCGGTACGACAAGCACCCCGTCTTCCGCTTCGAGGGCGTCGCAGAACGCGGTCACGTCCGGCACCCCCACGAGGCGGGGGAAGGCGGTGACGCCGCCGAGAGGGGTCGGCAGGTCGATCTGACCGGCATGCCGTGCGGCCCAATCGAGGAGCAACGCGCGGTTCTCGAACGCGAGTTCCCGGTTCGGGGTCAGCACCTTGTCGGCCTGCTCCAGGGTCACCGCCGCCAGGTGCTCGGCCACCGGTGACGTGCTGATGGTGAGGTAGTCACGAAGCCGCACCATCTCGGGTATCAGCCGGCGCGGGGCGACGCACCAGCCGACACGCAGACCGGGAAGACCGTAGGACTTGGACAGCGTCGAGAAGGACAGCGCCCGTTCCAGCCGGCCGGTCGGCTCGGGCAGCGGATCTGTATCGTGGGCCAGCTCTGCGAAGGATCCGTCCCAGAGCAGGTGGCAGCCGTGGCTGTCGACCAGCCGGAGGAGCTCGTCGTACTGCGCCGGGGAGAGGGTCGTCCCGGTGGGGTTGTGGGGGAAGTTGACCACGATGGCGCGCGTGCGCGGCGTGATGGCCGCCCGCAGCAGCTCTAGATCCGGAACGAATCCGTCCTCAGCGCGCAGTTCCCACGTCCGCAGGCGGGCGCCGAGCGCTGCGGCGATGGAGGAGAGGGACTGGTAGACCGGGCGCAGGGTGATGATCTCGTCACCGGGCTTCACCAGGGCGGCGATGGCGAGGAAGAGGCTCTCGCTCGCGCCGTGGGTCGCCATCACCCGGACCGCATGCCCGGGCGCGTAGCGGGCGGCGATGGCTTCTCTCAGCCGCTCACTGCCCGTCGAGGGGCTGTCCCGGAACGCGATGGCGTCCAGCTCCGCACTGCCGATGCCCAGGGTCCGACGCAGCTCGCCGAGCGTGCAGGGGGTCAGCCCCGAACTCGAGATGTCGTAGCGGGCGGAGAAGTAACGGTTGCGCAGCCAGTCCTCGAGCAGGGCGGGCGCGATGTCGTGCAAGGTCACGTGCTCTCCTTCAGCCGATCACACGTGTGGCCGCGCCAGCGCGATCGGGACGGGTGCGCCGCAGGTCCGCGACGACGTTGACGCGCTTGAGCCAGCGGTCCTGGCCGTCGTAGCGTGGGCGGAAGGAGCGCCGGCCGTGCACCACGTTGCGGTTGTCGACGAACGCGACGTCGCCGGGCTCCAGGACGAAGTCGTACAGCTGCTCGTCGAGGTGGGCGATGATCCAGCGCAGCGCGTCGGACGCGTCGGCGTCCCTGTCCCGGGCGACGGTGAAGTCCCGGTCGATCCGCAGCACGGGTGCGTCCGGGCTGCCGCCGAGGACGGACACGAGCTCCTGCTCCTTCTGCTGCTGCGCGAGCCGGGCGAAGGCCTCCGGATTCGCCTCGCCGCCATCCGAGTTGTTGGCCGCGTCGTGGGAGGAGTCGGGCAGGATGTGGAATCGTTCCTGCGCCAGGACGTCGGCGATCACACCCGGAACCAGCGAGAGGTCCACGCCCGCGAGCGTGGTGGGGATGCGCTCCGGTGACCGCAGGCAGTAGAGCCCGACGTAGTCCGCACGCGACGCGGAGAAGGCGTCCTCGGTGTGCCAGCCGAGCTCCTGCTCGCTGCAGGAGCTGACGAGGCTGTCCTCGTACCCCGGGATGGGCAGCACGTCGGTGATCACCCTGCCGTCCTGCTGAGTGGCCCATCCGATGGCGTCCCCCAGCAGCGCTGCGTACAGGGACAGCAGTACGGCGTGTACCCCACTTCCCGGCGTGTCCGCGTCGCGCCAGTGCGCGGGCGTGTCCTCCAGGGCGGCCCCGTCCACGCGATTGCCCTTGATGACCAGCGCGTGCAACCTGTCCTGCAGCCGTGCCGAATTGACGGCGGTCCTCAGGGATCTGGGCAGATCCGCCGCGAGCACCGGAGCGTCCCGCTGGAACTCCGGGGCTGACGCGCTCCCGTATGCCGACAGACATGCCTCGGCCAGCGCGGAGGCCTGGGCCGCCTCCTCCTGGGAGAGGCCGTACGTGATCACAGGCGGTTCGTCGGTCGGGAGGGAGGCGGATGGGTCGGTCACGCTTTTGGTCATTGCTGTTTCACCCCCGGCCTGCGGCAGCGTGAGCGGTGCAGGCCTGTCGTCGGTTGCGGTGGAGCAGTTCTCGGGCTTGTCGTTCGGCGTGCCGAGCGGAGGACTGCTCGGCCGCACGGTGAGAGCTGCGCACGCGTCTGCATGGCGTGTCGGCAGTGGTTCGCAGGGGACCGGGCAAGATCCCGCGGATGCGCGGGGCGCTGGCCGGCGCGGCAGGGTGTTGCCCTGCGGGCGCGACGGCGTCAGGTTGCCGTGGTCACGATGGCCTCAGTGCCGCGGGTGCGTGGCAGGCGGACGACGCCCAGGGCCGGACGTGAGCGGTGTGGTGGTCACTTGAGGAGTGTTGCGGTCGAACGGCCTCGAAGTACAAGCCCGTCAGAGCGGCGACGTCTGACACTGACATCGATCCGTAGTCAACACCCTCCCCCGAGAATGGAATTGATCTTCCGTATGACGGAAATCTAGCGGCGGGAGGTGAGAGGGTCAACCGAATTTCGAATGGTTGATGCATTACCCAAGTCGCTCCCGCGAGCTTCTGTGCGATCCGATGATGCCGACGGCTGCCAGTCATCACATCCAGGCATCGGATGGCACGAACCACGCACCTGCGGGCGGGACTTCGGGCGTTTCCGCATGTCGGACCATGCTTGCCGCTTCTGCCGGACGCACCGGCCCGACCGCGTCGGCAGGCCCTCCAGGACGCGGCACGCCACGGCCGAGCACATCCGAGGACTTCGGACCGGTCGTGGCGGCGGGCGCGGGGGCCGTCCAGGGCAAGCGGGCGTTGCAGAGGCCCGGACTCAGGCGGATGCCGCGTTGCGGGCCGCGCAGGAGCAGGCGGCGGAGGAGACCACCAGGCGGCAGGCCCGCCCGCCCGGGTCCTGGAGGCCGTCGGCAGCGTGGCCGAAGCCGACGCGCCCACCCCGGCGGCCCTGGCGGATGGCACCTGATCACCGACCTCCCCGCCGGGCCGTACAGCCTCGAAGCCGACCCCTACGCCCAAGGCCGGCTGACCGCGCGCCCTCCTCTATTCGCTCAGGCTCCGAGCAAATGCCGTGCAAGGATCTCACCCATGATGACCGAGCCCACTCTGACGGAACACCGCTCTCCATGGGTCGTGTTCACCTCTCCGGCCGACCCATGGCTGGCGTCGGAAACGGCCGCGCTCGTGCAGCGAAACGGTCTGGTCCTGCGGCTGGACGGCCGGGAAATGCGTGAGCCGGCGGCCGTCTTCCGTACCTTCGCCCGCGAGCTGTCGTTCCGCGGCCACTTCGGCCACAACTGGGACGCGCTCGTCGACTGCCTCCACGACTGGCACGGTCCCGGCCACGGGAACCAGGACCTCGCGATTCTGATCGAGCACTCGGACGACCTGCTGAAATCGGACTTCCTAAGGGCTGTCCCGTGATCCCCGGTGGATCGGCGCACGGCGTCGGATGCGGTGCATCGCAAGGCGGAGGGGCGCCCCCGTACTGGGCGTATTCGGGCGTTCCGACAACGCGGCGAGGTGCCGTAGCCGGCGTCGTGCGCCCGCCGGGGATTACGGGACAGCCCTTAGGCCTGTTCGTATCGGTTCTCGCCCAGGCGGCCTGGAACTCCAACCTCCGCCTGGACGCCGACGGCGAGCCCGATGAACGGCGGCGACGTATTGCCCAGCACTTCGTCTTCCTCCTGGACCACACCGCACCCGCTGCCTTCACGGAGAAGGCAGCCCGCGGCATGGACGTGGCGGTGGCGCTCGCGGACGGCCGCCTGCTCGTCACCCTGACCGACGCCGACCGGCCAGGTGGGGATCCCGCGTCCGCCCCCTGGACGGCCGGCCCGCTCTCCTTCGCGGACGAGGAGATCCTCAGCGGCACGACCGTCAAGGTCATCAAGATGTGCCGAGACCACCTCGGCTGCTCGATCCACGAGGCCCTGGACATCCTTCAGTCCCGCTCTGAGCACCTGCGCCGCGAACACTCGGACGGCTACGCGACGGATCGCGCCGGACAAGCTACGGGGTTCGCCGAGCAGACGCATCGATTGGATGAGACAGGACCCCCGCATCCTCGAACGCCGCGATGACTCTCCGCGATCGCGGGAGGCACCCGGCCGCTCAGGCGTGTCGGGCGAGCTTGACCGCGGAGACGAGCAGGATCACGGCCAGCGCGGGGATGAGCACCAGGTCTGGGAACACACCGAGGAGCAGTCCGCCCAGCACCGCCCCGGCAACCGAGCCAGCGGTCATGACCACTGCGAAGCGGAGGCTGGTGCGGAGGACCGCGAAGCCGCCGTCGCGGCTGTAGCGGGCGAACGCGACCAGCATGGTCGGCAGGGATACCACCAGGGAGAGACTTCCGGCGGTCTTGATGTCCTCGCCGAACAGCAACACGATCGTCGGGATCAGCAGCTCGCCGCCGGCCACTCCCATGATCGCGGCGACGACACCGATGCCGAACCCGGCCGCGACGCCGGCCGGGATCTGTGCCCAGAGCGGCAGCGCGAGGGTGTCCAGGGTGGTGGTGTGGGTGACCGCGAGCGCGGCGGCCATGAGGACCATCAGCGCCGCCAGCACCTTGTAGAGGGTGGTGCTGCGCATGCGGACCGCCCAGGACGCGCCGGCCCAGGCGCCGAGGAGGCTCCCGGCCAGCAGGATGACCGCGGCGGGCCAGCGGGCGGCGACCTCGGCGGCCGGGACCGCGGCAAGGCGGGCGGGCAGCGCGACCAGGACCACGACCAGGCTCATCGCCTTGTTGAGGATGACGGCCGAGAGCGCGGCGAATCCGAAGAGGCTGATCAGCAGGGGCAGGCGGAACTCGGCGCCGCCCAGCCCGATCATCCCGCCCAGAACGCCGATGGCCGCTCCCGCACCGAACACCGCCGGTGCTGAGTGCGTCGGCCGGAGGGGACGAAGGGTCTGGTCCGTGCTCATGACGGGCATCCTCGCTGGTGGCCCGCCCCTGCTGCTACGGCGCGCTTCCACCTTCGGGGCAAGGCACCGGACGTCCGCTCCCGATTCGTCCGGACCTCCGAGAACCGGCTGCCACGGCCCACCTGACCGGTGGTGATTGCGGGGCAGGTGGCTGCCCCGCATAGTGCCCTACGGGGCTGGTGGCGAGGGTCTCGCCCTGGCCGAACCGGGGCAGCGGTCCGCGCTCGTCGAACGCCTCCACGGCACGGGCGGTGAAGCCCAGGCTACGGGACTGGCGTTGATCGCGAGGTTTTGTTGTCGAGCCGGCCAAGCCGGTCGGCCTGAGCGGTTGTCTGCCGGGAGGGCCGGGGCACGAAGGCGCGCGGTGGCACGGCTGCGGGCCCCGTGGGGGTGCTGCTCAGCGGGCGATGGTCCACTGCTGGCCCTGGGAACCGTCGCAGGTCCACACGCCGAGCTTCTTGTAGTCCTCGTGGTAGGTCAGGCAGTCCTGGTCACTGATCCTGATCTGGTAGGTGACGCCCTTGATGGGGACGACCTCCCACTTCTGGGCGGCGCCGCCCTTCCAGGTGGTGATGGACGCGAAGTAGGTGCTCGTGTTCTCGGTGAGGACCGGACCGAGGCCGTTGGCGATCTCGTAGCGGCCGCCGCCAGCCTCCTTGAACGTCCATGTGGAGTTGGTGTCACCCAGCTTCCCCGCGACCACCGTCGAGCCGGAGGCGGCGTTCGTCGCGGCAGCCCCGAGGTTGTTGACGGTCTTCAGGCGCACAGGGACGCCGACGGGCGGGCGGCCTGATCCGGAGGGCGACGTGGCCGCGCTGTCGGCGCGGAAGCCGGGACGGGGGCCCGGCTGGGCGGGTACGCCCGGCGTGATGGGGGTGTCGCCGGGACCGGGCGTCTCGCCCTTGGGGACGCCGGGGGTCGTGGCCGGCACCATCGTGGGGCGGAAGTCGACGGTGGAGCCGTTGCGGTCCCACAGGCCGTAGAAGCCCCAGTTGATCCATCCGCCGTCGCCGTGGTTGGTGAAGCTGCCGCCGCCGGAGAAGATCCAGATCCGGTAGGTCTGGTCCTCGCGCGAGGTCGCGTCGTTGTACTCGATGTCGCCCTGGTACGCCACGTCCTTGAGGTTCGCGGTGTAGGGGTGGACGAACCAGGGGTCCCCGAAGGCGTTCTTGCCCTTGACGTCGAAAATCATGATGTTGTAATTGCCGCCGGTGTGGTTCGTCAGCATCTCGAGCAGGCCCTTGACGAACCCCTCGCGGGCCAGCTTCTTGGCCTCACCGCTCTGCTTGGACGCCAGAATGCACCACGACAGCGCGCCGGTGCCGAAAGACCCCGGCGACACGGCGGCCGCGGCGTTGCAGTTCTCGACGGGACCGTTGACCGAGCCGTCCGCGAGCGCGGGCTGTGCCGGCCCCCCGACCGTCAGGGCACTCACACAGACAGCGGCCAGAACCGACAGTTTCCTTCTCGAACGCACGGCTTCTCCTCGAGGGGTGGCGAGCACAGCTACGTGCGCCAAGAGCCGGGAAAGGGGCGTCGAGGTACACCCGGTTCCGGACAAACCTCATCCGGCCACAGCGACGGGGGCTGCAACCCGAAGGGAGCGGTGGTGGATCACGAGGGTCTCGACGGTGCGACGACGTGGCTCGCCGAGATGTGAGGTGGAGGGCCGACCTCACCACCCGGTGCGCTGTGTCGTCGAAGTGCCGAGAGTGCGGCCGCTGAGTCGGGCTCACGCCCCTTCGACGTCCCGGCCTCCCGTAGCGCGCGTCCGCACTGAGCATGCCCCGGTATCGGGCCGAACCCCCCGGAGTCGGACCAGGCCACCGACGGACACCGGACCGTGTGAGTGACGCCTGCCCGGTGGGGGAGCGGGGTGGGAATCCCGCTCCCCCACCGGGCAGGCGGCGGCCCGGACGATGAAGGTGGCGCCTACTTCCCTCCGGAGAGGCCGGGCCCACCGGCCCGACTGGTCCGCAGGGCATCCCCGGGCCCGCCGGTGCGACCGGTAGCACCGGCCCCGCTGGCGCGACCGGTGCTACCGGGCCGACAGGTACGGGTGAGGTCACCGAGGTCTCCGGGCCGGCCGTATCGGTGCCCGCAGACGGAGCCAACAGCTCGATCGCTACCTGTCCGGACGGCCAGCGAGCCGTCCACAAATACGCCCTCGTGGACTGGATGCGCCCGGCACCCGGCAAGAATCCGCGAGCCGCCGCGTGACCACGCCTGGTGAGGCCCGGCGGGGCCGGTCCGACTTCAGAAGCTGCTCAGGGCGACGCGAGAGCGTCTCGCTGGATCTCCTCGGTGACAGCCATCTGGTGAAGGGCGGGACAGCCACACGGCGGCCCGCCAGATGTTCGTCTCCGAGCACACCGTGCAGGACCACCTCAAGTCGGTTGTTCGCCAAGACCGCGACGAACAACCGCGGAATGCTGCTGGCCCGCGCACTCGGAACGTGAACCTCGGGCCGCTACCCCGCCTGCCTGACGCAGGTCTGGTCCCTCGCCGGCAGCTTGCCGGTGGCCAGGTACCGGTTGACCTGGTCGTCCACGCACGCGTTGCCGTAGTGCCCGAACAGGGCGTGCCGGTTGGCGCCCTCAAGGGTGACCAGCCTGGAGCTCGGCAGCTGCTTGTGCAGCTCGACGCTTCCCTTGTACGTCGTACGCGGGTCACCGGTGGCGGCGACGATCAGTGCAGGGGCATCGCGCCGCACCCGGGTGGGCTCTTCGCGCGGCGAGTCCCAGAAGGCGCACGGGTTGATGTTGTTGGTCAGTGCGCCGAACAGCGGGTGCGCGGTGCGGTTGCGCTCGATGTCCCGCCAGTAGAGCTCGGGATCGCGCGCGGCGGCCACGTCCCCGCAGATGACGGCGGACTGCGCGCCGGTGGGCTCGCCCTCACCGCGCAGCACGTACCGGAGCTCCGGGACGAGCATCGGAGGCACCGTCGTCGGCCGGCCCTCCGCGGCCTTGGCCAGTACGGAAAGCAGCTCGCCGAACGACGCCCGCGCCGGGGCGGTGTCGTCCGCGATGCCCGAGAAGAGGAGGAGCGGCACCTGGCTGTCGTCGATCCGGAAGGCATCGGCGCCGGCGCCGATGGTCAGCGGACCGCGCGTGGCCGCCGCGACGATGCGGTCGACGGCGGCGAGCACCTCGGCGCGGCTGCGGCCGAGGCCGTAGGTGTCGTGGTGCTCCGAGGCCCAGGCGGCCCAGTCGGACAGCGCCTTCTCGTTCTCGCGCTCGGTGCCCTTCAGCAGCCGGGGGCGGTAGTCGCTCGGGTTGATCGCCCCGTCCAGCACCATCCGGTCGTGGCGGCCGGGGAACATCTGCGTGTAGACCGTGCCCAGGTAGGTGCCGTACGAGTAGCCCAGGAAGGAGATCTTCCGCTCGCCGAGCGTGCCGCGGATGACGTCCATGTCGCGGGCCGTGTTGCGGGTGGTGATGTGCGGGAGCACCGCGGCGTCGGTGGCCCGGCACTTGTCGGCCAGGCTCTTCTGCAGGGCGACCTGGCGGTCGAAGCCCGCCCGGCCGGTGCCGGCGGACAGCCAGGTCATGCCGACGGGCAAGCCGCAGTCCAGCGCGGTGCTGCGCCCGATGAAGCGCGGGTCGAAGCCGACGATGTCGTAGCGCGCGCCGACCTCCTTCATCGACGCGCGGGCCTGCGGCGGGGACTGGAGCGCGGGACCGCCCGGACCGCCGTTGTTGAGGAGGATCGCGCCGATGCGGTGGCGGATGTCGGTGGCCTTGAGCCGGGAGATCGCCACGGTGATCGTGCGCCCCCGGGGGTCGGCGTAGTCCAGGGGCACGGTCACGTCCGCGCACTGCACGCCTGCCTGGTCCAGATCGCGGCCCGTGGTGTCGTCGGGGCCCTTGATGCAGCTGCCCCAGCCGAGGTGCTGGCGGTAGTACCGGTCCAGTCCGGCCCCGGAGCTGTCCCGGGCGGGGGTCTCGGCGGCCGTGGCCAGGACGGGGGAGGACGTGAGGCAGGCGGCGAGGGTGAGGCCCACGGCCAAGGCGCGGCGTGCGGCGGGGCTGACAGTGGTCACGGGGTCTCCTTGAGCATCGTCCGCTTCGTGTGATCGCATGCCCCGAGGCTAGGAAGCCGCCCTGGTACGGCACATCGCCCAAGGGCACGAGGACCCAGGTCCCGTCCACCCCTGGTCCGGGACCTGCGGCCCGGTCCGGCCTCCTCCTCCGGGAGGAGACCGTCGGCGGGGCTGCGCTGAGGGCCGTCCCGGCCACGTGCCTGCCGTAAGGGGAGATCGCCGCACTGGCATGCTGTCAGGAGTTCCTGCAGAAGTAGTGATATCCGTCCTCGTCTTCGTCGGCGAATCGCTGTCACGCGATCGGGCAAGCCCAGGGCTTACCTGGGCAAGCTCACCGGTGAGCAGGCTCGCCCGGGCCGCAGTGGGCCTACCCACCCGTTGCAGGAACTGTCCGTAGCTTTCGCCCCCCTCGTCCTCCTCCTCGGAGCCGCCGCCCGCCTTCCTGCCGCGGCTGCTGAGGTCGTACGCGCCTGCGCCGTACTCGTCGAAGCCATCGCCGAGCTCCGCAACACCGTCCGCCGCGCCTTCTCATCCTCGGGCGACTGTGACGGCGTCTAGAAACCAGCTGGCGGGCGCTGCTCCCAGAAGCGGACGCAGCCCAGATTGGGCCGGGTCGCATCGAGCAGCCCGCGGTCCGGGCGGAGCGTGATTGAGACACAGGGGCGACCTGTACGAGGGCCTGCCGCGCCAGATCCAGGTATCGGCGGCCGCGGTCCTGGAAGCCATGGACCAGGGGAAGGACGAAGCGCGGACGGCAGAGGCGATGAGCGATCTGCGGGTCACGGTCTACGAGCACCGCGGCAGCCGGTAGGACCCGCAGGCAGGGTTGCACCGGAAGGGGGGGGGCTGAACGGTTGCTTGGACGGTTGCTTTTAGCGGGGGACCGGGAGTGGGAGCCTGGCAAATCGGACACCTCTCGTTGTCCCTGGTCAGGCCCGGTGGGCAAGCCTCCCCTCGACGAGGACACCTCTTTCCCATGCGATAGCCGAGGGGAAGAGGGCCCAGGTCCGATGGCCGGCCCGGCGATCGAGGGCGCTGGTTGCCCGATGGTCGGGGCGCGGCCCCCGTCGCGGCCTTCTGGTGGCCAAGGCCGCATCCCTTATCTCCGAACGTACCTGCCACCTGGAGGCCGCCGTCAGCCGGTCATGCCGAGTGCGTTCTCGGGGCTGCCGCGGGCCACTGTCGGTCACGTGTGGTTGGCGAGGGCCGACCACGTGTCTGGGCCCACGATGCTGTCGGCGGTGAGCTGGTTTTCGGTCTGGAAGGCTGTGACGGCCTGGGCGGTTTCCTGGCTGAAGATTCCGTCCACAGCCAGGGAGTGGCCGTTTGCGGTGAGGAGGCGTTGGACGGCCTGGGCCGCGGGGCCTTTGTCACCGGCGCGGACGTTGACGACCAAGGCATGCCACGTGTCGGGACCCACGATGCCATCGTCGGCTAGGGAGCGATCACGCTGGTAGGAGATCACTCGTGAAGTTGTCGCGGGGCCGAACACCGCGTCGACGTCGGTGCGGTACCCGTGGGCCGTGAGCAGGAGCTGGATCGCGGCGACGGTCTCGCCCTCGGCGCCGGTCTTTACGAGGGGCCAGACGCGGGGGCCGGTGCCGGGTCGGTGTACCGGTGTCTCCAGTGGTGCGGGAGGCGGGGTCTGTGCCAGGAGGGTGCCGGTTTCGGTGTTGCCGGCGCCTTCCGAGTCCTCGTCCCTGCGGTCGGTGCCAGCGTCTTCGCCGGGTGTGGGGCAGATGGCCGTCGGGCAGTCGCCGAAGGTCGGCACGGCGGCTGGCGGTGCGGTGTTGTCGGCGCGGCCCTGGGCGTTCTGATAAGCCGAGGCGGTCAGGGTGAGGACGGTGACAGCGATGACTCCTATTGCCAGGGGGCGGCGTTGGAGCCAGCTGAGCAGCCGCTCCAGCGGTCCGGAGGGTCGGCGCGGCGGAGCGGCACGATGTGCAGTCCGTGTGGTGGTCATGGTCTTCTCCCAGGGGGATGAGGGGACGGTCGGCAGGGGGCGGACACCGGTCGGCGTCCGCCCCCTTGAGGTGTGGCCGGGCTACTTCCAGGCGCAGTGGATGTGGGTGTTGTGGTTGGGGTCCCCGGGGCCGCGGAGCTCCGTGGCGCCGAGCTGGGAGCAGAGGTTCATCACGGCCTTGTGGGGTGCGCCCTTGCCGACGTGCTTGCCGTTGATCACGTTCACGTCGAAGCTCAGGCCGCGGTAGTGGCGGGACGTCTTGCTGTGCACACCTCCGACGAACTCACTGATGTTCATCCGGTAGCCGTACTTGTCGTGCAGGGTGAGCAGGCCCCGGAGCATGCGCGGGTCCAGCTGGACCCGCTTGGACCCGACGTGGCTTCCCGGGCTGGTGAGCGCGCCGCGCCCGGCGGCCATGTCGACGATGTTGGCGTAGGCGCTGGAGGCGTTGTGACGGGTCTCCGAGTGCGTGCGGGCGAATGTGATCCCCGGCGTCTCCAGGAGCTGCTTGGCGAGGGCGCCGGCGTTGCCCGCCGGGACACCCGCGGAGCCGCCGGTGTCAGTGAGCAGGACGCTCCAGGTGCGCGGGCCGGCGATGCCGTCGG
>NZ_JBVJWV010000031.1:27073-99426 GCF_055602105.1 Streptomyces sp. NPDC037421
CGGCGGGGAGCTTCTTGGTGGTCTGGAAGGTGCGGACGGCGGCGGTGGTGGCGGGGCCGAATTCCCCGTCCGCGTCGATCCGGCCGCCCGAGGCGTTGAGCTGGTGCTGCAGGGCCTTGACGGCGGGGCCACGGCTGCCCTGCTTGACCGTGACAAGCAGCGCCCCCCAGGTGCGGGGGCCGATGATGCCGTCGGCGGGGAGCTTCTTGGTGGTCTGGAAGGTGCGGACGGCGGCGGTGGTGGCGGGGCCGAATTCCCCGTCCGCGTCGATCCGGCCGCCCGAGGCGTTCAGGAGCTCCTGCGCAGTCACGACGTCGGTACCGCGGCTGTTCGCCTTGAGGACCGGCGCCCCGGTGACCGGCGGTGCGGTCGGCTGCTGCGGGGCGGGCGTGGTACCGTCCCCGTCCCCGGCGCCGAGATGGGCGAGCTGCCGCAGCTCGGCGAGCGAGCCCCGGAAGACATTCAGGTCCACGTTGTTCTTCGACGGAATGCCGGGCACGTTGCCGGTCTCGGTGTACTGCCAGATCTTCCAGCCCTGCCCGGCACGCGGAACGGCCGCGGGCTCCTTCGTGCCGCTCTCGTACCGCGGCTGCCACAGGACGTGACCCGCGAACATCGACCCGTTCCCGTTCATGCAGGTGTCGACGAACGGCTTGTTGGTGTAGATGATCGGCTTGACACCCATCTGCGTGCTCACGACGTCGAGGAAGGCCTTGACGCCTGCGGTGCTGAAGTTGCCCGGGCAGTGCCCGGCCTTGTCCAGCTCCAGGTCGAGTGTGGGCGGCAGCTCTCCGGCGCGCTTTCCCGTGTAGCCAGCCGCTTTCATCGTGTCGACGAAGTTGCGGGCCTGGGCGGCCCCCGGCGTGCGCCCGTAGAAGTGGTACGCACCCTGCAACAGCCCGGCCTGCCCGGCGGCCTGGAGGTCGCGGCTGAACCAGCGGTCGCTCCAGTCGGCGCCCTCGGTCGCCTTGGCGACCATGAACACGTAACCGGAGGCGCGGACCTTGTTCCAGTCGATCGCCGCACCACCGGTGTGGTTGTAGTGGCTGGTGTCCACGCCCCTGACGTCGAAGCGCGCGGGGGAGCTCGCGTTCGCCGGCAGGATCGTCATGCCCGCGAAGAGCATCCCTCCGCTCGCGAGTGCCGTACTAGCCCAGCTGATGGCCTTCTTGGTCGTCTTCCCCACCGCCGTGTCCTCTCGGTCCTGCCCGGGCCGCGCCCCGCGTGGCAGGGTCTGGCTCGTGGGCCGTTGGTGAGCGTTGTCGCTCGAAAGAGGACGCTGACCGTCCCGCCGTACCAGCGCTAGAGTCTGGGTGACAGTGGGTCACATCAGGATGCGTAAGCCGCTGACCAGCACGTTTCAAAGCCAGTTGGGGGTTGTGTGGGACAGTTAGGGACGGGCGGAGGCCGTGATGAGATGGCACAGGACGGCTCCGCCGAGTCGCCGGAGACTCCGGAACTCGCTGCGATGCTGAATCTGATCCGCCGGTACATGGCGGAGCTGGGCTGGTCCTACAACGTGATGGGGCGCAAGACCGATGCCTCGTCAAGCACCTGGAACCGCTGGTGCACACAAGGGAAACTGCCCCGGCGGGAGGCGCTGGTCAGCTTCGCCGACGCCGCACCCCGAGTGATCGAGAAGACCGAGCTGCTCAGGCTGTGGGAGGTCGCGTGGGCGGCACAGGAAGCACGGCAGACGCAGGTCACGGCTCTTGAGCCGACCGAGGAACAGCACCACAACGCGTCCGCCGTCCCGGCAGGGCACACACAGCCGGCCACGGCTACCGGATCGGCCCCACAGGAGGGCCGCCGCATGACGCGGGCCGTCCTGTTATCCGTCTCCGGGCTCGCGGCCGCCGTGATCGCGGGCACGTTCCTGTTCTGGACCCTCGACAGTGACGCGAACACGTCCTCCGGATCACAGGGACCGCCGCCGGCCTCCTCGGCCGCAGCGTCGCCGTCCCCCACGGTCAGTTGCCATGGAACTGCGTGCGCCTCGCTGGAGCCGGCACAGTCGATCTGTTCCAGGGATGCGGTCACGGCGTATTCCGGCAACCAGTACGGAGCGGTAATCGAGCTTCGCTACAGCGCCCACTGCAGCGCCGCCTGGGCAAAGATGAGCAAGACTTCACCTGGGGACCGCGTGGCCATCACGCCCGTCCAAGGCCCTGCCGAGGAGTACCGCCAGCAGTACGGGCGTGACGCGCACACCCGTATGGTCGCTGCGGACAAACCGGAGGACGCCCGCGCCTGCGCGATAGTCCAGGACCGCGGCACCGTCTGTGCTACCGAACCGGGCGCCCCCACGGCCGCACCCAACTGAGTCGACGGGTCGATGCGGTGCTGGCCCCGGACGGTGGCAGCACCGCCGACCGCACGGAGGGAACGGCCTCTACGGCGAACTCGCCCTCGGTGACGCAGACCACGGGCTTCACTGGAAGTCATGCCCCGATGGCGTCAGAGGGGAACCGGCTAGACGCGGACGTTGCCGGTCGCCGAGACGCTGCTGCGGTAGGTGAGGCCCGCAGCGAGCCTTCTACGGCGGGAAGCAACAGCGCACCGCGCTGTTGCCGGAGCCGACCGACCCGGACGCCCTACCCCAGCTGCACCCAGCGATCTATCTTGGGCTGGACACACGTCACGGCGACCGAGGGGGATCAGTGGCTCTGGCAGCGAAATCGCTCATAGAAGACGCAAAGAGGAAGCAAGACCAGGTAGCCCGCAAGAACCCGGCGCACCCCGACGAAATCGCTCAGTCCCAAGCCGCCATCAACCTGGCCCTCGCCCAAAGCAACGTCGAACTCGCGGGTGCCATCAAAGCCCTCACCGACGCGGCCGGAAAGAACAGCGCCACCATCAAGGACGCCATAGCCAACCTGTCCACCAAGCTTGCCGACCTAGCCAAACGCTGAGCAGCCAGCGCAGCCGATACCGCCTCCGATCAGTTCTCCAGGGCGTGCTGCTGCCCGCTGCCCGCCCGTACGCCCGCTACGCCCAGCTCCCGTCCGCCACACCTGTCAGGCCATCGCCCACCCCAGCCCGAGCCTCGCCAGTTGCTGGAGCTTGTCGGCGGTGAGCTTGGCGCGCCTGCTCTTGGTGTTCGACAGAAACACCCCGAGCTTGACCTCAGTGCCGTCCTCCAGCCGCTCTACGTGGGCCCTGGGCACCGTCACGGAGCCCGTACGGGCCTTGTACTGCGCCTCGAAGGCCCGCACGGGCGCCGTGGACGGCTGCGTGAGTGCCTCCGGCTCCGGGGCCAACGGCGTGATGCCGAGCTGCTCCAGGCGCTTCGCGCGCAGGCCGGTCATCTGCCCCGCCCCGTACGCCCGTCGCTGCTCCGCGATCCACTGCCCAAGGGGGTACGTACGCGCCCTCCTTGTGCCCGTACGGAACCCGGGGCGTGAAGCTCGCGTTCGGTGAACTCTTGCGCGACGCCCAGTCGCGAGCCCAGTCTGCTTCTCCGGGGTGAGCTCCGCCGCCGCCAGCCAGTTCTCTGGTCCTACTCGGACAGGAGGGAGTACTCCGCCACATCCAGGACGCTGGGGATGGTGCCCTCGATGATTCCCAGCCGGTAGGCGCGCAGCAGGCCGAGGTCCCGGTCGCTGGGAGGGTTCTTCTCGGCGGCCCATGCCTCCGCTTCGGCGCACGCGCCCGCGCGGGCTTCCTCTTCCTGCTGGAATTCCGGGCTCTTGGCGAGCTCTGCTCGCGCGTCGGCCTGGATGGTTGTCCACTCGGCGGGGATCAGCGTGGCGAGGCGTTCACGCACGTCTGCGGGCATGTCGTCGAGCCGGTTGATGAATGCCTGCTCGGTGTTGAAGAGGTCGGTGATCTCGTCTGACCTGTTCACGTGCATCCATACGCAGTGGTTGCCGATGTTCTGGTAGTCGCCGACGGCGTGGCTGATGCCCAGGCGCACGCGTACGGCCCGGGCGGTGTCGTTGTTGACGATGGGGAAGTTGCCTGCGGGGAATTTCGACGTGATCCAAGAGTCGTCCCTCAGGGCAGTCGAGTAAACACGAAGCGTATGTTTCAGGCCGGCCCGTATCAGGCTGACCCGTAACCGGGCCCCGCCCACGCCGAGCTCGGCGAGTGCCGGAGGTTCGGGGTTGCATAGGTTCTCGCGACCACTCTGGATGGTCCGACCCGGATTCCGGCTTCCACGGTGCTTGGGGCCGGTTTGCCCTGTCTCCAGGAGGGGGAGGTTTTTGCCGCCCCGAGTGATCGACTCGGGCTTACGGGAAGGTTGTGGGGATGCCGCAGCAGGGTGTCGTGAAGTGGTTCAACGGCGAAAAGGGGTTTGGCTTCATCGCTGTCGATGGCGGGGGGCCGGATGTGTTCGTGCACTACTCGGCAATCCAGGGTGCCGGCTTCAAGGAGTTGCAGGAGAACCAGCGGGTGGAGTTCGAGGTGACCCAGGGCACCAGGGGTCCCCAGGCCGATCAGGTGCGGGTTCTCTGACTCCTCGTAAGGCCCGCGGCACGCTGGCCCCAGGCCGGCCCGCACGCTGTCGAGGCCGACACCGATCGTGATGGGCGGCACGGGCTTTTCACCCGCTGGTGGCGACGGCCTGCACCGGCGGGTGGGCCCTACGTGGTCCGGGGCCGGTGAGTGTCGTCCGCGTGGTCAGGTCGGTGCCGATCGCGGGCGGCCGGCATGCCGCACCTGGAGCAGGAACTACGCCTCGCTTCCCCCCGGCTCTTCGCGCCCAGTCCACGCCCAGCTTCGCGAGGGCGGCGAGCCGGTCGGCGGTGAGCTTGTCACGCCGGCTCTTGGTGTTCGAGACCCAGACGCCCAGCTTCACGACCACCGGCTCGGCCTCGCCCTCGACCGCAACCTCCTCGCCGTGGGCGCGCGGCACCGGCCGGTGGGCGCCTTCCCGCTCCACCCACTGCGTGAGGGCTGCCAGGCCCTGCTGGAACGCCTGCTGCGCCTTGCTCGGACCCCTTCGCCGTACGACCAGCCGCCGGGGCCGGAGCCGCCGCCTCAAGCGGCTTGACGTCCAGCGCGGTCAGCCGCTTCTGCTGCTCGGGCAGGAACCGTGCCCCGGTGGCTGGCTGGCTGCTTCTGCTGCTGGAGCCACCGTCCGATGTCGTCGCCGTCCATGAGTACGCCGGGGGCGATGTCGGGCAGCTGGCCGTCGGCGTCGACCAGGTCCGCGAGGACGCGGTGGTGGCGTTGCCAGTCGAGTGGCCAGGGGCAGTTCCAGTCCTTGTCGATCGCGGCGAGCTGCGCGGCCCGGCTGGTCGCGGTGTCCTCGTTCTTCCCGAGTCCGTTCTTGGCGCCTGTGCGGCGGAGGTTGGCCATGTACTGGCCGATGGACACCATCTCGTCGCCCGGTGGCCCGCCGATAGGGCCGCAGGGCGGCGAGCTTGGCCTCCCATGCCTCTTCTCCGGGTTCCCACACCATCCCGGCCTCAGGCGCGTCCAGCAGAGTCTTGCGCCGGTCCTCGAGCTCCCCGGTGCGCAGGGCTTCGCGCTGCTGGTGCACCCACCGCCCCAGCGGGAACGCCTTCGTGACGCCGACCTCGGTCTCGGTGTCGTACGGGACGGCGTGAAGGCCGGTGATCCCGTGCTCGGCCCGCCACCGCAGCAGGGCCTGGTAGCCCTCCAGCCACACCAGCGACTCGGGCCGGTAGACGCGGGTGCGCAGGAACGCGGCGATGGTGGCGGCGTCGCGCGGGCTGGAGAAGTGCAGCAGCGCGGACTCCGCGGCGCCCCGGGGGTCACGACGCCCCGGGGCCCTCCACTTCGCTGACCTCCCGGCTCAACGACGGGCGAGGTGGCGTGTCACGCCCAGTCACCGTGTGGCGGCCTCGGAGATGTGATGACGGGTATCTGTCCGTGGGCCGGCTCTCGCGCGGCTCACCCCGGGGCGCCCGGGGTGAGCCCCTGCTTGTCCAGGTTGTAGCGCAGCTGGGCGAAGCCGCCGACGTCGGCGGTGGAGTCCAGGCGGAGCGGGATGTCCTTCGTCAGCTCGCCGAAGAGCCGGTGGCAGCCGGCTCCGATCAGGACCGGGGCGACGCTGATGATGAGCGCATCGACGCGACCTGCGCGGATGAAGCTCTGGATGAGGCGTCCGCCGTCGGGCTAGACATGCTTGATCCCGCGCTGGTCGAGGTCGGCGAGGAGGCTGTCGATG
Source organism: Streptomyces sp. NPDC037421 (assembly GCF_055602105.1). Classification (NCBI taxonomy): domain Bacteria; kingdom Bacillati; phylum Actinomycetota; class Actinomycetes; order Kitasatosporales; family Streptomycetaceae; genus Streptomyces; species Streptomyces sp. NPDC037421. Next base: position 33,213 of record NZ_JBVJWV010000031.1, read on the forward strand.
TCCCGGTAGACGGTGATGCGGGGGTTGGCGTCCTCGGGCAGCGTGGTGCTCAGGACGCCCACGTGGCGGTTGCCGTAGTGCCGGTTCTCCTTGCCGAAGCCCATGACCTCGTCGTAGGTGTTTGCGGCCCGTGATCACGGCGTCGACCGAGTTGAGGAACTCGAAGAAGCCGAGGTCGCCGGCCTTCTCGCCGCGCGGGGTCAGCCATTCGATGTCATCGTCGGAGCGGCCGACGCAGCCGTCGAGGCTGGTGCCGATGAAGACGGTGGCGCTGAAGGTCATGAGGTCGTCCCGAACAGGTGGTCAAGGTCGGCGCGGAGCAGGGCGGCGGGATTGCCGTCGCCGGTGAGGGCCCACCGCAGCAGGGAGGAGCCGTCAGTGGTGATCTTGATGGCGCGGGCGAGGCGCGGTACGTCGGTGCCGGGCGGGAGCTCGCCCTTCGCCAGGGCATCGGTGAGCAGCTCTTTTCAGTGCGGCGTCCACCGCGCGGGTGTGCGCGGCGGCATGGACGCGGAACTCGGGACCGGTCAGGTCGAGTTGGAGCATGCCGAGGTGATTGGCCATTTCCTCGGAGGTGGACATGTGGCCGCGAATTCCTTGGCGACAGCGTGCAGTGCCGCCAGGGGCGAGTCGTGCTCGGCCCGCGCACTCCGGTAGGGCGCGGCGGCATGCGCGGCGGCGTCCGCCGCGAACGCCGGCAGCAGGCCCCGTTTAGACCCGAAACGCTGGGACAGGGTCGCCGGCGAGACCCCCGTCTCGGCGCCAACATGCGCCAGCGTGAGCTGCCGGGACCGTGCGCACCAATGGCGTTGGAGCTGCCGTTCGCCTTCGTGCTGAGCTCCGCCGCCTGACTTTGGTCCGATCGGCTGGATGTGCCGGTGGTTCGTGCGGGGGTGCTCCGCGGTGCGGCGGAGTCGAGGTTATGAAGGGGAGTCGAACGAAATCGGATGGAAGTTCGCCATCCGGTCATTCCCGGACATCAATCTCAGGAGTCGCATGATGCGCCCCATCAGAGCGGCCGGCCTCGGCACGGCCACGCTGGTCACCCTCCTCGCCTGCACCCCCGTCGCGGCCGCCGCGACGGACACCGGTTCCGCCCAGGCCAGGGATAAGGCCCGGATTATCACACTCCTGGCCGAGGTGCAGCAGCTGAACCGCTTCCCCGTCACCCCCGGCAGCGTCTCGCAGGGCGATCAAGTCGTCGTCCGCTCGGACCTCTTCGACGAGGCGCACAACAAGGTCGGCGAGACCCACGGCACCTGCACCACCACCCGGGGCGGCGCCGACGAAGCGGAGCAGTGCGTCGTGACCTACACCCTCCCAGGCGGCCAGCTCACCGTGCAGGGAATGTACTTCAACTACCTCGACCAGGGACCCTTCGACAACGCGATCACTGGCGGCACCGGGGAGTACAAGAAGGCTCGCGGCTGGGTCCACTCCGACACGATCGCCACGACCCCCAAGGTCGTGCGGCGCTTCACGATCCACCTCGTCTGACGGACCCGGACGTCACATAACCCCGGAATCCGGCCTTCTCCCCTGGCGTAGCACCATTGGAGACGGTCGTACGAAAGGAAGTGCGGGTCAAGGGGACGTCCAGGGCGGCTCACCCTTCAGATCGCCAAACGCACCGACGACATGAGCGGGTTCGTGGTGCTTCCACGCAGGTGGGTGGTGGAGAGGACGCTGAGCTGGCTGATGCGCTCGCGGCGCCTTGCCCGGGACTACGAGACCCGGCCCGAAAGCAGCGAAGCCGCCGTCCTGTGGTCGATGACCATGCTCATGGGACGCCGCCTCGCCCGCGACCGGAGCCGACACGTCACCCGGCAGCCCGCCTCGGCGTGAACACCCCGGGCCGCTCCTCGGCCAGCCAGCCCCGCTCCACCAGCCGCTTCCCCTTCGACCGCACCCCCTCGACCTTCGCCGGCACCGCTTCCAGGCCCAGCCGCCCGGCCAACTCCCGCGCCCGCAGCCCGGACCCGCCCGCCTCCGCCTACAGCACGCCCCCCAGCCGCTGGTAGTCCGGCGCGAGCACCTCCAACGTCAGGCCCACCCGCCACTGCGGCACCACCGGCCCCGCCACCGGGGCCTCGGCAACGGCCGTCGCCGACCCCGGCGGGTGGTCGGCCGCCGGCTCCGGCCCGGCCAGGGCCTCGGCCGGCTCCACGCGGGCGATGGCCCGCCGCTCAGCACCGCCTCCGCCTTCGCAAGCTCGGCCGGTACCCGCTCCGCCTCCTCGCGGAGCTCTTCGACCCGAACTTGCGCGGCCGTCTCGCGCGCTTCCAACAAGCCCATGACCGAAGCCATCGTGCCCCGTCGCCGATCCAGGGTCCGGTAGGCCGGTTGTCCTGATCTGCCTCCGCGCCGGCTTTGCCCTGGGATGATCAGGCAGTTCCTGGACAGCTGCGAAAGGTGAGGGGGAGCGTGGTGTGGGACTACTCGGAACTCAGCGCGGAGGCACGCAGGCTAAGGGCTGTCCCGTAATCCCCGGTGGATCGGCGCACGGCGTCGGGTGCGGTGCATCGCAAGGCGGAGGGGCGCCCCCGTACTGGGCGTATTCGGGCGTTCCGACAACGCAGCGAGGTGCCGTAGCCGGCGTCGTGCGCCCGCCGGGGATTACGGGACAGCCCTTAGGAGGTCCTGATGCCCTAAGGGCGGCATACGTCCAGCTCGGGCGGAGGCTAGGCCAGCGGCGAGCCTTCATTCTCGGCGCCCTTGCCGTCGGCGTGCCGGTGGCTGGGTGGAAGGTCTTGACGGACTATCGCGACCGCCGCGCCGTTGCCGCTTCCCAGGCCACGGTCGGGACCTCCGAGGCCGTTCTCGCGACGGAGGAGGCCGTACTCGCGGAGGCGGAGGTTGTGTTCGCGGCTGTCGAGGCCACGCCCGTGGTCGACGAGCCGGAGCCGGAGCCCGCCGCCGAGTCCTCGCCCTCGGCCGCCGTAGTCCAGTCCACCCGAGCGGCCGGCGGGCAGGTCAGCGCGTAGGGGCGCGAATTCCCCAGCGCTGGCTGATGGGAAGGGCGACGCTAGGACTCTCCTTGGTCCTCTCTCGCGCAGCGCACCGACCGGCCGACCGGGGAGCCCCCTGGTACGGGCGTAGCTTCGGCAGCAGCCTGGTGAGCGGGAGAGGACGCCGGTAGTCCGCCAGGACGCGGTGGTGCCGCCGCCAGTCCAGCGGCCAGGGGCAGTTCCAGTCCTTGTCGGTCGCGGCGAGCTGCGCGCCCCGGGCCGCCGCAGTGTCCTGGTTCTTCCCGAGCCCGTTCTTGGCGCCCTTGCGGCGGAGGTTCCATGTACTGCCCGATGGGCGCCATCTCGTCGTCCTCGTCCCACACCGCATCTTGGGGTGCCGGTAAGAACGCTGTCACCAGCCGCAATCGGCGGTGATCTCGCGAGGGCATCACTCGTGTGGGTGGGTCCGAGGCCGTACGGCTGCGGCGGGTGAAGCTCTGCGAAGACGATCGGCGATCGCGGCCCGTACTCCGCTGGACCTGGATGAACTCGTCGAGCACTGGACGTTGCTGAAGGACGAGCCGGCGCTCGTGTCCGGCAAGCGCGGTGCGACGCGACTGGGCTTCGCCGTGCTGCTGAAGTTCTATACGCAGTACGGCCGGTTTCCCCGGGGCCGGGCCGAGCTGTCTGGTGAGGTCGTGGAGTTCGTCGCCAGGCAGGTACAGGTGCCCGCCCCGGACATGGGTTTCCATGACTGGACGGGCCGTACGGTCGAGTACCACCGCGCGCAGATCCGGGAGCACCTCGGCTTCCGTGAGTGCAGCGTCGCGGACGCGGAGAAGGTGACGACGTATCTGGCCGGGCACGTCGCGGACAAGGAACGCAGGCCTGAGAAGCCGTTGCCATACCGATCACGGAGCCTGTCGATCGAACGGGCGTCTCGATCGGCTGGTCGCGGGCACTGCCCGGCATGAGGGCAGGGCCTGGCGGTATACGGGGATAATCCAGAGGAGCGGACGGCCGCGCGCTGCTACGGTCGGGCGCCATGAGCTGGCTCCCCGACAACTTCGTCCATCCCGTCCTGGTACCGCTGCCGGGCGGTGGTCATCACCTGCGACCGATCCGGGAGGCGGACACCCCGCTCGACTATCCGGCTGTGATGGGTTCCCGCGAGCGGCTGTGGACCATCTACGGCCCAGCCTGGGGCTGGCCCGCGGCCACCATGACCTACGAGGCCGACCAGGCCGACCTGTTGCGGCACGAGAAAGAGATCGCCGCACACCAGTCTTTCAACTACGCGCTGTTCGACGCGGCGGAGACAGCTCTGCTCGGCTGCGTCTACATCGACCCGCCGGAGAGGGTCGGCGCGGACGGTGAGATCTCCTGGTGGGTGGTGGACGAGCTGGTGGGCAGCAAGGTCGAGCAGGCCCTCGACGAGCTGGTGCCGCAGTGGATCGCCGCCGACTGGCCGTTCGAGCAGCCGCGCTTCCTCGGCCGAGAGATCTCCTGGTCGGACTGGCTCGCCCTGCCTGAGCACCCCGACGCGTAAGTAGCTTTTATCGTAAGGCTCTGGGACTGGTGCTCGAACGGTCGTCTCGGCCTGACTACGGTCAGCCTCCTCACGCAGGCCATCGACCCGACGCCGAGCAACGAGCTCGTGCTGTTCCAGTAGTCCAACGATGTGTGCCGCGGCCTGCAGGCGCTCGCCCTCGCCGCCCTGCCCCTGCTCACGACCACCTCGGCCTCCCATGCGGCGGTCCGTGTCCCGGTGCAGGTCTCCGCCCCCGCTGGGAAGGGCACTGCGGCTGCGGTGAGCAACTGGTACTTCGCTTCCTCCGGCCCAGTGGAGACGGGATCCACGGGCCGTTGGACACCCGGAGCTCTGTGCGGCCCTGGCCCCTGTGGCTACAGCATTATGTGGCGACTGAGTCTGGAGGCTGCCGGCGACGCGAGGTTCCTCGACGAGGTGGGGTCTTCTGTCGCCCTGGTGACGAACAACGCGGGTGCCCGGGTGGGCAACTGCACCGTGCAGAGCTTTACGCGGGTCCTGTGTGTGCCGGACGCGGCCGGGTCCGTCCAGAACGGAGACGGTCTCCGCCCCGGCTTGCTGGTGCTGCGGGCTGTGTCCACTTCCTGCACGGATACCGCCTACGCCGTCTGGTACGACGACGGTACTGCCGACGGCAACGAAAACGATGGCAAGCCGATCTTGACGACCGACGGCTGCGCGTAGCCAAGGTGGAGCTGTCCTGGCCCGCCGGGGTGCGGGGTACGGCCGGCTCTGCCGATCGGGGTCGTGCGGCACGGCCGTGTGTACGCGTTGGTGTCTCCGGTGGTCTGTTCGGTTTTGGTGAGGCGGCGGGTGCGGATGAGCTTGTGCTCGATGAGCTTGTCGAGGGCGTCGTTCTGGTCGGGGGGTCGGGGATCGTGGCGGACGCGGAGGCGGTTGTCGGGGAGGACCTGGGCGACGGCGTGTGCGGCGGGGGTGCCGGTGGGGGGCGGGGTGCCTTCGCGGGCGCAGGCCACGAGTGTGTCGAGGAGGGCGCGTTCGGCGGGGGTGGGGCCGAGGTCTTCTACGGGGCGGCCGACGCGCCGGCTGGGTCCCTTCTCGGCGTAGAGGCGGAGCATGTCGGCCGCGAAGACGGGGCCGGCGGCGAGCTGCTGGAGGGGTGTCAGGTCGCCGTGTCTGACCAGGCGGGGGATCTGCTGCTCGTGGACGTCGAGGATGGCGGCGGCCTCGGCGACACCGGCGAGTTCGGGCATGTCGGGTTCGGCGGCGCGCCGGTCGGCTTCGGCTTCGGTGAGCACCTCGGCGCCGGTGACGGTGTCGGGAAGTCCCAGTGCGCGTACCGTCCGGCGGGTGGTTTCGACGGCCTGGGCGAGGGCGTCGAGGACGGTGTCGGCGTCGGTGTACAGGCGCACGGAGAGGTTGCCGTTCCGGTGTTTGAGGTCTGAATGCAAGGGAATCCGCGGTCTTGGAGGTTGATGCACGTGATTCCCCTGCTTCTCGTTCTTCTGCTGGCCCTGCTCCTTTTCGGTGCGGGGTTCGCTTTGAAAATCCTGTGGTGGGTCGCAGTCATCGTGCTGGTGCTGTGGCTGGTCGGCTTCGTTGCCCGGCCCAAGGGCGGCAGCGCCCGCTGGTACCGCTGGTAGTACCCCGCGCGAGCGGGCCGGCGCAGCCGGCGCACCTCGGCCATCCGCAGTGAATTCCCGCGCTCCGGCCGGAAAGCCGGGCGAATGGCATAGCGGCGGGACGCTCCCGCCGAATTCCGCAACCCAGAGGAGTTGATCAGAGTGACCGAGCGCGTATGGCATTACAAGTCGACCTCGGGCCATCTGGCCGGGACCGACCTGACCGGCTACAAGGTGGAGGCGACGGACGGCAGCGTCGGCAAGGTGGACAAGCACTCCGACGAGGTCGGTGACGCCTATCTGCTGGTCGACACCGGGGTGTGGATCCTGGGGAAGGAGGTGCTGCTTCCCGCGAGCACGGTGGTGAGTGTCGACCCGGAGCGCCGGAAGATCTACGTCGACCGCACCAGGGGCCAGATCAAGGACGCTCCCGAGTTCCACCGGGAACAGCACCTCGGCGACAGCGGGTACCGAGAGGAGCTGGGCACCTACTACGGCACCGGCGCTCCGTTCGGGGGCCGCCCGGCCTGACCGCGGCACGGAGTTCCGGAGGCGATGCCGTACCGCGGGCCGAGCGGGTCCTTCGCGGTGAGGATCGCGGCCGCCACGGCACCGCTCCGGTGCCCGGGCGCCGGGGAGTGCTTGGGTGGAGTCAGCCAGCCCCGATCCGGAGGAGAACCATGAACAGCGATGGCCGTCCCGACGACCAGGCCCAGAACATGCGCGCGAAGGCCGAGGAGCTCGAACTCGCGGCCCAGCGGTCCACCGACCCCGACGAACGTCGGCGGCTGAACGAGAAGGCCCTGCACGTCCGGCAGAAGCTCGAAGAACTCCACGGGCCGGAGAGCGCCACCATGGACCCGATGTAGCCCGCCCGCGCGGCATACGCCCCGTATGGGACATGCCCGGATGGCCTTCGACGGCTGGATCGCCGGCGTCTACCACTTCGACGAGGTCCGGACCGGGCCGGTGGCCGTCCGCGCCGGGCACACCGCCTGGGAGGTCTCGGCGGGCGCACTGGCCCTGCGCTTCGACGTCGGCCGGCGCGGCCCGCTCGGCCTGGCCCTCCGGGCCGTCCCGCGTCCGCTCGCCCGCCGGCCGGCCTGGGCCGCCCTGGCCACCCTGCCGGCCCGCGCGCTGGCCGGCGTACGCACCCGCGGCAGCTCCCGGCCCGGCCGGCGCCAGTGGTACGCGGCCTTCGACCTCTTCCCGATCACCGCGGCCGCCGCCTCCCTGGACGGGACCGACCTCGGTCCGCTCGCCCCGGTCCTGCCGCCCGTCCGGTTCGGATTCGCCTCGGCCCCGGCCGCGCCGTCCCTGGTACGGGTCGTCTCTGCCATCCGGGAGCGAGAGGGTTCGTGAGCCGCCCGGAAATCATGCGGCCGCCGGCGGCGGCCGGTGCGAGACTCGGCCGCATGAAGCTCAACGACCCCAAGGACGACCTGCACCGCTACCTCAAGGCGGCGCGCGAAGCCGTCGTCTGGAAGCTGGACGGGCTGGCCGAGTACGACGTCCGCCGCCCCCTCACGCCGACGGGCACCAACCTCCTCGGCCTCGTCAAGCACCTCGCCAGCGTCGAGTTCGGCTACTTCGGCCCGACCTTCGGCCGCCCGCACGGCGAACTCCTCCCCTGGCACGAGGAGGACGCCGAGCCCAACGCGGACATGTGGGCGACCCTGGACGAGTCACGCGAGGACGTCCTCGGCCTGTACCGCCGAGCCTGGGCCCACGCGGACGCGACGATCGAGGCGCTGCCGCTCGACGCGATGGGCCACGTCGCGTGGTGGGGCGAGGGCGGCGACGCCACCCTTCACCGGATCATGCTGCACATGACGGCCGAAACGAACCGGCACGCCGGCCACTGCGACATCGTCCGCGAGCTGATCGACGGCAGGACCGGCATGCGGGCGGCCAACAGCAACATGGCCGGCGGTGACGCGGCCTGGTACCAGGAGTACTGGAACAGGCTGGAGGCGACCGCCAAGCAGGCCCAGGCCGAACCGAGCTGACGCCGGGAACGCTCAGAGCCCGTCCGCCGTGTACGGAGCCGGGCCGGGCCGGGCTGACTGCTGAAGGAGCCATCCTCGTGTCTGCTTCTCCCGCACCCTGCCGCGCTCTCGCCGTGCGGGGCCGCCACCGGACGACGGTGGCGGCCCCGGCGCGACGTCGCCGTACCTCGGCCGCCGGATCCGCGAGGGCCGACTCCCGGCGGAGTGCGTCACCGCCCCGCCCGCCAGGGAATGGCCACCGGCAAGCGGGACACAAGCGGAGCGTGCTGAAGACACTTCCCCTGGTCCTGCCGGCCCTGTGCGCCTCGGGCGCAGCCGTCCTCGCCCCGCCCTGGCGGTGGGCGGTGGCGGTTCCCTCGCTCCTGCTCCTTGCGGTCGCCGCGTACGACCTCCTGCAGCGCAGGCACTCCCTGTTGCGCAACTACCCCCTGCTCGGGCACCTGCGCTTCGCCCTGGAGGCCCTGCGGCCGGAGATCCAGCAGTACTTCATCGAGCGGAACTTCGACGGCCGCCCCTTCGACCGCGACACCCGCAGCATCGTCTACGAACGGGCCAAGGGCTCTGACGCGGAGGAGCCGTTCGGCACCGAGCGCGACCTCGGCCGGCCCGGCAGCGAGTACCTGGTGCCTTCCATGGCCCCGCTGCCGGTACGGGCCGAACCGCCCAGGGTCCGCGTCGGCGGGGACGACTGCCGCCGGCCGTACGACATGGCCCTGCTCAACGTCTCGGCGATGAGCTTCGGCTCCCTGTCCGCCAACGCCGTCCTGGCCCTCAACACCGGCGCCCGAATGGGCGGCTTCGCCCATGACACCGGCGAAGGCGGCCTGTCCGATTACCACCTGCGCCCCGGCGGGGACCTGGTGTGGGAGATCGGCACCGGGTACTTCGGGTGCCGTACGCCGGACGGCGGCTTCGACGCGCGGCAGTTCGCCGACAAGGCGGCCCACCCCCAGGTCAAGTGCGTCTCCCTGAAGATCAGCCAGGGCGCGAAGCCCGGCATGGGAGGAGTGCTCCCGGGCCGCAAGGTGAACGCCGAGATCGCCCGGGTACGAGGCGTGCCGCAGGGGGAGACGGTGATCTCACCGCCCTACCACCGCGTGTACTCCACCCCCCGCGACCTGGTCCGCTTCCTGGCCCGCATGCGCGAACTCGCCGGCGGCAAGCCCGTCGGCTTCAAGCTGTGCCCCGGGTCGCGCCGTGAGTTCCTGGCGGTCTGCAAGGCCATGCTGGAGGAGGACACCACACCCGACTTCATCGTCGTCGACGGAGCGGAGGGCGGAACGGGCGCGGCGCCCCTGGAGTTCGCCGACATCGTGGGCCTGCCGCTCGGCGACGGGCTGATGACGGTGCACAACGCTCTGGTCGGCGCCGGTCTGCGCGACCGCGTCCGGATCGGGGCCGGCGGCAAGGTCGCCACCGGCGGCGACCTCGTACGGCGGCTCCTCCAGGGGGCCGACTACACCAACGCCGCCCGCGCGATGATGTTCGCGGTCGGCTGCATCCAGGCCCAGCGCTGCCACACCAACACCTGCCCCGTCGGCGTCGCCACCCAGGACCCCCGGCGCGCACGCGCCCTCGACGTGGGCGACAAGGCCCAGCGCGTCAGGCGCTATCAGGAGGCCACCGTCAAGAGCGCCCTCCAGATCATGGCGGCCATGGGCGTCGGCGACCCGCGCGACCTGCGCCCCCACATGCTGCTCCAGCGCACGGACCCGCACACCGTCCGCTCCTACGCCGAACTGCACGACTGGCTCACCCCCGGCGAACTGCTCGCATCCGCGCCGGAAGGCTGGGCAGGCGACTGGAAGGCGGCCCACCCGGACCGCTTCACCCGCTGAACCCGACCGGAGGACACCGCCGTGGCACGTACCGTCGCCGATCTCATCGTCAACTCGCTGCGGGAACTGGGCGTCCAGCACGTCTTCGGCGTCGTCGGGGACGCCCTGAACCCGCTGACCGACGCCATCTGCACCACCGACGGGGTCGACTGGATCGGCTGCCGGCACGAAGAGGCCGCAGCCTTCGCCGCGGGGGCCCAGGCCCAGCTCTCGGGCACCCTCGGCGTGTGCGCGGGTACCGTCGGCCCCGGCTCCGTCCACCTCCTCAACGGCCTCTACGACGCCGCCAAGAGCCGCACGCCCGTCCTCGCGATCTGCGGACAGGTCCCCCTCGCCGAGATGGGCGGCGACTACTTCCAGGAGGTCGACAACGACCTGCTCTTCCGCGACGTGGCCGTCTACCGGGCCACCGTGACCTCCCCGGACCAGATGCCGCGCATGCTGGAGAACGCCGTACGCGCCGCCGTCACCCAGGGCGGCGTGGCCGTCCTGACCGTCCCCGGAGACCTGGGCGGCCAACAGCTCGGCGAGGACCGGCCCACCCGCTTCGCGCTCGCCCGGGCCGTCACCCGGCCCGACGAACCGGCCCTCGCCCACGCCGCCGGCATACTGAACGCGGCCTCCCGCGTGACCCTGCTCGTCGGCCGCGGAGCCCGCGACGCCCGGACCGAGGTCCTGCGCACCGCCGAACTGCTCTCGGCGCCCATGGTGCTCACCCTGAAGGCGAAGGAGGGCTTCGAGGGCGACAACGACTTCCAGGTGGGCCAGACCGGCCTCATCGGGAACCCCGCCGCCGCCCACGCCCTCGACACCGGTGACGCGCTCCTCATGCTCGGCACCGACTTCCCGTACCGGGAGTGGTACCCGAAGGACTGCCGGGTGGTCCAGATCGACGCCCGGGAGGACCACCTGGGGCGCCGCACCCCCGTGGACGCCGCCCTCGCCGGCGACGTCGGCGCCACGCTGCGGGCCCTGCTGCCGCTGCTGAAGGCGGCGCCGGACCGCACCCACCTGGACGACGCCCGGGAACGGTTCGCCACGTGGGAGAAGGGGCAGCGCAGGCTGGCCGACCCCGCCCTCGAACGCCGCCCCGTCGGGAAACTGCGGGCGGTCCTGGACAACCGCGACCACGACGTCCGCCCCGAGGCCCTGGCCGCCGCCGTGGACGCCCACGCCGACGAGGACGCCGTCTTCACCTCCGACACCGGCATGGCGACCGTCTGGCTCTCCCGCTTCGTCACCATGCGCGGCGCCCGGCGGCTGATCGGCTCCTACAACCTCGGGTCGATGGCCAACGCCATGCCGCAGGCCATCGGGGCCCAGCTCTGGGCGCCCGACCGGCAGGTCGTCGCGTTCTGCGGGGACGGCGGGCTGAGCATGCTGCTGGGCGACCTGATGACCGTCACGGCGTACCGGCTGCCGGTGAAGCTGATCGTCTTCGACAACCGCCGCCTGGGCATGGTCAAACTGGAGCAGGAGCAGGCGGGCCTGCCCGAATTCGGCACCGGACTCGACAACCCCGACTTCGCCGCCGTCGCCACGGCCCTCGGCCTGACGGGGATCCGCGTCACGGACCCCGCCGATCTCGACGACGGCGTACGCCGCGCCCTGGCCACCCCGGGACCGGTCCTGCTGGACGTGCTGACCAACCCGGAGGAAGTGGCGGTCCCGGGCCGGCCGACCGTGGCGCAGGGCTGGGGCTACGCGGTGGCCAAGGCCAAGGAGGTCCTGCCGGGCGGCGAGCACTGACGGACGGCGCCCGGCGCGGCCGCACCCACGAGGGCGGCCCCCACCCGGTGGGGGCCGCCCTCGTGTACGCCGTGCGCGACGCGGATTCAGACGCGGCCGCCGGTCAGCCGGGAGAGCGGCCCGCGCCGGCGCAGTCCCGCGCGGCGGCCGATCGCGTACGTGATACCGAGGACGGCCGCCGTCCCGCCGGCCGCCACGGCGCTGACGGCCTTGCGGGCCCGCACCGCCGCCCACACCCGCCCGGGGTCGCCGAGGCGGCCCCGCAGGGCCTGCGCGGCCGCACGCGCCTTCTCGGACAGCGGGGCGGGCAGGGCCTCCGGACCGGCGGCCCCCCGCTCCTCGGCTTCGGCCGTCGCACCGGCCGCGGCCCGGGCGGCTCCGGCGGCCCTCTGACGGGTGGCCGTCCCGTTGGATGAGGAACGGTAACTGCTGCTGGCCGTCTTGCCGTTGTCGGACTTCTCTGATGGGGTCATGTAGCGCGTGCAGCCGGATCCGTGTTCGGTATGCGCGCCCTTCAGAGAAGCTTGCCGAGCGGACCCGGATCGATGTTGAGGTCCTCGGGCTCCAGACCGAACCGGGTCCGCAGCAGCTCCATACGGTCCTCCAGGAGCATGAGGGTCAGGCCGAGCCGCTCCTCCTGGTCCTCGCTCAGGCCGCCGGCCTCGACCCGCCGCAGCGCCTGCCCTTCCATGAGCTGCCGCAGCAGCTCGACGACGGTCAGCACCAGGCGGGCCAGGTCGCGTTCGACGGTATCGGGGTCGAGGTCCACCCGCCGTGGCGCACTCACGCGCCCACCTGCTTCCAGGGGGAGGGCACGGCCTCGCCGACCGAGCTGACGAGGGCTTTGAGTTCGATGCGGACGAGGCCGACGCCTGCGAGGCTCAAGGTGACGTCGCCGGCCAGGACCACTCCCGTGGCGAGCAGCCGGTCGAGGAGGCCGACGAGTGCGGCCTGCTCGCCCGTCATGGCTGCCGCTCGTGCCGCTCGTGCCGCTCGTGCCGTTCGGCGGCCGTCCGGGTGAAGGAGTACGGGACCCACGGGCCGGTGACCTCGCCGCGGATGCCGGACGGGAGGTCGGCGGGGCCGGGGACGGCGTCGAGGAAGGCCTCGCGCGCCTCACACGGCACCAGGTACGCGGCGTTCAGGACGTTCGTGTCCGGCAGGCCGGAGAGCCGGGCCTGCTGCGGGGGGTGCAGGACCGACTCGGTGGCCCGCGCGGCCAGCCGCCGGTGGACCCGCTCGGCGGTTCCGGCGGCCAGGCCGGCCCGTTCCTCGCGCCGGCGGCGGTCACCGAGGCGGCGTCGGAGGTACTCCCGGCCGGTCCCGGTCCCGGCGGTCGAACTAGGCCGCGTCCAGCTCGCAGTCCTCGAACGCCGCGACGAGCAAGGAGAGTTCACGGTGGACCACGGCCGGGTCGCGGTACTGCCGCTCGGCCTCGGCGACGACCTGCTCCAGGACCCAGACGGCTCCCCGCAGCGGGGCGGCCGGCAGCAGCACCCCCTTGAGCAGCCCCGTGGTCAGTCCGCGTCCGCGAAGCTGTACGAGGGCAGCGGTCCCGTCACCTGCACCTGGAGGTGCTCGTGCTCCTCGTGGAGGTGGCGCACCGCCTGCAGGAACCGCTCCCGCCGCTCACGGGCCACGAGGAACGAAAGGTTCGCCGGCCACCCCGGCCCTCCCGGTCCGTGCCGCAGGGCGGCCGCGTACGGCCGCAGCGTCTCCTCGACCAGGACGGCGTCCGTCCGCCCCTGCGCGGCAACGGCCCGGGCCACTCGCTCGCCGAACGCCAGCTTCTGCTCGTGCGTGCCCCCGCCCGCCGCCCGGTTGGCGTGGTGCAGGGCGAGCAGCTCCGGATCCGAGCTGACCACGGCGAAGAGGACGGCGTCCTCCTGGTGCGAGACCTTGACGTTGAACTCGTCCTTGCCCTCCAGCTCGGCCAGCCGCTCCAGGTAGGCCTCCTGGCGCCGTTCGAGGACGGACGTGACCGTGTCGTCGTCGGGGGAGACCCCGCCGAACCGCAGGGGCAGTACGGGGCCGCCACCGCCTGCCTGGATCACCACCCGCTGATGGGCGAGCAGGTCACGCCGCTTCGCCCGCAGCTCCGCGGGCGCGTCACTGACCAGGGCCACCAGCTGCCCGCTGCGTACCGTGCGCACGGGCAACGGTGGCTCCCCCACACCTTCGAGGGCGTCGGGCAGGCTCTGATCGGCCCGGGCGATGCCGTACACGTACGTGGTCATTCCTTCTCCTCCCGGCGGGCGGTGGTGCGCCGGCCGCGGGGCCGGCTTTCGGTCTTCTCTTCCGAGGTCTCCTCGCGGTCCCGGCCGAGGGCGTCCGAGATCGTCTGCGCGGCACCGCTCAGGACGCCCTTCGTCTTTCCCCGCGCCCCGGACTCGGTGACCTCGCCCACGAGTTCCGGAAGCCCCGGGCTCTTGCGGGGCCCGGCCTCCGGGTCGAGGCGGTTGTACGCCTCGGCGAAGCGCAGGCAGGTGTCCACGCCGGCCACCACCACACGGATGTCGATCTTCAGGATCTCGATGCCGACGAGGGAGAGGCGTACGAACGCGTCGATCACCAGGCCGCGGTCCAGGATCAGTTCGAGGACGTCGTACAGGCCGCTGGAGCCACCGCCGGCAGTGGCGGGAGCGGGCTGGGCAGGAACGACAGTCATAGCTTCCGGTTCCCCTTGTCGGGCGGCTTGCTCCCGCCCGCCTTCTTCTCTTCTTCGTCAGGTGAGTCGGCCATGTCTCCTCCTGGCGCGTATGTCCGCACGCGTCACCCCCAAACGGGTGCCGCCGGAACCGGGCACGACCGGTGCCCGCAGCACCCTCCGGTGCGGCGGCTAGGCCCTGTCCGGGCGATCTTCGCGGGCCCGCGACGTCTGGCACGGCACCTCGCCGCGTTGTCGGAGCGCGCGAGTACGGCCAAGTACGAGCTGCGCTCCTCCGCCTTGCGATGCACCGCACCAGACCCCGCGGCCTGATCCACGAAGATCGCCCGGACAGGACCTAGGCGGCCCGCAGTCGCCGCCGCTCTCCGGCCGTCAGGCCGCCCCACACGCCGTAGGACTCGCCCATCAGCAGGGCGTGCCGCAGGCAGGCCTGCCGTACCGGGCAGGACGCGCACAACTCCTTGGCCTCCCGGTCGCGTTGTTCCCGGTCTCCGCGCTGTTCGTTCCAGGGGCCGAAGAACTGCTCCGAGTCCAGCCCCCTGCACACGGCTCGGGACTGCCACGCCCAGTGCGTCAGCACAGGACCGGGGAGACGGGGAGGCTTCGGCATTTCTGGCTCCTTCGGTGTCGGTGTCAGGAGCGCGTCTGTTCCCGCCTGTTCGAATGAAACCCGCCGAAAGCCCGTAGTCCCGGGCGGGGTTCGGCCCACGAGCGAGTCGGCCCCGGGCCGTGTCACCTCTCCGAGCGGGGGCAAGCGCGTCCGTATGACAACGAACACGACCGCTGTACTGGCCTGGGCCGCCGAATCCGGACCCGTCTGGCTCCACCTGCTGGTGGTGGCCTTCGCCCTCGTCGTCCTGGTGGCCACCCTCGCCCGGCACAGGTAGCCCTCCCGTGCTGTTCCTGGCGCTGCTCGTACCGCCACTGCTGATGTGCGCGTTACTCGGGCTCGGCCGGTACGAGGAGCGCGTGCTGGGGCCCGCGAGGACCTCCGGCGGACCGGAGCCGGCGGCGGCCAGGGGCAGGCACAGGCGTCCCGCCCGCCCCGCCCGCCCGGGGTTCCGGTCCGCTGCGTCCGCCCGCCACGAACGCGCCCGGCACAGCCGCTTCCCGACGTAGGCTGGGCCCGCGCAGCTCCTCCGTGCCGCGCCGCCGCGCAAGAGGACGCCTCCACCATGCAACGACAGCCGCACGCCGCCGTGCCGCCGGGCGGGCACGCCTTCCGGACCTCCGACGTGGACGTGGCGCGGGACTGGCTGAAGTCGGCCTACGGGACCAGCCTGCGCATGAAGGCGCCCGCGCCCCGGAGCACCTTCCGGTACACCCGCGACAGCGCGGGTCCCGTATCGCTGAGCACCATCTCCCTGCGTACCGAGTACGCCTACGCCACCGGCCCCCTGGGCGCCGTGGCCGTCACGCACGTGGTGGGCGGCCGCATGGCCCGGGAGTGCGCGGACGACGTCACCGAGGCCGGCCCGGGCGACGTCCTGGTCATCTCGCAGCCCCATCTGCCCTACGCGGGCCGGGTGTACTCCGCCGAACTGCGTGCCGTCACGGTGCCCCTCGCACTGGTGGAGGAGCTCGCGGGCCGCCCGGCAGACCGGCCCGCCCGCCCGCTGCGCTTCACCCGCTTCACCCCCGTCTCCACGGTCATGGCCGGCCAGTGGAAGAGGACCGTCGACTACGTCGAGGAGAGTATCCTCGCCCTGCCGGCGGCGGGCGAACCGCTGGTGCTCGACGCCGCCGCCCGGATGCTCGCCGCGACCGTCCTGGCCGCCTTCCCCACCAACGCCCGCCCCGACCCCGTGCTCTGCGACACCCGGGACGCCACGCCGGAGACCGTCCGCCGTGCGGTCGCCTTCATCGAATCGCAGCCGGCCGCCGGGATCGGCCTCGCCGAGATGGCCGCCGCTGCCGGAGTCACCCCCCGGGCCCTCCAGTACGCCTTCCGACGCCACCTCGGCACCACCCCGACGGCGTACCTGCGCCGCGTACGCCTGGCGCTGGCCCACGCCGACCTGGTCGCGGCGGACCCCTCCCGGGACACGGTCACGGCCGTCGCGAACCGCTGGGGCTTCCACCACCAGGGGCGTTTCGCCGCCGCCTACCGCGCCGCCTACGGTGGCCCGCCCAGCCGTGCGCTCGCCGGGTCCTGAGCGGCGGCTCAGGACCCGGCCGCGCCGCCTGCCCGTCCCTCCGCCGCCGGCGTCCCCGGCCGGACGGTGAGCAGGTGCTCCCCGTGGGGGACCACGTCGAGGCCCGCCTCGCGCAGGATCACGGCCAGCGCCGTCCGGAGCGCCTTGTGCAGGCCGGCCAGCGAGGTGAACCTCGACAGGTCCTCCTCGTGGCCGTGGACCTGGAAGGTCGGCCGCAGCACCTCACGGGCGACCCATCCCACCATGACCCCCTCCGCCGCCGCCCACACGCGCAGACCGTCCCCCTCCCGCGAGGACGTGTCGAAGCCGGCCCGCGCCAGGACGCGCCGGACCAGCCGGCAGAAGTCGTCGTCGCCCGCCTCGTCGGAAGGCTCGGAGGGCGGTGCGTCCTGTGTGGGGGGCATGCCCCCACTCCAGCGACCCGGAGCCCGCGGCGAAAGCCCCTGCGCGAACGGATCCCGGCCGCCCGTCCGTAAAACGAAACGCCCGTCCCCGGCGCCCGTGTGCGACCGGGCGGGCGGGGCAGGCGCGGGATCACGCAAGGAAGCGACACCCCCGATCAGGAAGGGCCACCCGACATGACCGAGAACGTGTGGGGATACAGGGAGACCTCGGGCCGCCGGCAGGGCATCGACCTCGCCGGATTCAAGGTCGAAGCCGTCGACGGGAGCATCGGCGAGGTCGACGAGCACTCCGACGAAGCCGGCTCCGCCCACATCGTGGTCGACACCGGCGTGTGGATCTTCGGCAAGGAGGTCCTCCTGCCGGCCGGCACCGTTTCCCGGATCGACCTGGACGAGGAGAAGATCTACGTGGACCGGACCAAGGAGCAGATCAGGAACGCTCCCGAGTTCCACCGCGAGACGCACCTCGGGAGCCCCGGCTACCACGACGAACTCACCGCCCACTACCGGCAGGGCGACGCCTTCGGCGGCCGCCCCTTCTGAACCACCAGGGCCGGCACCGACCGGTACGGCCGCGGCTCCGCGGCGCTCCAGGGGCTCCGGGGAGCCCGCGCGTCCCGCTCCCGCGTGACACCACGTGTGCGGGCGGCCGCGCAGGGCACACGCGGTCCATGACCGTACCCAAGACAAGCGTCCTCGTACTGGACTGCGCGGAGCCCGAACCGCTGGCCCACTTCTACGCCTCCCTGCTGGGCGCCGAGGTGGCGCCGGCCGACGGCGACGACGGCCTACTCCTCGTCTCCGGCCCCACGGGCACCGTCCTCGGCGTCCGCCACGACCCCGACCGCGTACCGCCCAGCTGGCCGCTGCCCGAAGGTTCCCAGCAGCCCCACCTGCACATCCTCGTGACCCCGGACACCCTCGACGAGGCGGAGCGCGAGGCCGTGGCACTCGGAGCGCGTCCGGTGGCGGCGGAGGCGGACGACACCCGGCCCGGCAGCAGGACCACCCAGCGCCGCTACGCCGACCCGGCGGGCCACGCGTTCGTCCTGGCGGCCCTCGGCGAACCGGCCGCCTGAGCCCTCCGGGCAGGAAGCAGCCGATGGCCGCACTCCGTTCCGGGGGGACGGAAACGGAGTGCGGCCACCGCTCTCGGGTGTTGCCACACCGCTCAAAGGGGCAACGCACCGACACCACGCGTGTGTCCCCGATCCGCACCTCCAAACCCCCCGCCCGCCGACCGATCCGCGAACGCGCGTCCGGGCGGCCGCCGACGGGGCGGCTCAGCCCGCCGCGGGCCTGCCGGAGACCAGCCGGGAAGCCTCGATCTCCGCCCACACGACCTTGCCCCGCTCGTGGACCTCGGCGCCCCAGCGGTCGCACAGGCGGTCGATGATGTAGAGCCCGTGACCGCCCGGGACGCCCCGCCTGGGGGACGGCTGGCGGCGCGGCCGCGCCGTGGAGCCGTCGAACACCTCGATCCGCAGGGCTTCACCGCGGGTGAGGACCAGCTGGATGCAGCCGTCCGCGTGCAGACCGGCGTTGGTCACCAGTTCGGAGACGACGAGCAGGGTGTCCTCCGAGGTCTCGGTCCCGTCCCACCCCCAGTCCCGCAGCGCCTGCCGCGTGAAGTCACGGCCCTTGGCGACCTGTCCCCGGGCCCCGGCCAGCGCCAGGAGCCGGCGCTGCCCCGCCACCCCGGGGCGCGGTGGATGGCCGGTCTGCGATCCGCTGCTCTTCACTGTGGTCTCACCCCCGCCGTTGACACGGCTTTCTTCTCGTGGCGACCGCTCGGGCCCCGCTGATCCCGTCGCCTTCCGGACGGTACGTATGCCCCCGGCCCGGCCGGGGACACCCGGCGGGCCACCCTCCCGGCGACGTCGAGTGCCGGGACAGTTTAAGGGGGCCGGGCTCTCAGACGTCGGCCATGTGCAGTCTCAGGGTGAGGCCGGAGCGCGTCGCGCGGATCTCGACGAGGTCGCACAGCTGGTGGATCATCCACAGGCCGCGGCCGCCGCTGGTCGAGGCGAGCGAGGGGCGGCGCCGGCCGGCCAGCGGATCGGCCAGCCGGCCGCCGTCGCGGACCTCGGCCACCACGCCCCGCCCCGGGGTGCTCCACAGCCGCAGGGTGCCCTGGCCGCCGCCGTGGGCGCAGGAGTTGGCCGTGGCCTCGCTGACGGCGAGGATCAGGTCGCCCCGCCGCCCCGCGGCGAGGGAGGTCCCGTCGGCCCAGGCCTCGGCGAACTCGCGTACCCGGGCCAGGTCCCCGGTCGCGTAGTCGAGGCGGGCCGTTCCCGGGCCGGGTTCGGGCAGCGGGACGTCGCAGTCGCCGCTGACCACCGAGGCGTCGGTGTAGCCCGGGCTCGGCAGTTCGCGGCCGCCCTCGATGACCGTGGGGTGCGTACGGCGGGCGTCGGCGACCACGCCGGGGGAGAGGCCGGCCACGTCGTACGGGCACAGGATGGTGGCGTCGCGGCCCGCGAACGCGGTGTTGATGAGGGCTTCGTGGCGCGTGGCCTCCAGCACCTCGGCCCGCGTACGGCCCGGCCAGATCGGCTCGCCGACGATGCGCGCGGGCCGCCCCTCGTGCCGATTGGAGAAATCCCGCAGCGCGGCGAGGATCCGGCCGGGATTGCGTCCCAGCCGCGTCATGTCCGCGAACTCGACGCCCGCCCCGCTGCCGAGGTCCTCCCGCAGCGGGTCCAGCCGGAGTCCCGGTACCGCGACCAGGACCGGCTCGTCCGCCGCGAGCGCGGCCCGCACGAAACCGCCCACCCCGGCGAGGTATTCGTCGGGGCCGCGGTAGAACAGCGCGGGATGGACGAAGGCCCCGGGGCCGTCGGCCGCAGGAACTGTGATCATGCTGCGACCTCCAGCGCGGCACATTCGTCCGGGAACATCTCCATCACCTTGCGGAGCGAGTACGGCGGGTCGTGGAGCAGCAGGCACCGGCCCTGGCAGCGGAGGAGGGCCGACGCCTGCACCAGGGCGGCCACGGCTGCCGTGTCGAGGAAGCTCACGGCGGACAGGTCGAGGTGTACGACGGAACCCGGGATCCGGCCCAGCGCGGCCAGCGCCGCGCCCAGTGCCTGCCGGGTGTCGAGGTCCCCGCTGCCGCAGAGGCGCGTGCCCGCGCGGTCTCCCAGCGGTACGGCTGTCAGGGCCACCATGACTCCTACGAGGTGAGCATTCCGGCGCGCAGCCGGGCCAGTGTCCGGGAGAGCAGCCGGGACACCTGCATCTGTGAGATGCCGAGTTCGGCGCCGATCTCGGCCTGCGTCTTCTCCTGCCCGAACCGCATGCTCAGGATCAGCCGGTCCCGCGGCTCCAGCCGGCGCAGCATCGGGGCGAGCGTGTGGAAGTCCTCGAAGAGCTCCATGGCGGGGTCGGTGCCGCCGAGCTTCTCGGCCAGTGCGCGGGCGGGGCGGCCCGTCCCCTGGGTCTCCTCGGCGTCGCCGGCGGTGTCCAGGGAGCCGCTGGTGTAGCCGTTCGCGGCGACCAGGCCGTCTATCACCTCTTCCTCGGACAGGTCGAGGTACCGGGCGACCTCCCTGACGGTCGGGGCCCGGTTCAGGCTCTCCGTGAGGGACTCCTGGGCCTTGGCGAGCTCGGAGCGCAGCTCCTGGAGGCGGCGCGGGACGTGGACGGCCCAGGTGGTGTCGCGGAAGTGCCGCTTGATCTCGCCGGTGATGTACGGGAGCGCGAGCGTGGAGAACTCGACCTCGCGGTCGGGGTCGTAGCGGTCGATGGCCTTGATCAGCCCTATGGTTCCGACCTGGATGATGTCGTCCATGTCGAGCCCGCCCCCGGTGGCCCGGGCACGGAACCGGCGCGCGGCGTACTGCACGAGGGAGAGGTTCATCTCGATCAGCGTGTTGCGGGCGTACTGGTACTCCCGTGTGCCTTCCTCCAGGCTGCGCAGCTTCCCGAAGAACAGCCTCGACAGCTCACGGGCGTCCGCGGGCGCGATCTCCCGGGCCTGCTCCACACGGGGCAGCGGCGATACCGCCGGCGGCTCCCCTCCCGCGGGCGGGGTACAGCCCGGAGCCTGGCGGTCCGTCGCACGATCAGGGCTTACGGCTGCTGCCGAACGAGGCATGGTGGCGGTTCCCTCCCTGTTGCTGCCGATGGCTGCCGCCGCGCTCCTGCCCCCGGATCAGGGCCTTACACGTACCGGAACGTGACCCTCGCCACGGGGGCCGCGCTCCGCGGAGGGGGCGTCGTCGCCGGGAGGGCCGGCATGCATACTCCATTCCGGAACCCGTACAGGTGAGATCCGGGGAGGCGGACATGACCGGAGCAGAGGACGCGCAGGGAGACGGCGTGGTCGGGGGCGGCTACCCGGCGGGGCCCGGCTGGGTCGTCGTGGCGCGCGGGGAGCTGGACCAGGACACCCTGCCCTCGCTGGAGGAGGCCCTGACCGCCGCCGCCGGCCGGCACCGGGTGGTGGTCCTGGATGCGAGTTCGGTCACTTTCGGCGACTCCTCGTTCCTCAACCTGCTGCTGCGGCTGCACCGTCTGACGGAGCTTCGGATCGCCGCCCCGGGCGAACAACTGCGCCGCCTGTTCGCCCTGACCGGCGCGGATACGGTCCTGTCGCTGCACTCCGGTGTCGAGGACGCCCTCGGCCGCTGACGGCCGGGGGCTCCGCGGAGGGGGCTCCGCGGCGGGGTTAGCCTTCACCGGTCGGGTACGGCGAGAGTGGGGTTGGAGATGGCTGAGCGGACCGGCGCGGTCGCACCGGGCGGAGCGCCAGTGGCAGCAGGCGAGGGCGGCATCACCGAGTCCGAGCTGCGCCTGCTGCTGGAGGGGCTGACGGCCGTGCGGGACGGGGATTTCCGCACGCGGCTGCCCGACGCGGCGGAAGGGCTCCTCGGGGAGATCGCCACCGTCTTCAACGGGATGGTCAACCAGCTGTCGCTGTTCACCTCCGAGGTGACGCGGGTGGCGCGCGAGGTCGGCACGGAGGGAACGCTGGGCGGCCAGGCCGAGGTCCCCGGGGTCGGCGGAGCCTGGTTGGACCTTACGGATTCGGTCAATTTCATGGCGGGAAACCTCACTGCGCAGGTGCGGTCCATCGCCCAGGTCGCCACCGCCGTCGCCCAGGGCGACCTCTCCCAGAAGATCACCGTCACCGCGCGCGGCGAGATCCTGGAGCTGAAGACGACCATCAACACGATGGTCGACCAGCTGTCCGCGTTCGCCGCCGAGGTGACGCGGGTGGCGCGCGAGGTCGGAACCGAGGGCAACCTCGGCGGCCAGGCCACTGTCCGCGGGGTGTCCGGGACCTGGAAGGACCTCACCGACAACGTCAACGTGATGGCGTCCAACCTGACGGGCCAGGTGCGGTCCATCGCCCAGGTCGCCACCGCCGTGGCCCGCGGCGACCTGTCGCAGAGGATCACGGTGGAGGCGAAGGGCGAGGTCGCCGCGCTGGCCGAGGTCATCAACACGATGGTCGACACGCTCTCGGCGTTCGCCGACGAGGTGACGCGTGTGGCGCGCGAGGTCGGCACCGAGGGCCGCCTCGGAGGCCAGGCCCGCGTGCCCAACGTGGCCGGGACCTGGAAGGACCTCACCGACAACGTCAACTCCATGGCGAACAACCTGACCAACCAGGTCCGCAACATCGCGCTCGTCACCACGGCCGTGGCCAACGGCGACCTGTCGAAGAAGATCGACGTGGACGCGCGCGGCGAGATCCTGGAGCTGAAGACCACCATCAACACGATGGTCGACCAGCTGTCCGCGTTCGCCGCCGAGGTCACCCGTGTGGCGCGCGAGGTCGGCAGTGAGGGCCGCCTCGGCGGTCAGGCCGAGGTGGAAGGCGTATCCGGCACCTGGAAACGGCTCACCGAGAACGTCAACGAGCTCGCCGGCAACCTCACCCGGCAGGTCCGGGCCATCGCCGCCGTCACCAGCGCCGTCGCCGAGGGCGACCTCACCCGCTCCATCACCGTGGAAGCGCCCGGAGAGGTCGGCGACCTCAAGGACAACATCAACTCCATGGTCGGCTCGCTGCGGGAGACCACCCGCGCCAACCAGGAGCAGGACTGGCTCAAGTCCAACCTCGCGCGGATCTCCGGCCTGATGCAGGGCCACCGCGACCTCGCGGTCGTCGCCGAACTCGTCATGGACGAGCTGACCCCGCTCGTCGCCGCCCAGTACGGCGCCTTCTACCTGGCCGAGGACACCCGGCAGGGCACGATGCTGACGCTCGTCGGCTCGTACGGCCGCTCCGCGTCCGACGGGGTGGCCGTACGCTTCGCCCTCGGCGACTCCCTCGTCGGACAGGCGGCCCGCAGCCGCCGGACCATCGCCACCGACCAGGTTCCCGCGAACTACGTCATCTCCTCCGGGCTCGGCCACACCACCCCGGGCAGCCTGATGATCCTGCCGATCGTCGTCGACGACCAGGTCCTCGGGGTGATGGAACTCGCCTCCTTCTCCGCCTTCACCCCCGTCCACCGCGACTTCCTCAGCCAGCTGATGGAGACCATCGGCGTCAACGTCAACACCATCGTCGCCAACGCGCGCACCGACGAACTCCTCGGCGAGTCCCAGCGCCTGACCGCCGAACTCCAGGCCCGCTCCGCCGAACTCCAGGACCAGCAGGAGGAGCTGCAGCGCTCCAACGCCGAACTGGAGGAGAAGGCCGCCCTGCTGGCCAGCCAGAACCGCGACATCGAGGCCAAGAACCTGCAGATCGAACAGGCGCGGCAGGAACTGGAGGAACGCGCCCAGCAGTTGTCGCTGGCCTCCAAGTACAAGTCTGAGTTCCTCGCGAACATGAGCCACGAACTGCGCACCCCGCTCAACAGCCTGCTCATCCTCGCGCAGCTCCTGGCCCAGAACCCCACCCGCAACCTCACCTCGAAGCAGGTCGAGTACGCGGGCATCATCCACTCGGCCGGCTCCGACCTGCTCCAGCTGATCAACGACATCCTCGACCTCTCCAAGGTCGAGGCGGGCAAGATGGACATCCACCCCGAGCGGGTCCACCTGCCGCAGCTGCTGGACTACGTCGAAGCCACCTTCCGGCCGATGACCACCCAGAAGAGCCTCGACTTCACCGTCACCACCGCCCCCGACGCCCCCGCCGCCCTCCTCACCGACGACGCCAGGCTGCGCCAGATCCTGCGCAACCTGCTGTCCAACGCGGTCAAGTTCACCGAGCGCGGCGGCGTCGAACTGCGCATCGAACGCGCCACCGACTCCGAGGTGCCCGCCGGGCTGCTCCGCCGGGGGAGCCTGATGGCCTTCCGCGTCCGCGACACCGGCATCGGCATCCCCGAACAGCAGCTGGAATCCGTGTTCGGCGCCTTCCAGCAGGCCGACGGCACCACCAGCCGCAAGTACGGGGGCACCGGACTCGGCCTCTCCATCACCCGAGAGATCGCCCAGCTGCTGGGCGGCGCCGTCACGGCGGAGAGCACCCCCGGCCAGGGCAGCACCTTCACCCTCTACCTCCCGGTCAGCCACGCCGAGTTCGAAGGGGACCCCGGAGCCCCCCTCTCCGCGGCCCCCGCGCCGGCCCCGGGGGCCACCGCGTACGAGCTGCCCGACCAGCGGCGCGAGGGCGCCGACGAGACCTCGGGCGGACCGCAGCGGCAGGCCCGCCGCCTCCTCGTCATCGAGGAGCGCCAGGGCGGCCTGCTCTCCCTCGTCGCCGAGAGCGCCGAACGCGAGCTCGTACCGCGCCCCGCCCCGGGCGCGGAGCAGCACGGCATCCAGGTGGTCGGCGCCACCAGCTCGCGAGAAGCCGCCGCGGTGCTGGCGTCCGAGCCGTTCCACTGCGTCGTCCTCGAACTCGACATGCCCGGCGGCGAAGCCCTGCGCTTCCTCGACGCGCTCGACGGGGACCCGGCGCTCAGCTCGCTGCCGGTCCTCGCCCACAACAACCCCCGCCTGAAGAACGGCCCGGGCGAGGCCCTGCGCGAGCGGCTCCCGTCCCGCCGCGTGGAACTGCTCAGCAGCCTCGACGAGCTCCGCGAACGCATCGTCCTGCACCTGTCCGCCGACCGGCCCGGCGAGGTGCTGCCACTCGCGCACGGGGTGCCCGAGGGCGAGGAGAGGCCACCCGTGCCCGAAGGGGACCTGGCAGGGCGCACCGTCCTCGTCGTCGACGACGACGCCCGCAACCTGTTCGCCCTCAGCGGCATCCTCGAACTCCACGGCGTGCACGTGCTCCACGCCGAGGACGGCCGCAAGGGCATCGAGACGCTCACCCGCAACCCCGGCATCGACCTCATCCTGATGGACGTGATGATGCCCGAGCTCGACGGCTACGCGGCGACCGCGGAGATCCGCCGCATGCCCGCGCACGCCGAGCTGCCCATCATCGCCGTCACGGCCAAGGCGATGCCCGGCGACCGGGAGAAGAGCCTGGCGGCCGGGGCCAGCGACTACGTCACCAAGCCGGTCGACGCCGACGACCTCATCGGCCGCGTCCGCCACTGGCTGACCGGCCCCGGCCCCCACGACGAGGGGCCGGCCGTCCGGTGACCTACTCCCACACCTCCCGGACCCCCGAAGGCCGGGCCGGAGAAGGGCCGCCGCCCTCCCTCCCGAAGCAGGCGCCGACCCCGCTGGGGCGCCTCGTCGCCACGGTCGAGCGGCTGCGCCGAGAGGTACGGGAGGCCCATGCGGCGGCCGACGGCCGGGCCCTGGTCGAGCTGGCCAAGGGCATCCTGATGGGGCGGCTCGACTGCACCCCGGCCGCCGCCGCCCACCAGCTCGACGAGCTGTGCCGCGAGGCGGGGCTCTCCCCCCTCGAACTCGCCGCCGACATCGTCAACCAGGCCGCCCGCGACCACGTCAGCCAGGTCGCGGCCGAGTTCGTCGAACGCACCGCGACCGCCCCGCCGGCCGGGCCGGCCTCCACCCTGTCGGTGCGCCTGCGCACCGCCGAGAGCGGAGTGCTCGCCGCCGCCGCCGACACCCAGGCCGTGGCCGAATCCCTGCTCGCCAACGCCCTGGCCCCGCTGGGAGCGGTCGCCGTGGCCGTGTGGGCCGCGGCCCCCGACGGCTCACTGGCCCTCGCGGGCCACGCCGGATTCCCCTCCGAGGAAGCCTCCCGCTGGCGTCACGTGCCCCCGGGCGTCTCCACCGTTCCCCGCCTGGCCCTGCGTGAACGCGCCCCCGTCACCCTCGCCGACCTCGGACGCGAGGGCATCCCCTCGGTCGGGCGCCTCCAATGGCCCGAAGGCGGCCGGATGGCCGTACCCGCCGGGACCGGCGGGCGCGTACAGGGCGTACTCGAAGTCTGCTGGCCGCGGCCCCTGCCGCCGCAGCCCCCGCAGATCCAGCGCCAGGTGGAGGCGCTGGCCGAACTGTGTGCCCACACCCTCGACACGGCGTCCCCGCCCGAAGCGGCCGCGCCGGAGGGACTGCTCCCCGACGTCTCGGAACTCATCGACCTCGCCGAGGGCCTGCACGACCCCACCATCATCCTGACCCCCGTCCTCGATGCCGACGGCCGGCTCGCGGACTTCCGCATCCGCCACGCGAACAGCCGCTTCGTCGACCCCGTGGGCCGTCCGCGCGCGGACGTCAACGGCGCACTGCTCCTGGAGGCCTACCCGATGGCCGCCGGCGAGAGCGGGCTCTTCGACACCATCGAGCGGGTGCACGCCACCGGCGAGCCCTTCCGGGCCGAACGCGTCAGCCTGACCGCGCTGGTCGACCAGATCCCGCTCACCTCGGTCGCCGACATCAGCGTCAGCCGGCACGGCGCCGCCGTCCTGCTCGTCTGGCGGATCGAGGACGAGACCGCCCGGCTGGCCAACCTGCTCCAGCACGCCCAGCGCCTGGGCCGCATCGGAGGCTTCGAGGAAAACCTCGCCACCGGCGAGATCACCTGGAACTCCGAGCTCTACGCCCTCCACGGACTGCCGACCACCGCGTCCCCCGTACCGCTGCGCGACCTGCCCGGCCACGCCCACCCGGACGACTCCGCCGCCCTCGGCCGCTTCCTGCGCGCCGTGCTGCGCTACCGGCGTCCCGCCTCCGTCAACCTGCGCCTGCGAAGGTCCGACGGCATCCTGCGCCACATCCGGGTCGTCGCCGAACCCGTACTCGACGCGGCACAGCGGCTGCACGCCCTGCGCGGTGCGTACCAGGACATCTCCGCCCAGCACTGGACCGAGGTGGCGCTTGCCGCGACCCGGGACCAACTCGCCCTCACCGAAGCCGAATCGGCCGAACGCAACAGGCTCGCCCTCCAGCTCCAGCACGCCATCATGCCCCCGCACCACCACATCGAGGCGCCGGGGCTGCGCGTCGCCGTCCGCTACCGGCCGGCGGAGACGGAGTCCCTGGTCGGCGGCGACTGGTACGACACGCTGGTCCTGCCCTCGGGCCTGATCATGCTCTCGGTGGGCGACGTCGCCGGACACGGCATCGAAGCCGCCACCGGCATGGTCGTCCTTCGCAACGCCCTGCGCGGCCTCGCCGTCACCGGCGCCGGCCCCGCCCAGCTGATGTCCTGGCTCAACACGGTCACCCACCACCTGACCAAGCAGGTCACCGCCACGGCCGTCTGCGGCCTCTACGACCCCCGCACCCGCGTCATGCGCTGGGCGCGCGCCGGACACCTGCCGCCGGTACTCGTGAGGAAGGGCGAGGCCAGTGCCTTCCCCCTCATCGAGGGCCTGCTCCTCGGAGCGCTGCCCGACGTCACCTACGCCGAGGGGGAGGTCCGTCTCGAACCGAAGGACACCCTGCTGATGTTCACGGACGGACTGGTCGAGCGCCGGGACGCCTCCGTGGAGGACTCCCTGGCCCATCTGCTGGACACCGCCGCCACCGGCGCCGGGGACCTCGACGGCCGGCTCGACGCGCTGCTCACCGAGAGCTGGTCCGACACCGACGACGACACCTGCGTCATCGGCGTACAGGTCGACTGAGCCGTGCCGCCCCGCCGCCCCGCCGCCCCGTCGGCCGGGCGGCTCAGGCGGTGTCGGACCGGACCGACAGCGGGGTGGCGATCCGCTCCAGCGAACGCCCCTCGGCGGCCACCGCGTAGAAGACGGCGACGAGTCCCGCGGCGACCATCAGCGCCGCCCCGACGCAGAAGGCCAGCACGGTGTCCGAGCGGACCCCGCTGGAGGTGAGGCCGGCGAAGACCAGCGGCCCCGAGATGCCGCCGGCGGCCGTGCCGATCGCGTAGAAGAATGCGATGGCCATCGCCCGCGTCTCCATCGGGAAGATCTCGCTCACCGTCAGGTACGCCGAACTCGCCCCCGCCGAAGCGAAGAACAGCACCACGCACCAGCAGGCCGTCATGCTCAGTGCCGTGAGCCCGCCCGCGCCGAACAGCCAGGCCGTGCCGAACAGCAGCAGCCCCGACAGCACGTACGTGCCCGCGATCATCGGCCGCCGCCCGACCGTGTCGAAGAACCGGCCGAGCAGGAGCGGCCCGAGGAAGTTGCCGAACGCGACGACGGCGAAGTAGTAGCCGGTGACGCCACTGGAGACGTCGAAGAACCGGATCAGGATCGTGCCGAACCCGAAGGTGATCGCGTTGTAGAGGAACGCCTGACCGATGAAGAGCGACAGCCCGAGGACGGCGCGCCGCGGGTACGAGCGGAAGACGGTCCGGGCGATCAGGCCGAAGCCGATGCTGTGGCGCCGGGTCACGGTGATCGCCTCGTCGGGCTCGGGCAGCCGCTCCCCCTTCTCCGCCTCCACCTGCCGTTCGACGTCGGTGACCAGCTCCTCGGCTTCGCGCGCCCGGCCGTGGATGGACATCCAGCGGGGGCTCTCGGGTACGTGCCGGCGGACCAGGAGGATCACCAGGCCCAGGACCACGCCGAGGGCGAAGGTGAGCCGCCAGCCCAGCCACGCCGGGAACACGTCCGTGTCCAGCGCGACCACGGACAGCAGCGCACCGGCCACCGCCCCGAGCCAGAAGCTGCCGTTGATGATCAGGTCGACCCGTCCCCGGTACTTGCTCGGGATCAGCTCGTCGATCGCGGAGTTGATGGCCGCGTACTCGCCGCCGATGCCGAAACCGGTGAGGAAGCGGAAGAGGAAGAACCACCAGGGCGAGAAGGACACGGCGGTCAGGGCGGTCGCGGCGAGGTAGAGGCCGAGGGTGGCCAGGAAGAGCTTCTTGCGGCCGAAGAGGTCGGTGAGCCGGCCGAAGACCAGGGCCCCCGAGCACGCCCCGGCCACGTAGAGCGCGGCGGCGACGCCGGTGACCTGGGCGTCGGTGACGGAGAGGCCGCTGCCGTCCTCGGAGAGGCGTCCGGCGATGTTGCCGACGATGGTCACCTCCAGCCCGTCGAGGATCCACACGGTGCCCAGCCCGACCACGATCATCCAGTGCCAGCGCGACCAGGGCAGCCGGTCCAGCCGCGCCGGTACCTTCGTGGTGACCGTTCCCGTGTCCGGGCTTCCGCGGTGATCCCCGAGCTCAGCCATGCACGCGCTGTTGCCCGCCGCCCGGCACCCCAAACCACCACCGGGCCGTACGGGAGCCGGGCGCCGTCCGGTGGCGAGTCGGGACCTCCGGGCGCGGGTACACGGGCCTGCACGGCACGACCCGGTCTCGGAGGGAGCGGTCCATGGACCTACGCGGGAAACTCGCCGCAATGCGCCGGCCGAAGCGTCCGAAGCGGACGGAACGGATGGAACCGACGGAACGGGCGGAGGGGATGGACCGGACGGAAGGCGGGCGGGAGTCCGTAACCGTGGTCCGGCCCCCCGTCGGACGGGCGTTACGGGCGCTCGCGATGCTGGCCGCCTTCGCCGGGACCGTCCTGTTCAGCCTGGTCCTGGCGCGCGTCACCCTGGAGCCGTCGGCCGCCTCGGCCGGGATCGCGCACAGCAACACCCACCCGGGCGCCTCGATCGGCCTGTACCTCGACGGCGCGTCCGTCGGGGAGGCCGTCGAACAGCTCGGCGGGAACGTACTGCTCGGCATCCCGTTCGGAGTGCTGCTCCCGGTCCTCCTCCCTCAGGCGCGCGGGCTGCTGAGGGTGGCGGCGGTGACGGCCGTCGTGATGACGCTCGTCGAGCTGATCCAGGGCGCCCTGGTCGCGGGCCGCGCCTTCGACGTGGACGACGTCCTCCTCAACACCGCGGGCGCGCTGCTGGGTTACCTCCTCCTGGGCCGCCGGCTGGGTCGGGCCGTGCACCCGCGCCGCCGCCGCTGGTGGCACTCCCCGCTCCGTCGCGGACGCCGCGCCCCGGCCCGCGGCTCCGCGCCGCGGCCGGGCGGGTAAGGCCGCGTCCGGTCCGAACCCGGTTGCCGGTGACGGGGTTTGGGAACGGAGATCGGGGACACAGGCGCCAGTGACGGCGGCACGTCTCGCCAGACCGGCGACCACCGCGGCTGGTGACCGCGGGCGGCACCCCTCACCGGGACACCGCCCGCGGGCCGCCGGCACGGCACCGCTCCGTCGTCCCGTCGCAGGCAAGCCCACGGCCGCGTCCATGCCTCCCCGCAGACCCGGCCCGGCCGAGCCCCCGGCGGCCACTGCCCGCACAGCGGCCCCCGGGCCCGCCGGCGGGACGACGACCGGGGCCGACGGCTACGGACGGCCCGCCTGATCCCGAGCGGGCCCAGCGTTCCGTTCGAGGCCGTCGCCGACGGTGCGGATCCAGACGGGATGCAGGGCCGCGAGGACCAGACAGGCGAAGGACATCGCCCCCCACAGCCCGGCAGCTCCGGCATGCGAGAGCAACTGTGTGCCGACGAGCGGGGCGGCGATCCCGGCGATGCCCCAGCTCGTGCCGTAGACCGCCAGGTACCGCGCCTTCCCGGCGGCGGGGGCCATGCTCGCGACGACCGCGTACCCGGCGAGGCCGAGGGCCATCTGGAGATGGCCGCCGGCGAAGGCGGCGGGTGCCGGGAGCGTGGCGAGGCGCTCGAGCCTCAGCAGCGGCTGCCCCGTTCCGCGACCCCACCCCCCGACCGGTACGGGGACGCGTACCCGCGACCACGAAGGCCGGTTTCCGTGCCAGGCCCGGCGGCGCCACCCACGCGGTCAGCCCAGGTGGACGACGCGGGCCCAGGGGGGCGGGGCGTCGGGAACGTAGTCCGGGTCCTCCTCGTCGACGGAGCGGGCCGGGCGGGGGAAGAGGCCGACGACCGTACGGCAGGACGGCTGGGCGGAGGGCCAGGGCGTCTGCCCGTCCGTCAGGGCGACGATCACGTCCGGGCGGGGGCGGCACCGCAGCGCCCGGGCGAACCCCGACCTGAGGTCCGTACCGCCGCCGCCGATCAGTTCCAGGTTCTCGGCGCGGCACAGCGGTACGGCGACCCCCGCCGCCGCGTCGCAGGAGATCACCGAGACCAGGTCGCGGCGGCCGCCCACCGCCCGTGAGATCGCCGCGACCTCCAGCAGCGCGGTGCCGAGTTCGGCGTCGCTGACCGATCCGGAGGTGTCGATCACCACGCAGACCCTGGGCGGCATCCGGCGCAGGCTGGGCAGCACGACGCCCGGAACCCCGGCGGAGCGCCGGGACGGGCGCCGGTAGCTGTGGTCCTCGCCCGCCCCGGGCCCGCCCGCGGCCGCCCGCACAGCCGCGCCGAGCAGCTGCCGCCACGGCTGCGGGGGATGGAAGGCCTCGTCGGCCCACCGCCGCCAGCCCTCCGGGGCGTCCCCCGGCCGGCCGGTGATCGCCTCGGCCACCCGGAAGCGGACGGCGTCCCGCTGCTGCCGGGTCAGTCCGTGCGCGCCCTCCGGCCCCAGTTCCCACGGCCGCGCCCGGCCGTCGGCGCCGCTGCCGCAGTCCAGCCAGGTCAGCAGCGGGGTGCGGGCGGCCAGCGAGAACCGGCTCAGGTACTCCTCCATCAGCAACCCGTCGGGCAGGCCCATCATGGCCGGCCGCACGGCCCCCGCGGGCACGGGCAGGCCGTCGCCGTAGATGTCGTCGTTGATCTCGAAGTCGGCGGCGAGGTTCTGCCGCAGCCGCTGCCCCGGACCGCCTTCCCCGTGCTCCCGCGCGTACCGCTCGCTGCGTCCGTGATGGTCCCTCAGCAGGTGGGAGACCTCGTGCACCCACACTCCCGCCAGGTCCTCCAGCGGGGTGCGCGCCACGAAGGACGGGGAGACGTAGCAGCGCCAGTGGGCGTCCACCGCCATCGTGGGCACCGACCCGTCCTCCACCACGTGCAGCGCGAACAGCGCTCCGGCGAGGTACGGGCGGACGGCGGCCGCGTGCAGCCGGGCGGCCAGCAGCTTCTCCGTGTCCAGCGGGACCGCGGGGCCCGGCGGCGGGCCGGGGACCGCGACCCGTACGGGGCGCGGGGGCGGTGGAGGGGACATGGGGCGCGGGCGCGGGTGCGGGCGCGCGGGGGTGCTCATCGGCCCCCGCCCGCCGTGCCGGCGGTGCCCTTCGCGGTGCGGGCCACGGAGTCCTCCGCCCGCCGCGCGAGGCCGACCACCGCGGTGAGCCGCTCCACCGTCTCCGGCACCTCCCAGCCGTCGCGTCGGAGAGCGGCCAGCGCCTTCGCCGGGCCGACCAGCAGATCCGGTGCGCCGGTCTCCAACGCCCGGACGAGGACGGCCCAGCCCGCCTCCCAGCGCTCCCGTTCCGGGCGCGCTCCGACGGCGGCGACCACGGCTTCGAGCGCGGCCTGGCGCAGGTCGCCGCGCTCCGGCAGTTCGGCGGCGGCCGGGTCGGCCAGCAGCGCGTCCGGGTCGGGCAGCTCCATCCGGTCGATGTGGGCGAGCAGTTCGAGGCCGGGGCCGTCGCCGACCGCGCCCCTGACCAGCAGCGCCAGCACGTCGCGGGAGACGGCGGCGGCCGTGCCGAAGGCGAGCAGCGTCATCGCGGCCTCCCAGCTGCGGGGCGAGGGCCAAGCGCCGCCGCGCCGGGTCTCGGTGGTCGGCAGCCGGTGGATCAGGGTGGGCCGGGCGCTCAGGAAGCCGCAGACCGCGCGGCGGGCGAACGCCACCGCCTCCGCCAGCCCCGCCGGGTCCAGCCGGGGCAGCTCCGCACGCGGCCAGACCCCGCCGAGGCCGCGCACCACCACCTCCCGGTCGTGCACCCAGTAAAGGTGCACGAAGCGGTTGGCCAGGGGCGGACTCAGCTCCCAGCCGTCCGCGGCCGAGGCGCGGGGATTGGCGGCGGCCACGATCCTCACGCCGGGCGGCAGTTGCAGCGCGCCCACCCGCCGCTCCAGGACGACGCGCAGCAACGCGGCCTGGACGGCGGGGGTGGCGGTGGACAGCTCGTCGAGGAAGAGCAGCCCCCGGCCGGCGCGAACCAGCTCCACGGCCCATTGCGGCGGCGCCATGGGCACCCCGTTCTCGGCCGGGTCCTCGCCCAGGACGGGCAGGCCGGAGAAGTCGGTCGGCTCGTGGACGCTGGCGATCACGGTCGTCAGGGGCAGTCCGAGGGAGGCGGCGAGCTGGGTCAGGGCGGCGGTCTTCCCGATGCCGGGCTCGCCCCACAGAAGGACGGGCAGGTCCGCGGCCACGGCCAGGGCCAGCGCCTCCAGTTGCTCATCGGGGCGCGGCTCCGTGGTGGTGGTCCGCAGGAGGGTCAGGAGGTCTTCGGCGAGCGAGAGCTGGGGACGATCGGGGAGGGCGGGGATGGCGGGGAGAAGAATGCCAGAGGTCATGGTCATCACCTGTGCGGGTTCGGGGACGGGGGTTCCGTCCGGGAGGTGGTCGGCGGCGGGGCGCGTGAGGGCGGGCCCGGTGCGGCGCGCGGTGCCGGACGTACGTGGAAGGGGAGCCGGGCCGGTGCGCCCGACGGCCCCGGCCCGGGGGCCGAGTGCCGTGCGGGCCGTCAGCTGTAAAGGCCGGTCCGGGGGCGGGAACGGGAGCCCTGCTTGCGGCGGAGGTCCCAGGGGACACGGCGGTCGAGCCGCGGCCGGTGGCCCGTACCGCCCGCCACGAGCGCGGCGGGATGCACCGGCACCAGCCCCGCGCGGAAGAGCCCGTGGTCGAGCCGGCCCGCCACCGCCGCCTCCAGGGCCTCCCGCAGGGGACCTTCACGCAGGACCGCGCCGGGGCCGAGCAGCCCTTCGACCACGGCCAGGGCGCCGGTCACATCGCCATGGCCGAGCCGCTCGCGGACGGCGGGCAGCGCCTCGGGGCTGCGGTGGACCGTGTCGATCGCCCGGAGGCAGGGCAGGCCGGGCCCACCGAGCGCCATGAGCAGTTCCTCACGGGCCAGTTGGGCCGGCTCGTGGTCGACGGCCGCCAGCGTCCCGTCCCGCAGCGCGATCCGGTGGACCTCCCCGAGGCAGTCGACCCGGTGCGGGTCCGTGGCTCCGGCCGCCGCGCCCGGCGCCGCCGCCCCGGAGCCGGGGCCCGACAGCACCCCCGCGACCAGCGGGTGCAGCCGGTCGGCCCGGAGCAGGCCGGCCCGCAGCAGTTCGAAGTCCGGCAGCGGTCTGGCCGCGGCCTCCGGCAGCACCGGGAGCGCCGCGACCTCCCGCGCCGACAGCACCGCCCGGACCGGCCGCAGGACCGGCGCGTGGCTGTCGTCGGGGGCGACGAGCTCGAAGACGGCGTGGCCGCGAGGGCCGAGCCGTACGGCGAGCGGCCCGCGGGGGCTGCGGCCCGCGGCCCGCAGCAGCAGCTCGGCCTCGGCGGCCCAGTGGTCCGGCGGCCGCGAGGGCGCGTGGTTCCCCGGCTCACGGCGTTCCGGACCGTACGGCAGCTCCTCGGCCCAGTACCTTCCGGCCAGTTCGGCGCTGCGCGTGCCGTCCCAGAGGTGGCGGTGCAGGTCGAGCCGGAAGCGCCGGTCGGGATGGGGGTGGGGATGGTGTGCGGGTGCACCGTCCCGGGGTCCCTCCCAGAGCGCCAGGGACATCCGCTGGCCCGCGTCCGCCCAGGCGGGCGGGGTCCGCACCACGAGCCGGGGTGCGGCGTGGCCGGGGGCCGCGTAACGGGCCAGACAGAGGGTGAGGCCGGGCCGCAGACGCCCGTCGGGGGCGATCCGGGGCATGTGCCAGCGCAGCAGATCGGGCGCCAGGCGGCGCAGATCGGCCCGCACGCGGGCGGCGAGTTCGGTGCCGTGGCGGTCGCGCACGGCATGCAGGTCGAGATCGACGTCGATCCGGGCGGCGGCGCAGGCCCCCGCCCAGTCACCGGCGGCCCGGCGCGCCGCA
This sequence comes from Streptomyces sp. NPDC037421, assembly GCF_055602105.1. Classification (NCBI taxonomy): domain Bacteria; kingdom Bacillati; phylum Actinomycetota; class Actinomycetes; order Kitasatosporales; family Streptomycetaceae; genus Streptomyces; species Streptomyces sp. NPDC037421. The sequence continues at coordinate 68,196 of NZ_JBVJWV010000031.1, forward strand.
GCGTTCTCGATCATGGACGGGGGAACCGCGTACTCGCGTACGCGTTGCCACATGAGCAGACGGGACGGAATCGGTTCCGCGAAGTGAGGTGGCATCAGCACTCACCTTGCGCGGACGATTCCCCCGTTCCGGTAGAGGAGTAGGTCTTCATCGGCGGCATCATAAGCAGGTCCCGGATGATCTGTCAGCCGGCTTTCCGGGCCCCCTGGGGGGTCCGCCGGCGCGTGAGGGCGGCCGGCGGTTCATGCGCCGCCGGTGGTGCGGCGGTGCCCTCCGTACGAGGCGACCAGGGCGTCGGCGACGGCGGTCGCGTCCGCGTCGGCCGCTTCCGCCGGGTATTCGGGCAGGAGGTCGTCCCAGACGGGGAGCCACGACCCGTACAACTGGGCCTGTCCTTCGGGCCGGGCGAAGAACCACACGTGCAGGTGTGCGGCCCCGTCCCCGATCCGGTAGACGTGGGCCCGCGAGACGTGCGGCAGCGCCTGCACGTGTCGCACGATGTGAGTGGTGAGCACGCCCAGCTCGGCGGCCAGTTCGTCGGGCAGGTCGGCCATGTCGTAGTGGTCGCGCGGGAACAGCATCAGCACCAGCGGTACGCCGACGCCCGGTATCCGGGCCAGGCGCCAACGGTCGTCGAGCCAGATGCCTTCGTCGCGCGAGCGGCACTCGTCGCAGTCGGCCGGATCCTCGCCGTGCCGCGGCGGCTCGGGCAGAACGGGCGGGCGGAGAGCGGAGACGCGTAGCCCGTCCGCCTCGAAGGGACTGACGTCCCACCCGGTCATCCTTGCCAGCGGAAGCCGGAGCTCGTCATCCGCGGCCGCACGTGCGTGGTCGAAAAACTCGTCGGGTCGCAAAGCCATGATCGTAAGACTAGGACCGGTCCTGTTACCTTCCCCCGTCGGCATCCGTCATGGGTGTGACGGCCGGAGACGAACGGCCACCGCACCGACGAGTGAATCGAGAACCGGAATGCTGACCGGCATCATGTACGTGACGATCTACGTCACCGACCAGGACCGCGGGCTGGACTTCTACACCCACGGGCTCGGCCTGGAGAAGCGGATCGATTACCCCGGGCCCGACGGACGCTTCCTCACCGTCGGCGTTCCCGACAGCCCGGTGCAGATCATCCTGTGGGCGCAGGCGGCAGGCACGGGACGGCCGGCCGGCGTGCCCGGTCCGGTGATGCTCGAATCCGACGATCTGCGAAAGGACTTCGAGATCATGCGCCGGCGCGGCGTCACCTTCGAAGGGTCCGAACCCGAGGAGTATCCGTTCGGGCTCCGCATAGAGGCCGTGGACCCCGACGGCAACCGGGTCTCGCTGCGTCAGCCGCGCAAGCCGTGACCGCACATCCGTCCGGCCTCGTGACCGAGGCGTTCGAAGCCCAGCGCGACCGGCTGCGCGCCGTCGCGTACCACGTGCTGGGCTCGCACGCCGATGCCGAGGACGTGGTCCAGGAAGCCTGGCTGCGGCTCGTCCGCCAGGACGAGGAGACCATCGGCAATCTGGCGGGCTGGCTGACCACCGTGGTCGGCCGGATCAGCCTGGACCTCCTGAGATCCCGCCGGTCCCACCCCGAAGCCGCCTACGGGGAAGAGTTCGCGAACCTCGTGGTGACGCCCGACGACGACCTCGCGCCGGACGAGCGGGTGGCGCTGGCGGACTCGGTCGGTCTCGCCCTGCTCGTCGTGCTCGACTCGCTCACCCCGAGCGAGCGCCTGGCGTTCGTCCTGCACGACATGTTCGCGGTCCCGTTCCAGGAAATCGGCCGGATCCTGGGCAGATCCACCGACGCCACCAAGATGGCCGCCAGCCGGGCCCGCCGCAAGGTCCGGGCCACGGACCGGCCGACGGGCACCGGACACGACCGGCGAGAGGTCGTCCGGGCATTCGGCGCCGCCGCCCTCGGCGGCGACTTCGAAGCGCTCCTGCGCGTGCTCGACCCGAACGTGAAGCTGACCGTCGACACCCCCGACGGCGTGGTCGTCACCCTGGGCGCCACCAAGGTCGCCGCCGGCGCCCGCACGTTCTCCCGCGAGGCCGCCCGCCACCGCCCGGTGCTGGTCAACGGCAGCCCCGGCCACATGTCCTGGAGCCCCGACGGAAGCCCTCTCTCCGTCATCGCCTTCACCGTCGCCGAAGACCGGATCACCCGCATCCACATCGTCGTCGACCCGGCCGAACTCGCCTCGATCGACCTGCCCGCGCCGGACTGCTGACGCCGGCCGGCCCGTACGGTCCCGCCCCGGCGGGGCGGGACCGTACGGAGGGCCCGCGGGCGGTCAGCCCAGCCACGGCCGCCAGACGCGCTCGTTGCGCTCGACCCACTTCTTCGCCGCCTCCTGCGGTGAGAGCTTCTCCTCGGCGATCATCAGGGACACCTCGTTCTGCTCCGCCTCGGTCCAGCGGAACCTCTTCAGGAAGGCGGCCGCCTCGCCCCCCGAATCGGCGAAGCGCGCGTTCAGGTACTTCTGCAGCGGCGTGTGCGGGTAGGCGCAGGCCACCTTCTCCGGGACGTCGGCGCAGCCCTCGGTGTACTCGGGCAGCTTCACCTCGGTCATCGGCACCCGTTCGAAGAGCCACTGCGGCTCGTACCAGTACGTCAGGAAGGGCTTGCCCTCCTTGGCGAACTGCTTGATCTGGGTGATCTGGGCCGCCTCGGAGCCGGCGAAGACGACCTCGAAGTCGAGACCCAGGTTCTTCACCAGTGCCTTGTCGTTCGTGACGTAGGACGGGGAGCCGTCCATCAGCTGGCCCTTGCCGCGGCTCTCGGGGGTGCGCAGCTGGTCGGCGTACTTGTCGAGGTTCTTCCAGTCCGTGACGTCCGGGTGGGCCTCGGCGAAGTACGTGGGGACGAACCAGCCGATGTGGCCGGTCACCCCCAGGTCACCGCCCCGGGTGATCGTCTTCTTGCCCTCGACGTACCGCTTCTCCTGCTCGGGGTGGCCCCAGTCCTCCAGGATCGCGTCGACCCGCCCCTGGCTCAGCGCGTCCCAGGCGGGGACCTCGTCGACCTGCACGGTGTCCACGCGGTAGCCCAGCTCGTGTTCGAGGAGGTAGGCGGCCACGGCGGTGTTCGCCTGCGCGCCGACCCAGGACTGGACGGACAGGGTGACCGTCTTCGCGTCCTGCTCGGCGGCGTACGGAGACGCCTGCCGGGTCATGTCGGCCGCACCGCAGCCGGAGAGGACGGCGAGTCCGGCAGCGGCGGCGAGCAGGGCCGCGCCGCGGCGGCCGCGCCCGCCGCGGAAGGGTCGGTATCGCATCTCAGGCCTCCTTCGCGGGCTGGGTGACACGGTCGAGCAGCAGGCCGAGGCACACGATCGCGGTGCCCGCGACGAGGCCGGTGGCCAGGTCGCCCTGCGCCAGACCGAGGACGACGTCGTAACCGAGCGCGCCACCGCCGACCAGGCCGCCGATGATGACGACGGCGAGGACCAGGACCACGGCCTGGTTGACGGCGAGCAGCAACGCCGGCCGGGCGAGCGGCAGCCGGACCTGCCACAGCAGCTGCCAAGGGGTCGCGCCCAGCGAGCGGGCGGATTCGAGCGACGCCGCGTCCACCTCGCGCAGGCCCTGCGTGGTGATCCGGATCACCGCCGGCAGCGCGTACACGACCGCGGCGGCCGCGGCCGGTGCCCGCCCGACCCCGAACAGCGCGACCACGGGGATGAGGTAGACGAACTGCGGCAGTGTCTGGCAGACGTCGAGCACGGGACGCAGCAGCCGCTGCGCCCGGGCGCTGCCGGCCACGGCCACCGCGATCGCGAACCCGGCCACGAGGGTCACGGCGACGGCGGCGAGGACCTGCGACAACGTGTCGAGGGAGGCCTCCCACACACCGAGTACGCCGACCCCCGCCAGGGCGAGCACGGCCGTGAGCGCGGCGCGCCAGGTGCTCACGACGAGGGCGAGCCCTCCGGCGAGCAGCAGGAGCAGCCACCACGGTGCGGCCTGGAGGCCGCCGCGCAGGGGATCGAGGACCCAGCCGGTGAACCGGGCGGCCCAGTCGGCACTGCCCCCGACGACGGGCACCCCGGAGTAGAGGTGGGAGGTCATCCAGGCGGCCGCCGCGTTCATCGGCTCGGCGATGGACACCGTCCAGGACGCCGGCCACAGCGATGTGCCCGCGATGCGTCCGGCCACACCGGCCGCCACCGCCACGAGGACGGTGAGCAGCCACCCGTACCAGCCGTCGAACACCTTCAGCAGCAGCTGCCGCGCGCCGCGCACGGGGACGCCGGCCGCGCCGATCCGGCGGCCCGCCGCCTCGGCGGTGCGGTCGAGGACGACGGCGAGCAGCACGATGGGGATGCCCGCGGCCAGTGCGGCACCGACGTCGACGGACGCGAGCGCCTGGTAGACGCGGTCTCCGAGGCCGCCCGCGCCGATCACGGAGGCGATCACGGCCATCGACAGGCCGGTCATGACGGCCTGGTTGACACCCAGCATGAGCTGCCCGCGTGCCAGCGGCAGCCGGGCGGTCAGCAGCCGCTGGCGGCCGGTCGCGCCGAGCGAGGCGGCGGCCTCCAGCACCCCCGCGTCGGCCTCGCGCAGCCCGAGCGCGGTCAGCCGCGCCATCGGCGGGGCGGCGTACACGACCGTGGCCAGCACGGCGGCGGGCACGCCGATGCCGAAGACCAGCACCATCGGCAGCAGGTACGCGAACGCCGGCAGGATCTGCATGGTGTCGAGCAGGGGGCGCAGGACGCGGGCGGCCCGTGCGGAGAGCCCGGCGGCGAGACCGAGCAGGCCGCCGACGGCGACGGAGGCGGCGACGGCCACGACCATCAGCGCGAGGGTCTGCATGGTCGGCACCCACATGCCGAGCAGCCCGCACGCGGCGAAGGCGGCGGCACAGGTCAGGGCGAGCCGCAGGCCCGCCAGGCGCCAGGCCACCAGGGCGGCCAGTGCGGTCACGCCGGTCCAGCCCGCGGCGAGCAGGACGACGTAGACGGCCCGGACGGACACGACCACGGCGTTGCTGACGTGCCCGAGGAAGTAGAGGAACACCGGATGGCTGTCGCGGTGGTCGATGATCCAGTCACCGGCCCGGCCGAGCGGGCCCGACAGGTCCACGGCCAGGGCCGCGGGCCAGCTGCCCGAGGCCGGCAGGGCGACGGCGAGCGCGATCAGCACGGCGGCTACGGCGAGGGGCAGGAGCAGCCCGCGGCCTGGACGGAGCCCGGACAGGACCGGGCCGCCGCGCGGGCGTACGGGCGCTCCGGATCCGGCCGCCGCGTCCGCCGCCGCTGCGGGGCGGCCGGCGGCGGCGCGCTCCGGGGCGCCGGACCGGCCGGGCGACTGCGGGCCGCCCGGCCGGGAGGGTTCGCGTGCGGGGGCCGTGGCCGCGGTCATCCGCACCACCTCCCGGTGCCGGGTACGGGGACAGCGGGTCGGTCGGTGCCGTTCATGCCGCCGCCTCCCGCCCGGTGGCGGCCGGGAGCCCCGCCACCACCGCGAGCAGTCCTGCCTCGTCGACCACACCCAGGCACCGGCCGCCGTCGACGACCCGGACCGGACCACCGCTGCGGACGACGGCCTCGATGGCGTCGGCCACGGTCGTGGCGGGGGTCAGGGCGGGGCCCTGCCCGGCGTCGTCGCCGTCGGCGCGCCGCATCGCACTGCGTACGGTGAGGACCCGCTCGCGCGGGACGTCGCGGACGAAGTCCCGTACGTAGTCGTCGGCCGGCGAGCCGACGATCTCCTCGGGCGTGCCGAGCTGCACGATGCGGCCGTCCCGCATCAGCGCGATGCGGTCGCCCAGGCGCAGCGCCTCGGCCAGGTCGTGGGTGATGAAGACCATGGTGCGGCCCTCCTCGTGGTGGAGGCGCGCCACCTCGTCCTGCATCTCGCGCCGGATGAGCGGATCGAGCGCGCTGAACGGCTCGTCGAACAGGAGCACTTCGGGGTCGGCGGCGAGGGCACGGGCGATCCCGACGCGCTGCTGCTGGCCACCCGACAGCTCGCCGGGGCGGCGCTCCTCGAACCCGCCGAGCCCGACCTTCTCGACCACCTCGGCAGCCTTCGCGCGGCGCTCGGCGCGGCCCACGCCCTGGATCTCCAGGCCGTAGGCGACGTTGTCCAGGACGCTGCGGTGCGGGAGCAGGCCGAAGTGCTGGAAGACCATGGCGGCCCGGTGGCGGCGCAGTTCGCGCAGCCGGCCGGGGTCCATCGCGAGGACGTCCTCGCCGTCGAGGGCGAGGGTCCCGGCCGTGGGCTCGATCAGCCGCGTGAGGCACCGTACGAGGGTGGACTTGCCCGAGCCGGACAGGCCCATCACCACGAACACCTCGCCCTTGCGGACGTCGAACGTGACGTCGCGGACGGCCGCCGTGCAGCCGGTGCGCTCGCGCAGCTCCGCCGCCGGCAGACCGGCGTGATCGGAACCGGGGACCTTCGCGGCCGCGGCCTTGGGGCCGAAGACCTTCCAGAGGCCCTCGACCGAGAAGACGGGTTCTTCGACAGGGGTGGCGTTCACCGGGCACCGCCTTCCGGAGACAGCAGCTCGGCGGCCTTCTCGCCCACCATCAGGACCCCGATCATCGGGTTCACGGCGGTCATCGTCGGAAAGACGGAAGCGTCCGCGATCCGGATGCCGTCGAGGCCGCGCACCCGGAGGTCGGGTCCCACGACGGCGGAGGGGTCGTCGGGGGCGCCCATCTTGCAGGTGCCCGCCGGGTGGTAGACCGTGTGGGCGACCGACCGGGCGTACGCGCTCAGCGCCTCGTCGCCGGTGATCTCCGGCCCCGGGCAGACCTCCCGCTTCAGCCAGCCGGCCAGTGGCTCGGTCGCGGCGATCTCCCGGGCGAGCTTGATGCCGTCCACGAGGGTGCGGCCGTCGTAGTCGTCCTCGTCCGTGAAGTAGCGGAAGTCCAGGGCGGGTTTGACCTTGGGGTCCGCGCTGGTCAGGTAGAGGCGGCCGCGGCTGCGGGGCTTGGGGACGTTGGGGGTCAGCGACACCCCGTGCGCGGGGCGTTCGTACCCGATGCGCTCCGGGTTGTCGGTGAAGGGCACCTGGTAGAAGTGGAACATCAGGTCGGGTCCCCGGGACTGCGGGTCGCGCCGCACGAAGAGCCCGGCGTCGCTGTCCATCGCCGAGTTCTCCGGGATCGGTCCCTCGGTCTCCCAGACGATCACCGACTCCGGGTGGTCGAGCAGGTTCTCGCCCACCCCGGGCAGGTCGTGCACCGCGGGGATGCCCAGGGCCTCCAGGTCGGCGCGGGGGCCTATGCCGGAGTGCAGCAGCAGGCGCGGGGTGTCCACGGCGCCCGCGCAGACCACGACCTCCCGGCGTGCGGTGATCAGGGACGGCGTGCCGTCCTGAGACCGGACGTGCACCCCGCGCACCCGGGCACCGTCGAGTTCGAGGCGGTACGCCCAGGTCTCGAGGACGAGCCGCAGGTTGGGGCGGTCGTCCAGCACGGGGTGGAGGTACGCCACCGAGGCGGACGAGCGCTTGTTGTCCTCCGGGTGGTAGGCGAGGTCGAAGAAGCCGACGCCCTCGTGGAACGGCTTGCGGTTGAAGCCCTCGACGAGCGGTACGTCCAGGGCCGCCCGCGCGGAGTCGACGAAGTCGCGGGCGATGGCGTTGCGGTCCTTCTCCGCCACCGGGACGATGTTGTTGAGGAGCTTGTCGAAGTACGGCTCCATGGCGGCGGAGTGCCAGCCCTCGGCACCCGCCTGCGACCACTCGTCCCAGTCGGACGGCAGCGGCTTGAAGGCGATGAGGGTGTTGTGCGAGGAACAGCCGCCGAGGACGCGGGCGCGGCTGTGACGGATGTGGGAGTTGCCGCGCGGCTGCTCGGTGGTGGGGTAGTCGTAGTCGAGCTCGCCGCCGAGCAGGCCCATCCAGCGGCGCAGCGTGAGCACCTCGGGCCGGTCGACGTCACTGGGGCCGCCCTCGATCACGGCGACGGTGGTGCCGGGGTCCTCGGTCAGGCGGGAGGCGATGACGGAGCCGGCGGTTCCGCCGCCGACCACGACATAGTCGTACTCGTACTCGGTGATGTCCGTGTTCGCGTTCGCGTTGATGGTTCTCCTCCTCCTTCAGCCCGCGAACCAGCGCACGGGGCGCGGAGCGAGGTTCTGGTACACGTGCTTGGCCTCGCGGTACTCGGCCAGACCCGCCGGGCCCAGCTCGCGTCCGGTGCCGGACTTCCCGAAGCCGCCCCACTCGGCCTGCGGCAGGTAGGGGTGGTAGTCGTTGATCCAGACGGTGCCGTGGCGCAGCCGGCCCGCCACCCGGCGGGCGCGGCCCGGGTCGGCGGTCCACACCGCGCCGGCGAGCCCGTACTCGGTGTCGTTGGCGAGCGCGACGGCCTCGTCCTCCGTACGGAAGGTCTCGACGGTCAGCACGGGCCCGAAGACCTCCTCCCGCACGACGCGCATCTCCCTGTGGCACTGGTCCAGCACCGTCGGCCGGTAGAACCAGCCGGGCCCGTCCGGGCGGGAACCGCCGGCGCGCAGCACGGCACCCTCGGCGAGGGCGGAGTCCACGTACTCCTGCGTCCGCGCCAGCTGGGCCGCGGAGACCAGGGGGCCGCACTCGACGCCCGGGTCGGTGCCGCGGCCGAGGCGGATCCGGTCGGCCCGGCGGGCGAGCTCGGCCACGAAGCGCTGGGCCACGCGGTCCTCGATGACGAGCCGGGAGCCGGCGGAGCAGACCTGGCCGCTGTGCATGAACGCGGCGTTGAGGGCCTGGTCGACGGCGGTGTCGAAGCCTTCGGCGGTGGCGCAGGCGTCGGCGAAGACCACGTTCGGGTTCTTGCCGCCGAGTTCGAGCGCGACCTTCTTGACCGAGTCGGCGGCCGCCCGCATGACCTTCGTACCGCTGGCGAGGCCGCCGGTGAAGGAGACCAGGTCGACATCGGGGTGCTCGGACAGGCGGGCGCCGACGGGGTCACCGGCACCCGTCACCAGATTGGCGACACCGGCCGGCAGACCGGCCTCCGCCAGCAGGTGGACGAGCTCCACCGTGGACAGCGGGGTGATCTCGCTCGGCTTGAGGACGAAGGTGTTGCCCGCGGCGAGGGCGGGGGCGATCTTCCAGCTGGCCTGGAGCAGGGGGTAGTTCCAGGGGGTGATCAGCGCGCAGACGCCGACCGGCTCGTGGACCACGACGCTGTGGACGTCGGGGGAGCCGGCGTCGACCACGCGCCCGGCGCTCTCACCGATGACCAGGTCCGCGAAATAGCGGAAGGCGTCGCTGACGCAGTCCACGTCCACCCGGCCTTCTTCCAGCGTCTTGCCCGTGTCCCGGCTCTCCAGCAGCGCCAGGCATTCCCGGTTGCGCTGGAGCAGCTCGGCGGTGCGGCGCAGCACGGCGGCACGCTCCGCGACGGGCGTACGCGGCCACTCGCCGCCGTCGAAGGCGGCGCGCGCGGCGCGGACGGCGGCGTCGGCGTCCTCGGCGGCGCCCTCGGAGACGACCGCGAGGACGCTCCCGTCCGCCGGGTCCAGGACCTCACGGGTGGCCCCTGAGACCGCGGACCGCCAGGTCCCGGCGATGTGGATGGTTCTCTGCTCCGACACGACGCGCTGTACCTCCGCTTCCGACACCGCGGCTCGCCCGCGATGCGTGTTGCTTTCGGCCCGCTTGCCCCGCGGCTCGGCACACATGCCCCTTCCGTTACGGGAAGTGACGGGAGTCACGCCGAAGAGCCGTTCCGATTGCACGGGTGGCATACGGCAGCGGAGCCTTGGCGAAAACCGGTGGGAGACCACGGCGGCCAGCGGCTTCGCGGTGGCCACCGTCGACGCCGCCGGGCGCGGTGACCGCCCCCGTTCCGGCGCCGACGAGCAGGGCCGCGCCGACCTCCGCCGGATTCCCCGCGGGCGGCTACGTGCCCCGTGCCCAGCGGGAGGAGGCCCGGCGGGTCACCGTTCCGCTGCTGTTCCTGCTGCGGTGGGACGACGAGGGGAACCCCCGGCAACGGGCCCTGGACCTGTTCGAGGCCTTCGGCGGCGAGGAGAAGACGCTGCACGCCGATCCGGGAGGGCACACCGGAACCCCGTGGTTCGAGCTGGAGGACGAGTGCCGCTTCCTGGTGCGGCACCTGAAGTGAGCCACCGGCCCTCCCGGACGGCGGGCCCCGCTACGGCTGTTCCAGCTGGCGGCCCATGTCGAGCAGGTGGTGCCGTAGCTCGTGGAGGGTGTGCACGGCGACCCAGCGCAGGGTGCGTTCCTCGCGCTCAGGATAGGTGTATACCAGTGTGCGTTCCCAGTCCGACGGAGACAGCCGGTCGAGGACACCGGTGAACAGGACGACCGCGTCCTGCAGTTGGCGCGCCACATCGGCGGGCTCCTGAAGGGCGTATCCGTCGTACTCGACCCGCTCGTCGCGCCCCATCGACTCGGCGACCGGCGTGTCACGGCGCCGTGCGGCCATCACCCGCTCGCGCTGGACGAGCAGCACGTCGCGCACGTGACAGGCGTACTCGAGAGGTGACCAGACCTGCGGCGTGGAGCGCCGCCGCAGCACCGACGGTTCGGCGCTCAGCAGGTCCGCGTATTCGCGTGCATGGCCCTTGGCGAGTCCTGAGACGCCAGGAGCCAGGGCGAGGTTGTACTCGAAGCCGCATTCCGCGCAAGCCGTCACGCACCCACGGTAACGGGTCTGCCGCACTGGCGTGGCTCTGCCTCGTGGACGATCCCGTCCCGGACGATCTGCGGACAACGCTTGACGTTCTGGTCACGGATGGCCTGACAGAGGTCCTCGACGATGTGCCGTGGATTGTGCATGTCGACGACAACGGACTTGACCGCACCCTCGATCAGATGCTGAACAACGCGCGACCGGGCGTCCAGTGCGATGATCCCTGGGCCTGACTCCGTCTGTGTCCGGCCGTCCCGACTCATCAGCGAGGAGATCCTCGGCCACCCGCGAGATGAGGCAGTGCGCCTGCGGCTCCAACCCGCCGCGGTTGGTGACCGTTCCTTTTGCGGCAGGGCCGTCCGAGCCGTATGACTGCGCCGACGCGGCCGTTCGTGGCCCGTTCGTCGAGCGCAGCCGCGCGAGCTCCTGGAAGGCGCCGCCCGCTTACCGGGCATCGGCTGGAGTGCCTAGGGGAATTGGCTGGCAGGTGCATGACCGGTTGGTGGGGTGCGGGGCTACCTTCTTAGGGCTCCGGAGGGGCGGCTGTCCGAACCCGCGGGCCACAGGCGGGCGGTGGCGGCGTCTCCAGTGCCCCGGCTCCGCCGAGGGGCCGGCCCCCACGCATGAAGGAAGACGACCATGTCTCTGGGCACCTGGCTGAAAGTCGGCACCTCCGCCGCCGCGCTGGTCCTCGCGGCGGCAACCGCCGCGACCGCGGCACCCGCGCCCATACCCGACGCCACCGCAGCGGTAGTGACAATCCGTTACGACGGCAGCCGGGCCGGTGGCTGGGAAGCGGCCATCGCGGCCGGGGTCGCTTCCTGGAATGCGAACGTCAGCAACGTACGGCTGGTGGAGGCCGCGCCCGGGACCCGGGCCGAGATCGTCATCGTGGCCACCACCGGCTGGCCGCAGGCCACCCTCGGCCCCGTCCGTCCGGGACGACAGGTCCGAGTCGAGCTCGGCGCGCAGGCCGTGAGCCAGGGGTACGACAAGACGCGCATCGCTGCTCACGAGCTGGGCCACAGCCTGGGTCTCCCGGACACCAAGCCGGGGCCGTGCTCCCAGCTGATGTCCGGGTCCAGCGCCGGGACGGCCTGCACCAACGCCGTGCCCAACGCGACGGAACGGTCCCGCGTGCAGAACGCGTACGTGAACGGGCTCGCGGCAACGGTGCAGACTGACGGCCGGGTGCTCATCGACGCCCCCTGACCGGCGGGTCGGCGGGTCGGCGCGTGGGCCGGTGCGGGGCCCTGGCTGGGACGGGATTTCCGGAGGGCGGCCGTGCCGGTCCACTGCCGCGGCTTTATCGGGGCAGCTCCAGGAGCGCGGCGCCGACGGGGCGGTGTGGCGGCGGCTGGGACGGACCGGCGAGCAGACGCTGACGGCCGCGCTCGACCACCCCGACGGCGACGCCCTTTACCGCGCCCAGGTTGCCCGCGCCGACGAGCGGGCGGCGCAACGCCGTGCCGCCGACAGGGAGGCGCAGCGGGCGGTGTGCAGCCGGTGCGGGCAGAAGTTCACCGACGAGCGCTGGGAGGAGACCATCGCGCGCGCGGCGCTCGCGGCGCTCTGCGAGGTGCTGGAGTGCCAGCCGGGGGACCTCCTGCGCTGGGAGGCCGGCGGCGACGGTGAGGGCGCCGACGGCGGTACGCGGTTCGCCGATACGACCAGTAGGGTGACGGTGTGTCATGATCGGGCCTGAAGGCCCGAGTCGAATGGATCACATCGAGAGAACAAGGTGCTCAGGTTGAAGAAGTTCAAGGCTACGGTTGTCGCCCTCGCCGCCATCGCAGGACTGGCCGTGGCCGTCACGCCGGCTCAGGCAGCCGATACCTGCAATGCGGGGGGCGGCGGCCAGTACATATGTGATTACGGCGTAACGAACCACGCGCTTCCGAACGGCCAGAAGGAACAGTTCCTGGTCGGCCTCGACTATGCGGTGTGGACGCGCTGGACCATCAGCAATCAGTGGACCGGATGGGTGTCCTTGGGCAAGCCCGATCCCTTCGGTTCTGCCCGCGCCACGAACGCTGTCAAGGTGGAGGATCAGCAGGTGGGGGGCGACTTCCGAACGACCATCTACCTCAACAACAGCAACGGCCCCGTCGTCAGCAGGACGCGCCTCGCCCTCGGGTCGGGCTGGACGCCTTGGGACTGGCCCAACTTCAACTGACCGAGTGTTCCGCCCCCCGCCCGAGGCGGTGTCACGGACGCCGGCGGGGGGCCTCGTCGTCCGGGGTGTGCGGGCTCGCGAAGTGGAGCGGGACCGAGAGGCGGGCGGCCAGGGCCCGGCCGGCCCTGTCGGCCACGGCCGCCGACGGGTGGAGCGGCCCGGGGTCCTCGTCGCCGAGGTAGCGCTCGGCCGCGCCCCAGTAGATGGTGGCCAGCGCCCGGTCGCCCGGGGGGTCGGCGGTGACGGCCAGCAGGTTCACGAACCAGCCGTGCACGGTGTCACCGTCCCAGACGGCCTCGATGGCCACGACGCGGCCGGGGCCGTCCGAGGCCGAGGCGGCCAGGGACTCCGGGTCGAGAGGGCTGTCCGGGGTGCGGGCGACGGCGTCGCCGTGGTGGAGGTACCGGTCGTTGACGACGAGCCGGGCGTCCATCAGCTCCAGGCCGACACCGCGGCCCGCTTCCAGATGGTCCGGACCGCCTGGAAGAGGGCGTCCCGCAGGACGTACGCGTCGACCTGTTCGCGGACGGAGGCGGGCAGCAGCTCCCACCCTTCGGTCGGGGTGATGTCGGTCATCCGGATTCCGTCCGTTCTGTGGGTGAGGGGACCTGGGTAGCATCCTGCCTCCCCCGTGTGGGGGAAGAGGTCGGGAGCGGGGGACGATGTGGGTCGGCTCGGCTCCCGGCCAGCATGTTCGTCATGCCGAACCTGTTGCGAGTCAAGGCCCTGCCGGACGTGCCCCGGTGGGCCGCCGTCGTCGCCCATGCCGTTCCGTTGATCGCCGTCCCGTCGGGGCTGTGGCGGGTCGCCCTGGTCGTGGGGCTGCCGGTTGCCGCCGAGCCCGTCACGACCGTGCCCGGGGCGGCGTACGTGCTCTTCCTCAGCGTGCTGTCCGAGTGCCTGGCCCTGCTCACGCTGGGACTGGTCCGCGGCTGGGGAGAGACCGTGCCGCACTGGATCCCGTACCTCGGCGGGCGGCGGGTGCCACCGCTCGCGGCGGTGGTTCCGGCACTGCTGGGGGCGGCCGCCGGGGCGGCCCTGGTCGCCTGGTTCACGTACGCCAACGTCGTCGGGATCGGCGAGGGGACCATCGGCAGCCCGGCCCAGGACATCTTCCTGCTGGTCTGTTACGTCCCCCTGGTCGCGTGGCCCCCGCTGCTGGCGGCGGTCGCCCTCGCGTACCACCGGCGCCGGAAGGCGGCGGCGCCCGTCATGGCGATGTGTGGGCCGCGATGAAGGCGGACAGCTCATCGGTGGCCGGGAGGCCCGAGGCGGCCGAGGCGAGGTGGACGGCCAGGCCGGGGAGAGGGACCCTGGCGGCGGCCGGCCGGGTGATGGCGGCGTGGCGGGTAGTCGTGCGGCAGATAGCGCCAGGCGATCCCGGTGCGGTTCACGTAGAGGACCGCGTCCAAGAGACTGCGCAGGTCGTGATCCGATGGTCGCCGATGTCGAGGCCGCGGCCGCGGCGCTCGGAGCGCCAGGCGGTCAGAACCGGCTCGACCAGTTTCCACCGAGCATCGGACAGATCACTGGGATAACGGCGACGTTCAGGCACGATTCCGAGTTACCCACCCATCACCCGGCAGGCCCGGGCGCAGACACCGGCGCCCGAAGCACACGGCGCACAACACGGCGTCTTGGGATGAAACAGGAGCAGCCAGGCCAACACGGCGCCGGAACTGCGACTCGTGCACCATCATTCACGCCAGCCTCAGTACTCCCAGACAAGCCGAAGCCCAGCTCCGCATATAGCAGCCCAAAGATGAGCTTAACGCCCTCTCAGTGGGAGCTCCTCCAGCAGTGCCTGAACGACAGGAACCTCCCCCTCGAAGTCCGGACTACCGGAACGATCCTGCTCCTCTTCGGCCAGCACATCACCCGGATCGCAGCCCTCCTTGCCAACGCTCTGACCACGTTCAACGGCGACCAGGCCGTAGGGCTTGGCCCACGGGATTTGGGCGGGTGGGCGCCTGCGCCGCAGACTGCCCCTTGTGACAGCACCCTCCCGCGACCGAGGCCTCGGCCGAGGCGTTGCTCAGCTCATTCCCCAGTCCCCAGCCTCGCCGGCCGAACAGGCGGCGGCAGCCCTCGCGGCGCTCTCGACCGTGCGCGTGCACGTCGGCGTGCTCCAGGCGGCCGTCGTCCTCCTCGACGCCACCGGCTGCCAGTCCGACGATGACCAACTGCGTGCGGCGGCCAACGCCACCGTCGCCCACCTTCGCAAGGCCATGGAGGTCCCGCCCGCCCCCGGTCAGGGAGCTGGCGGTACGGGCCCTTCCCCGGACGACAACGACTGGCTCTCCGTGCTGACGCCGAGAACACACACATAGGCGGCCCGTCGTCTTGCGAGCCCCGCTCCCGGAGCCAGCGCCTGGCGCGCGCGGCGGAATTGGCCCGGGCGGGCTCGGCCCCTCATGCCTCGACCAGAAGCTTGTGGCTCCGTTTCTGCGATGAATCCGCCGGTCCAATCGGGTGACGGGCAGGCAGGAGCCCGGTCTTCAGGCGATCGACGGGGCTACAACCGGCCCCGTGATGATCACCGTGATGCGCACGGCCGCCGCCCTGGCCCTGGCCGTGCTTCCCGTCTCCCTGCCGACCACCGCCCAGGCGAAGGCGCTGGAGCCCGAGGTCCTGCCGATCGGCGTCGCCGTCTCCGCCCTCCGAGTCGCCGACGAGTCCCGGACGGGCTACGAGCGCGAGGCGTTCAAGCACTGGAACGCCGGCGACAACCCGAGCGACGGCTGCAACACCCGTCTTATCTGCATGCTCGAATCAGGACTGAGCGCAGCGCCCCTGGTGCGTGATGAATTCAGCGTTGCAGGTCTGTCTGAGGCACAGGAGGCACAGGAGGCACAAAAGCCGGCCCGACTCCTGCATTGATGGGTGCGCCGGGACGCGGGCCCTACTCGTCGTCGACGTGGCGAAGGACTGCATCCTTTGGTACCCACGGGAACCTGATACCTGGAAACCTTGCCTGACAGGTTCCGTACGGGTCGAAGGTAAGGACTGCCTCAATGAACGGCTGGGGCGGCAGGTAGCTGTGGTCGACGACGTAATGGCCGATGAGGCTCGGAGCGGCGAAGACAGTGCCAGGGTTGCCGGGGACGCGGATCTCACCGGTTCCAGCGCTTGCGCGTAGGTCTCCCGGGCGGGGTGTGTACCAGGGGTGGGAGTCTGGGAGAGGTGTTGGGCAAAGATCGCACTTGTGCAGGCCCAACATGACATTGACTTGCTGGGCATCGATGATGGCCAGAAGCCTGCGGCCGAATTCCCGGGGAGCCTGGCCGCTTGTCCAACATAGGCTTGCTTCCAGCCAGCCTATGTTGAATCGTTCGTAGACCGGCTGAAAGCTTACAGAACGCATGCCGTCGGTTAGGTCGGTGAATTCTTCACCTTCGTCCCAGTAGGCGTATGGGCTGAGGTCTGCATAGAACATGTGCCCATCATCGCGCTTGCGACGGGGCCGTTTGGACACTCACTGAACCGACT
Source organism: Streptomyces sp. NPDC037421 (assembly GCF_055602105.1). Lineage (NCBI taxonomy): Bacteria > Bacillati > Actinomycetota > Actinomycetes > Kitasatosporales > Streptomycetaceae > Streptomyces > Streptomyces sp. NPDC037421. The sequence continues at coordinate 84,462 of NZ_JBVJWV010000031.1, forward strand.
GTGGCCGGTCACGTAGTTCCCCCGGCTGCCATTCCGACGTTCCGGCGGGGTGTCCGGAGGCCGGGCCTGGCTGACAGCAGCCCGGACTACCGACCCGAGCAGGGCCACGCGAATTCACATGACAGCTGTGGCTGGCTCCACGACCATTGGCCGATGACCATGCAACCGGACCTTCTCAGCCTGAGCATCGTGTGCCGACCGCCCGACGAGGGCGGCGTGGAGGTCCGCCCGATCGTCAACGGCGGGGATCTTCTGGCTGATGTGCTTCCTGGCGGCGTGGGAGGCTCCCGGTACCTGGGAGCAGGCCCCCGGTATCTGTTGGACCTGGACGGGCCGTTGCATGCCACCGCGACGCCCCACGAGGCTCGTCTCGCTTGGTCCGGGTGCGGCGCGGAGGAGTGCTGCGGTGCCCTGTACATGACGGTCACGCGTGACGGGGACCATGTTGTCTGGGCGGGCTGGCGCGACCCGGCCAATCAGGATGTCGCCCTGCCGGAGCTTCGGTTCACCGCAGCTCAGTACGAGGCCGAAGTCCTGCGAGCCGGAGAGGACCGCGGCTGGGAGTGGCCGGCAGGAGCAGTTGCGCGGCTGCTTGAGGCGGGGCTGAGGGGACGCGGGGACTGGCTCCTCCGGTGGGAGTGCGAGTTGCAAGACGTCTGGGCCTCCCGCAAGCAACCCGACCGGATCCACGTCATCCTGATGCACCCCCCTAACGGGCCCGATACGGATCTGCCCTGGATCCAGTTCGGGATGACTCTCCCGATCTCCGCGGACGATCCATCGGACCAGGCCGAGCGCCTTGAAGCGCGGTTGACCGCAGGCGATCCCCGTGCCACCGCCGAGGTCTGGGGAGGTTCGCATGATGCCGAGCGACTGGGCTACCCATGGCCGCCGGTCGACCTGCTGTTCATGTGAACAGCAGGGAGAGGCGGGCTCGGGCCCTGCCGTTGGGCCCACTCGCAACCGCCATCCCCATGGGGAAGCATGACCGTTCGGGTGGGGAATTACGTGACGCCGATCATGTGGATCGTGGGGAAATGTGTGACCGCTGACATGAACGTCGACGTCACCGCCAGTGCCCGTGCACGTTCACCAAGACGGCCGGCGTCTCCGGCGGCGGCAGCGCGTCGGACTCCGACAGTGACTCCACCACCGTCACCGGCGGCACCTGCGACGGCGGCAATGGCGGCAATGGCGGGGCGGCGGGGGCGGATCGATCCTGCCCGTCAACCTCAACGGCATCGTCACTGCGTTCAACGACATCAACACCAGCAACAACATCAACAGCCCTGGAGCCGCCAACACCACCAACCAGGCCTTCGAGTTGGCTGCGAACTGAGAACATTGCGGTGCCTGGGCCCCGAGCCGTTGCGGTGGCTCAGGCACACGTGGGGGCCGTCCAGACCCCGCGCTACGGGGCGCCGTGCGATCCGACGCTGTGAGTCCTGCGGGTCGCCGGACCGGCCGCGGATGCCAGGTAGGGCACTGATGTTCCCGATGGGATTCCGCACGGGTTGAGGTGGTGTCCTTCCTGGTTGGGCCCTGCCATGAAAGCGGTGCTTCACGATCAATGTTGTCGATCCGGGTCCGGACGAAGGGCGGACCCGGATCGACAAGCTGTCAGAACGGCATGGCGGGGCGGCAGCTGGTGCCCTGTGGTGGGACTGCCAGGTCGGTGAGATATCTGTTGACGGTGTCCTCCATGCACGGGCCCTTGGCGATGCTGCCGTGCCCGTGGCCCTCGTAGGTGAGGAGCACGCCGCTGCGGCCGAGCTGCCGGGCCACCGAGACCGCCCACTCGTAGCCGGTAGGGGTCGTGGACCGCGTTGGAGACCAGGATCGGCGGGGCACCGTGTGTGTCCAGGCGGTGCTGCGGGTTGGCGGTCGGCGCGCCCAGGCACGCGGCTGCCATGTGGAGCGGCAGCAGGTAGGGCAGGTCGGGCGCCGTCTTGTTCATCATGGTGACGAGCGAGGCGTAGTCCTGGTAGTTGCGTACTGGCAGGTGCCAGTCCGAGCAGAAGACCGGGGTTGCAGGAGGCAGCGGAGCTGTCGAGGTGGGCGACGCGGGCAGCGGTTTGCTCGCGTCCATCCCAGCGATCGCCGTGGCCAGGCCGGCGTAGTCGGCGGCCCCGTAGAACTCTCGGAACGCGATCTTGTTGACCAGGTCCGAAGACGACAGCGAGGTGCCCGGCTTCGCGGGGTCCGCCAGCTCGCCGCGCGCGGCCCGGGCCAACAGCTTTTGCCAGGCGGCGCGGATGTCGCGGCCGCGCAGCGCGCAGTCCGTGGCACCGTTGCACCACTTCACGAACTCATGGAATGAATCCTGTGCTGTGGCCGCCTCGGACCGCAGGAAGTCACGGGTGACCGCAACGCTGTGGTCCATCACGCTCTCCAGCACCATTGCGCGCACGCGGCGGGGGTAGGTCTCGGCGTACTGCGCCCCGAGGAGCGTGCCGTACGAACTGCCGTGGAAGGTCAGCTTCCGCTCGTCGAGGGCGGCCCGGAGGGCGTCCAGGTCCCGGACCGTCTGGGCCGTGTCGAGGTGGTCGAACAGTCGACCGGCACCGAAAGAGTGGCGCACTCGGCTCCCGGCTTCAGCGGGCCGTCACACGGTGCCCACGCAGGGCTCCGGTGGCAGACGGCGACGCGTGGACCGCGGGAGCGGCGACGAGGCCGGTGATGACGGCCATGGCGGCTCCCACGGCCATGGCTGTGCCCCGCGCGGCGATGTGCGGCGGTGCCGTGCTGCCCCTTAACGACATGGATCCTCCTCATGAAGAGGGCGGTTGCGCGAAGCGTGCGGACCCGGCCGGGACACCTCGTCACGTTAGGTGCCACCGTCACCCATGTGGCCCCCCTGTCCGGGCCCTTTCCGGGTCGGGTCGGGGACCGATCAGGGACGCGGAGGGAAGGCGCCTGACGGGGGACGACAAGCAACTTGGCGAGGACGCAGAGAAGATGGCGCCGGGCTGGTCGGCCGACCATCTGCGCGGCGTCTTGGACGAGGACGTCCCGGCCGAGTTGATGCAGGGGCGGACTGGCCGACGATGGCCCGCCAGCTCGCCTGCCTTGAGTGAGCCGGTGTCCAGGCCGTGCCTGGTCCTGAGCGGATGTAATGGGTGCCCGTGCCCGCTGCCCATCCGGAGCCGGAACCAAGACTGAAGCGACCCCGGGCCGGGTTCGTCTCTCGCATGCTTCGGACTGCTCGGCACCCCGGCTGTCTTCGCCGGTGGGGTCAGCGGTTCGGGCGACCGTCGACGGTGCGGGCCAGAGCGGTGCGGATGATTTCGCCGGTGGTGGTGATGTGCCGGGCGATGAGTTCGCGTTCGGCGAGGGCGTCAGGCGGTGCCGCACTGCGCCCGGCGGCGGGCCCGGGGCCCCACCGGTCGGTCCAGGCCTGTAGGGCCTGTAGGTGGGGTTGGGCCGGTCCAGTAGGCGCCCCGTACGAGCGGCGCCCACAGCGTCTCGGGCAGGACGACGACCAGCCGGCCGGTGAGCCCCGCACCGGCGTACGGTCCTCTCCCGCCGAGCGTCTGCCCCGACGTGGGAGCGTCGGCCGGGACGGGCGTCCACTCCTTCAGCAGCCCGCGGTGCTCCAGGTCGGCGGGGTGGACGGCGAGGACCATGGTGTGCGCCATGCGTTCATCATCGCCGAACCGGGCACGGCCAGGTTGAGAGTTGGCAGGTCAGATGGTCCGGCGGAGATTGCCGCGAAGCCGGAGTTCCGGACTCCCTGGGGTGGGTCGCCCCAGGGAGCTCGTAGTATCCGAAAAGATGCCCGCTAGTACAGGCAACACATGTACTGCGTCAGGGAGTTGACCCTGCTTCGCCCGGCTGGGCCGGTTCGCTGCCGGACGCCACGGTCAACGCCACTGAAGCAGGAACTTCTGGTTCTGGGCCCCGCTGCACTTGTACAGGCCGAGCCAGGCGCCGTTGCCCATCGCGTAGTTCAATACGTCCATACACAGGCCGGTGTAGAGATGCATGTACGAGACCACGCCTACCTCGACGGGGTCATAGATGGGTCGCCAATTTTGGGTCTTCTGGCCTTGGCAGTCCCATTCGTTGAGGTAATTTCCGCTTCCGGCTCCGGGCCCACCGGACGCGTCAATACACTTACCAGTTTGCTTGTTGACGAGTGTCATCGACTGGGGTACAGAGCCCTGACGTGCTTGCCACTGCTGGTTCTGGCCATGGTGGTCATCGTAGGTGATGACATGCGTCCCGTTGGTAGCTGACCCGCCAGCGATGTCCATGACGCGACCGTCATTACTGAGGCTGGTCACGGCAAAGGTGTCATTGTTCGAGGGTGCACGAGTGGCGAACTGCACTGGATAATGGTCCGAGCCCCTGCCGCCCATCCGTTCAGCGGCGTGATCGTTTATATTCCGCGATGAAACCATGTAGTCCAGTTCGTGACCGCTTTGGTGCGTGGGGTTTCCGCTGCGATAGGTGTGCGCATGGAGGTCTTCGACCACGTTGTCGATCGTCTGCGGCTCTCGGTTGAAGTCGCCCATTGCATGCCACGACACGCGAGCTATCGACGCCTCGGTACGGATGCTGTTCAGCAACACCGGGACGTCCCCGCCCCCGCTGGCGAGCGCGTGCAGGTTGAAGTAGGCGTTGTTGCCGAAGACCAGGCCCAGCGCAGGGCGACCCCGCGCGACGCCACCGGAGGTGAGTCCCGGAGCGACCAGGACGTTGTCGGCAGCCTGGTGCGTAACCATTGCCAGATTGACCCGACCGTTCGAGGACGGATTCAGGTAGTAAACGTGCCTCTGCCCCTGAGACGTCCGCCAGAGGTAATGCCTGACCTGGTACCCGCGGATCTGATAGTCGTTTTGGTGCGCCATTATCAGGCGCGGATCCGGGCCGGCCTCCTGCACCGCGACAATGCTGTTTCCCCTGCTGAGTACCTCGACCTCGCTCCACTTGGCGCCCTGAGAATTATAGGTGGCCATCTTGATGTGCTCTGGCTTCAGGTCTGCGGCGTACGCGGGAGAAGCGGGCACCCCCACAAACACGCCGATGATCGTTGCGAACACTGCCAATAGGGCAACAATTCTCGGATTTTTTTGCATGTGAAGAAATCCAGCCGTTCTCAAATCCAGCCCCTTCGGAAATCCCGCACTCAAGCTATCTTTCACTGGGCGTGGAAACCGGATCGCCTTCGGCGGGCCAGGTTTGCCGCTTTGGCCCAGAGGGATCAGACTCTCATCCCCCGCTCACGCTTCGCTCACGTATTCCTGACGCGCCGTTCACGTTGGCGACAAGTACGGGCAGTGCTGGTGCCTGGAACGTGATGAGCTGGGGATCGGGTCGCGAAGGCAGGCTCTTGCAGGCAGGAGACAGCCGGCGCCGGCGGCGCCGCCAGGACCACGCCACAGTCCTCGGCCCGGCACCTGGCCCGGCATGCTTCCGTTCAGCCGGCCGAGTCCTCGGTTTCCCGAGTAGGGCCGCCATACGTTGAGAGCTGCTGAAGTTCGGTTGCCGTTCGTCAGCCTCGTGCCATGCTGCCGGCCGCGGGCGACGGTTCAGGTTCGCGTCGTGAGTCGCGCAACCGCCGCGTCGTACCGTGCCTGGAGTCCCGGATCCGCCGATACCCGCAGCAGCACGCCGAGCGCCCGTACCGCGCCGTCCTCGTAGCCGGACGACTCCGCCTCCCGGGCCGCCAGGTCGAGCTGCCGGATGCCCTCGGCCGCGTCCCCGAGCCCCAGCAGCGCCTCTCCCCTCACCATGAGCAGCAGTATCCGGGGCACGTCGGCGGTGCCCGATCGATCATCGAAGGCGAGGGCCTCGGTCGCCGTGTCGAGGGCCGGGCGCCATTCCCCGGCGTCGACCCGATGCCGGGCGAGGTGCTGCATGGCCAGTCTCTCGGTGGTCCGGTTGCCGGCCGTGCGCGCCAGCTCCACCGCCCGCTCGCATCCCTGCGCAGCCTCGGACGGGCCGCCGAGCGCCGCTTGCGCCACGGCCAGGACGATCAGCGCGTTCGCCTCGGCGACCAAGTCGCCCGCCCGGGAGGCGAGCGCGGAGGCGGCCCCCAGACGGGCCAGAGCCTCTGCGATGCGCCCCTCCTCGATCAGCACCCAGCCGAGCACGTTCAGCACCCGCGACTCGCCGTGCCGATCGGCGTCGGCCCGTGCCGCCGCGAGCGCGGTCTCCAGGAGCGGGACCCAGCCGTCCCGCACGCGCCACACGATCAGCGGCCACAGCAGCAGGACGATCCGCCAGGCCCTGCCGTGCAGTCCGGCGGCCTGTGCCGCAGCCACCGCCAGCGTGAGGTCGTCCCTCTCGGCCGCGTACCAGGCTACGGCGGCGGACCGGTCGCCGAACTCCCGCACGGCGGCGGACGGCAGGTAGTCCGCAGGCAGCGGGAAGTCCTCCTCGTTGCCGGGCTCGGCCGCCGCCACGGCCGCGAGGGCCGTGGCGATGTAGTGGTCGAGCACGCGCTTGAGCGCATTGGGCCCGGCGTCCAGGCTCCGCGCGTAGAGCCGCACGAGATCGTGCAGCGTCCAGCGGCCGGACGCCGTCTCCGTGACGAGGTGCGCGACGGCCAGCCGCTCCAGGGAAAGCTCGGCCGCTGCCGGATCCGTGCCCGCCAAGGCCGCCGCCGCATACCGGTCGACGTGCGTGCCGGGGTGGCGACCGAGATGGGCGAACTGACGGGAGACGTGCCAGGGCAGCTGTTGCAGCGTCAGGTGCAGCGCCGCCCGCACGCCGGTGTCCTCCACGTCCAGCAGGCTCAGCCGGCGCGTCTCGTCGGACAGCTCGGCTGCCATCGCGCCCAGCGACCAGCCGGGCCGTTGCGCCAGCCTGGCGGCGGTCACCCGCAGCGCGAGCGGCAGCCCGCCGCACAGCTCGGCCAGCACTCGCGCGGCCACCGGCTCTGCGAATACCCGTTCCGTGCCGAGTACCCCGGCGAGGAGCATCGTGCCGTCCTCCGGCCCGAGCACGTCCACGGCAACGGGCCGGGCGCTGTCGGTGACGATCAGCCCCGGCAGCCGGTGTCTGCTGGTGACGACGGTGACGCAACGGCGACCGCCTGGCAGGAGCGGCCTTACCTGCTCGGAGTCACGCGCGTTGTCGAGCACCACGAGGAGCCGGCGGTCGGCAGCCAACGACCGGAACAGCGCGGCCGCGCCGTTCGCCGACTCCGGTATCCGGCGCTGCGCGACACCGAGCGCCAGAAGGAACTCGCGCAGCACCTCCACGAGAGCCGGCTCGCCCATGTCGCCGAAGCCGCGCAGGTCGGCGTAGAGCCGCCCGTCGGGGAATCCGGCACGGCCGTGGTGTGCCCAGTGCAGCACCAGGGCCGTCTTCCCGACCCCGGCGGGCCCGGTGACCAGGCAGACCGGCGCCTCGCCTCTGGCGGCCCGGGACAGGGCGACGAGCTCCGCCGCCCGCCCATGGAAGCCGCGCGGCGCACGCGGCAGCAGATCGGGCGCACCAGTCTGCGCAACGGCATCCGGTACGGCGGCAGGGAGCGGGGCGACCGTCGCCGTGGCCGGGCAAAGAACCGGAACCGCGGCGGCTGCTTTCGCCGTGTCCCCCGTGGCCTGCGCCGCGTCTCCTTCACCGCCGCGCAAGGCCGAGGCGTAGGCGTTCGCCAGTTCCTGGCCCGGGTCCACGCCCAGTTCGTCGGCGAGCAACCGCCGGGTGCGATGGAACCAGTCCAGCGCCTCGGAGCGGCGGCCCGCTCTCTGGAGCGCCCCCATGAGCGTGGCGGACAGCGATTCGTGCAGCGGATGGGCCACTGTCTCGGCGCGCAGAACAGTCACGGCGCTGGAGTGATCACCCAAACGCGCGTATCCCGCCGCCAGCTGCTCCACCGCGGCCAGCCGCAGCTCCTCCAACGCCTGCGCGGCGGCCTGCAGCGGTGGGCTCGGGCACACGTCGGCCAGTGCCGGCCCTTGCCAAAGCGACAACGCCTCCCGGTACATCGCCACAGCTTCAGCCGGGACACGCTGCTCACGGGCCAGAGCCACCAGATCTTCGAAGCGGTGCACGTCCAGCAGGACCTTCGGCATGCGCAGGACATACGCTGGGCCCTGGGTGACCAACTCGACGCCGTGCGCCCCGGCGCCGGCACTCGTCAGCGAGGCCCGCAACTGCGACACATGGCCCTGGATTACACCGCGGGCGCGCGCCGGCGGTTCCTGCTCCCACAGAGCGGTCGTCAGGTGGTCGACGAGCACTGGGCAGTTAGGGCGCAACAGCAGGGCGGCCAGCAGGCTGCGCCGTTTGACGGGTCCGAGCGGCAGACCGCCGGCCTCGGTGACGACTGACACCGCTCCGAGCAACCGGAACTCCATCTGCCCAATGCCTCCCAGCAAAAGAATTCAGGATAACGCTACGGCTCCCGCCTTCGAGTACCTGCCGTCCAGCGGATGGCGCCATCCGCTGGTACACGCCGCATTCGACCAAACAGCCTGCCATCTGTGCCCCACGAGGCCGCCGGTCCTGACACCCTGGCGTGCTTCGCCCCGTCAAGACGACTGCGCGGCCGGTTCCCGCTGCACGGGCAGGCCTGGCATCCTCCCGGAGCGGGGCCTTCCTCCCCTAAGGGCTGTCCCGTGATCCCCGGTGGATCGGCGCACGGCGTCGGATGCGGTGCATCGCAAGGCGGAGGGGCGCCCCCGTACTGGGCGTATTCGGGCGTTCCGACAACGCGGCGAGGTGCCGTAGCCGGCGTCGTGCGCCCGCCGGGGATTACGGGACAGCCCTTAGGTGAACGCGCGAGGAGCGGACTGCTCCTCGCGCTTCGTGCCCGGTCACCCGCGAGCAGATCCCGGCTGGCCTTCGGGCCCAGCGGTCAGGATGCGTTGGTGCCGAGGTTCTGGTGGGTGCTGTTCTTCGCGCCGGGGCTGAGCAGGTTGTTGTTGGTGTTGATGTTGTCGAACGCCGTGACGACCCCGCTGATGTCGACCGGCAGGATGGAGCCGCCGCCGTCTTCCTTCCCGTCGGGGCAGCCCGTGCCGGTGATGGTCGCCGTTTCGCTTGCCGAGAGCGAGATGTTCTCCGCCGGCTCCCTGACCTCAACTTCGTTGGTGATGGGGCCACAGGGAGCGTCGGCGGCGATGGCCACGGTGACATCGAACATCAGGGCCGAACCGGCGGGGAAGGCGTAACCGCAGACGAACCCCGGAGCCTGCGTGGCCGATCTCCCCGGTGGCCCCGGCGACAACGATGGGAGAGGTGTCGGTGTTTTTGAATGAGACAGAGTTTCTCACTATAAGACGTCGAGGTTCTTCCATCAGTCCCCGGACTCCGTGCCGCTCCCCGAGGGCCGCCTGCGCCGCTTCCCACCCGGCATCGTGGACGGACGTCAACCTCTCGGCGAAACGGGCTGTTCGAGAGGCAACGGCCCAATAGCCGGCCCCCTGCCTCGCCGGTGCTGGGGGCGGGAGCGGAGCGGACACCCCACCGGTGACAACGACGATTGGGGGATCAGTCACACACCAACAGCCCGGACGCCTCCCCGCGCATCACCCCGGACGGGCCCGCCGGCGCACCACCGCATTCCGCCACGGATAGCATCACGTGCTCCTGCCCCACCCATGCCACTGGAGTTCCCCCCATGAGCCGAACCCCTGACCTCCTCCTCTCCCGCCGCGGCCTCATACGCACCGGGGTGGGAGCCTCACTCGCCGCCCTCGGGCTCGGCGTCGGCGCGCAGACGGCGTCGGCCGACGTGCCCGGGACCCAGCGGTTCGACCTCGCTGAGCCGTCGTACGACCTGTTCCGGTCCAAGAACACGCACGGTCCGCGGGTCCAGCAGAGCTTCGCCTTCGACTGGGTGAACAAGTACCTCTTCGTCGCGACCAAGCGGGACGACAGCCCCGAGTCCGCCGGCGACCTGTGCATCAACAAGATGGACTTCGACGGGAACTACCTGTCGTACATGCACCTCAACGGGTTCGGCCACGGCGTCGCCTTCGCCGCTCTGCCGAGCGGTTCCGGTACCGAGCTGTGGATCGAGTGCGACGCGAACGACAACGGGTACGGCACCGCGCTCGCGCCCATCCGCTACACCGCCGACACCACCCTGAGTTCGCCGGCCGCCGCGGCGGCCTACCGGCCGATCTCCGGCGCCACCGAGTACACGTGCTCCGTCGACCCGGTCCACCGGCGCATGATCGTGCGCTACCACACCAGCGCCGGCAAGCGCATCGCCGTGTATCCCCTCTCCGCCTTCGAGACGCGCAGCTTCGGCTCGCCGCTGGTCGACTTCAAGCAGCCGGCCATCCCCGGTACTCCGCAGGGCTACACCCTCTACGGCTCGTACATGTACTACCTGACGGGTAACGCCTACCCGGGCGACGGCACCCCCACCGGCGACGGCAACTCTTACATCACCAGCATCGACATCAACACCGGCACCGTGAAGCAGGGCCCTGTCCTCACCAAGGCCGGCTCCACCCTCCACTTCCGCGAGCCCGAGGGCCTGGCGGTCTACCGTACCGACGCCGGCGAGGCCCGTCTCTTCATCGGCTTCGCCACCGGCGTCGAGGGCGACCGGCGCTCCAGCATCTTCTACAAGAAGGCGCTGGTCTAGGCTCCCGTCATCCTGTCCGCCCGGCGGTCCGCGCCGGGCGGACGGTCAGCAGTACCCGTCCGGGCCACGACGGTGCCCTGCCCGCGCCGGTCCACGCACGGACCGCGTCCGTCCTCGGACCGCGCTGCGGCTGAGCCGGACCGCCCGGAAGCCCCTGCTTGGACGACACAGGGGTTCACGGACGCCGCGCACGGGACAGAATCCCCGCATGCCCTCGACGCCCTTCGTGAAGCCCGTCCTGACGGCCGCCTTGGCGCTCCTCGCCCTGGCCTCCCCGGCAACCACCGCCACCGCCACCGGAGCGACCGGTGCGCCTCGCACCTGTGCCGGTGCCCGCACCTGCTACGTCGACGTGACGGTGGCCCAGGTCTGGGTCGACCCCGCGCAGGTCCGGCCCGTGGACGCGCCGGCCACGGCCAACCCCGCCGACGTCCGCGGCTGGCTGGCGGCCATGACCCTGGACGAGCGGCGCGGCGTCGCCGGAGAGACGCAGGCGCTGCACGGCGCCCGGGTGACCATCGACCGGACCGAGGTGCGCGACGGCCTGCTCTGGGACCACGTCTGGGTCCATGGCCAGCCCACCCCCCGCGACGAGTCCGGCCTCGGGGCCTACCCCGGCTGGATCCCCGACCGCCAGCTGACGGCCGATCACCGCAAGTCGCCCCGGGGCGCGCACGAGGAACGCGTGGCCCGCCCCACGGCCCGCGGCTACACGTCCCCCGAGGCCGCCCTCCAGGGCGCCGCATCGACGGGGAGCTCCGCCGAGTACTCGTACAACACTTCCTTCCCGGTGGCTCCCGGCCCGCTGCCCGGCATCGTCACGGCCCACTCGCCCAGCCGCGGCAAGCTGTTCTTCCGCTCCGGCGACCTCGCGCGCGTTCCGGCGGCCGGGCGGCCGAGCGGCGAGGACGTGGTCGCCGAGGCCCGCAAGTTCCTGGGCCTGCCCTACCTGTGGTCGGGAACCTCCGGATTCGGCTACGACTGCTCCGGCCTGACCGGGCAGGTCTACTCCGCTCTCGGCGTGACGATCCCGCGTGACGCGCAGCCCCAGTTCGACGCGGGCGGCGGGCAGGCGCCCGCCGGTTCCGCCGCCGGCGTCCGGATCACCGGCACCGACGACCTCCGGCCGGGCGACATCGTCGCCTTCCGCTCCGCCACCGGCACCGAGGTCACGCACGTCGGCATCTACACGGGCACCAGGAACGGCGAGCCGATGATGATCAACGCACCGCGGACGGGCGAGGTGGTCCGGGAGGAGCCCATCGGCTCCACCGGCCGCGTCTACGTGGGCGCGACCCGCTTCCTGCCCCGCACCGACGGCACCCCCAAGCCCTGACCAGCTCGGCCCTCCGGCACGATGACGAGGGCGAGGTGCTGAGAGAGACGGGGGTGGGCGCCGCGGTGGCCGTACTCGGCTCGCTCCTCGCCCTGATCCTCGGGGTCTCGCGCACGACCCTGGCGATGGCCCGCGACCACCACCTCCCGCACGCCCTGGCCGCCGTCCACCCGAGGTTCCAGGTGCCGCACCGCGACGAACTCGTGGTCGGCGCGGTCGTCGCCGTACTCGCCGCGACCACCGACGTGCGCGGGGCGATCGGCTTCTCCTCCTTCGGGGTGCTCGCCTCCTACGCCATCGCCATCGCCAACGCCTCCGCCTGGACCCTCGCCCCGGACGAGGGCCGACCGGCGCGGATCATCCCGGACCTCGGGCTGGCAGGCTGCCTCGCCCTCGCCCTCGTCCTCCCGGCCTCTTCGGTAATTTCCGGCGCCGGGGTGCTGGCCGCCGGCACCGCTGCCTACGGGTGCGTCGCGTGGTGACGGCCCGCAGGGCGTGACCGCCGCGAACACGTATCCGGGGCGGTCTAACGGGTGCGGCGGGAGCGGGCCGCTACGGCTGCGCCGGACTACAAGTGCGCGTCCAGTACGCAGGACATCGACGACAGCAGTTATGACGGGCCGTGACGGGACAACTGGAAGATCACGGTCAAGACGTGCGCGGCCCGCTCCGGGGGCACCGTGTACGCCTACGCCGAAGCGACGTGGGACGGAACCAGGTTCCGCGAGGTGGACGACCCGACGATCTTCGACGGGGCCAAGCTGCGGCTACAGATCAAGCTGTCCCGCGACGGCACGGACCCCATGGTGGTCGAGAGGGACTTCACGGAGATCGAGCGCCGGCTGGAGGACAGCACGTCCGGCGGGAACCATGACGGTCACTACCGGACCGGGACCATCAGTCATCGGGCCGGGTCCGGTGCCCTGGCCGACCCGGTCCTGTTCCTGGACTGGCATGGCTACGGCCGCGGCTACGGCCGCCACGACTACACCAGCTCGCCCACCGTCTGACCCGGCGCAGCAGCGCGGGCCGCCACACCTTGCCCGGGTGGCGGACCGGGTTGCTGCGCTCAGGCTCCGTCGGTGTCGGGGCTCCACACGGCTGGTCCGCCGCCGCGCCACTCGATCAGCAGCGCGTCGTCCAGGTCGACGTCATCGGGGTCCAGGCCAGCCCGGCGCAGGAACTCGAAGAGGTCGTTCGGGCCGAGGGCGCGGCCGAGGATCTCGCCGTCGAAGAGTACGCGGCGCCCGCCCGGGGCGTCCGGAGGGTAGACGACGACGCGCCGGGCGGGGCCCATCCCTCCACCGTGCCGGTAGCCGCTCATTCCAGCACTCCGAGGGCAGTGTCCGGGCGGCAATGCAGGCACGCCGGAATCTCATCGGCAAGGCCGCCGCGCAGCGTCGGCCGACGCTGGCTTGCACCGGGTACGGGTGTCCCAGCAGTTGCCGACGTGCACCCGCACTGCAGGCCGGCCAGTACCGATGCCGTGCTCGATCAGCCCCGGGCGGCGAGGCCGACGTCGAGGAGGGGTCGGTGCGGTGGGTGCTGCTGCACCTGATCGAGGAGACCGCACGCCACGGCGGCCACGCCGACATCATCCGCGAGAGCCTGGACGGCGCCACCCTCTACCCCGCTGATGGCCGCCGCCGAGCAGTGGCCCGACCCGTGGTTCGAGCCCTGGGGGCCCGCCGCGCCCGCCGGCTGCGGGCTACGGGCCCGTCAGAAGTCGTGCCCCATCGACCGGATATGGGCGAGGCGCTCTTGCGGACCGGTCCTACGCTGGAGGCATGGCCACCGATCCCTTGCTGAGACAAGGCCCCGACTCGACGGATCTGGTCCTGCGCACCGGCCCGACCGGGCGGGTGTGGAACGCGCTGACCTCGGCGGGGCAGGCGCTGTTCACTCCGCTCGCCCTGGGCGCGCCGACCCTGGTCGTCGCCTTCTGGATGGCGCTCGCCGGGGCGCGGGCGTCGACCGTGTTCGTGGTGGTGGGGGTGATCGCCGGGCTGGAGTACCTGATCGGCTGGCTGGCGCTGGCCTCTTCCCGGGCCCGGGACATCCTGCGGGTGGAGTTCGCGCCGGCCAGGGTGCCCGCGTCCCTGCGGTTGGTCCGGGTCGCCGGGCCGGACGTCTGGCTGCCCGTCGAGACCCTGCGCCAGGTGCGGCTGACGCACAAGGTGGTGGAGCCGTACCAGGGGGACTACAAGCCGGCCGTCTCCACGCTCGCGCTGGAACTCGTCCTACGAGGCGCCCGGGAGCGGCTCGCGCTCCCGTTCGGCGGCGACCCGCAGCGGCTCGCCGACGCGTTGAAGGCTCTGCTCGGCCCGGCTGGGGTCGTCGTGGCGCTGCGCACCGAGCGCAGCACGCGCGATCGGCCGCAGCCCAACTCCCGCTGGACCTCAGGCGGTTCGGCCTCGGCCGGCTCGGGTGGCGGCTAACCCCGGGCTGCCCGTGGCGCTCCCCGGCCGGGGAGCGCCCGTCGATGCAACCGGTCGGCAGGTGGTGCGGGGCAGCCTGCCGCGACCCGGGCGCGTTGGGCCGCCGGGTCGGCTCGGCCGCAGCCGGGTCCTCCGGCCACGGGTGGCGGGGTAGCGGCCGCGGACCTCGGCCCGCACGGCGCGGTAGCCCTCGCGCCAGAACGACGCGAGGTCGCCGGTGACGGCGGCCGGGTGCCCAGCCGGGGGAGAGCAGGTGGACGGTCAGCGGGGCCCGCCCGTCCGCCAGCGCGGGGGCGGCAGACCAGCCGAACAACTCCTGCAGTTTCACCGCGAGTACGGGCCGCTCGCCGCTGTAGTCGACCCGGACCCGCGAACCCGGCCATGGGGAGCAGCGGGACAATCAGTATCGGCGAGAACGAGTATGATCGGTGGTGGCGGTCCGTCAATGCCCTCGCTCGGGTCGTGAGGCTCCGGAGCTCCTCGACCTCGCGCCCAACCTGGCCGGCGCCTTAGGCTGTGTCTTCAAAGGTTTCTGATGGGAGATCATGTCGGCATGGTGCGTCGTCATGAGCTGACGGATGTGGAGTGGGAAGCGCTGTCCGGGCTGTTGCCGTGCTCGTCCTCGGGGCGGCCGCG
>NZ_JBVJWV010000032.1:0-50128 GCF_055602105.1 Streptomyces sp. NPDC037421
CACCGTCCCGCAAGGCGTCCCGCAACGGCTTCACCACCACCGTCACCACACCCTCACCCGGCACGAAACCATCCGCCCCCGCATCGAACGGCCGGAGTGCGTTGGACGGGGAGAACGAGCGCAGGCGCGAGCCGAGCTGGAAGTACTGCGGTGACATGGCCAGGTGCACGCCGGCGACGATGGCCTGTTCGCACTCGCCGTCGCGGATGCTGCGCACCGCCGTGTGCAGGGCCACCAGCGACGAGGAGCACAACGTGTCGATCGTCATGCTCGGCCCGTGCAGGTCCAGGAAGTAGCTCACCCGGTTGGCCAGGATCGCGTTGTGGTTGCCCAGGCCGGCCGCCGTCTGGACGACGTCCCCGACAACCGTGTCGCGGTAGTGCTGGTAGCTGGCGCCCACGAACACCCCGGTGGAGCGCTGGGTCCGTCCCGCAAGGCCGGCGTCCTCCAGGGCCCGCCAGGCCGACTGGACGAGATGGCGCTGCTGGGGGTCGATCCACTCCGCTTCGGCGGGTGACAGCCGGAAGAAACCGGGGTCGAAGTCGGTCAGTCCCCGGACGAAGCCGGCGCGCCTGAGGTAGACGGTGCCGGGCGTGCCCTCGGTCCCGTAGTAGGAGTCGATGTCCCAGCGGGACGCCGGCACCTCGGTCAGGCAGTCCTCGCCCCCCACCAGTACCCGCCACAGCTCCTCGGGGCTCCCGGCGTTCGGGAACACGCCGTCGAAGCCGATGACGGCGATGTCGTGCAGGGCCTCGTCACCGGTGGCCGGGGCGCCGGGCCGCGGGGCCGTCGCTTCCGGGGCCGGAGCCGGTGGGGGGGCCGGAGCCAGGACCGGGGCGGGGGCCGCGACCGGCTCCGCGCGCTCTCCGGGAACGGTCGCCCGCGGACCACCGTCCGCGGCCGGAGGACCCGCTTCGGCAGGTGGCGCGATGACCCCGTACTCGTCCCTCAGCTCGGCGGCCAGCCGGTCGACCGTGCCGACCTCCAGGACGAGCGTCACGGGGATGTCCACGTCCAGCCTGGCCCGGATGTCCTGGGCCAGCGAGACCGCGAGCATCGAGTCGAGCCCCTGTTCCTGCAGCGGGCGGTCCGTTTCCAGTTCGTCGACGTCCAGTTCCAGGGCGTCCGCCACCCAGCGGGCCAGCGCGGCGTCGAGACCTCCGGCCGCCGGGCGGCCGGGGGCCGGCGCGGGATGGTGGCCGTTGGCCACCGGACCCGGGACCCGGACCGGTACCGGTGCGGGCGTCGGCCGGGGACGGTGGCCGTCCCGCGCGTCGTCTCCCGTGCCTCCCGGCGACGGTGCCGGGGAGAGCCGCTTCCAGGTGATCCCGCGTGCCTCCAGGACGGGTGCGTCTCCGTCCAGGACCACCAGGCTCGCCGTCAGCAGACCGGCGTCCGGCCCGGCGTCCCGGTCGCGCCGGGCGTACACGCGGGCGGTGTCGGGAAGTCGGCCGAGGACGGTGAGCCGTTCGACGGTGAACGGTACGTACAGCCCCCGCGCACCGCACGCGGCGAGCGCGATCTGGAAGGCCCCGTCCAGGAGCCGGGCGTCCACGGCACCGTCGGTCCGTCCGGCGCCGCGCAGCACGCCGGTCGCCTGCCCGGGGGCCACGGAGAGCTCGGCCACCGTCCGGAAGCCGGCGCCGTAGCAGAGGCCGGCACGCTCGAAGGCGTCGTACATCGCGTCGAGCGCGACGGGGGTGAAGCCGTCGACGACGGCCGGCACGGTGAGCGAGGGCTGCTCCGGCGCGGTCACCCCGGTGGTGACCACCAGGGCTCCGGTGCCGTCGCGGAAGGCGACCGCGTCCCCGTCGAGCTCGGCGGTGAGGGTCGCGGGGGCCTCGACGGCCGCCCGGAAGGTGAGGTCGCGCAGGCCCAACCGGTCGCGGCCGAGGAGTTCGGCGACCTTGCCGGGGTACCCGGCTCCGGGCAGCGTCGGCTTGCCCAGGACCACGTGCTCGGCCGCCTCCGGGTGCTCCGTCCAGGTGTTCCCCGTACGGCCGGGCACGGTCTCCCGCACGGCGGGGCCTGGCTGCTCGGCCGGCTCCAGCCACAGGTACTTCTCGGCCTGGGGCCTGGTCGGGAAGCGCACGCCCGACCGGCGTCGCTCCCCGGGGGGCAGCTCGGCGCCGTCGACGAACGCGCGGGCCGCCGCGTCGAGCGCCCGGCGGTCCGCTCCGGCACCGAGGGGCCCTTCGTGGACGCGCGCCGCCAGGGCGGCCACCCCCAGGTGGAGGGAACGGACGTCCCCGACCCCGGCGAGGAACAGCTGCAGCTTGTCCTCCAACTGCTCCACGCTGTCCGCCACGCACGCCAGCCGGTGGGACTGGGCCGGACGCCGCCGGCTCGCCCCGCTCAGCGCTTCGAGGGACGGGCAGTAGGCGGAGCGCAGCATCAGCACGAGCCGGTGGGCCAGTGTGCGCAGCGCCTCGTCCGACCCCGCGGAAAGGACCAGCAGTCGCGGTCCGGGCTCGTCTCCGTCCGCTGCCGTGGCGGGGCCGGCCTCGACGACGGCGTGGGCGTTCGCTCCGCCGAAGCCGAAGCTGCTGATGCCGGCGACGCGTGGACCGCCGCCCCACGGCTGGAGCCGGTCGGCCACGAACAGGGGCGAGGTGTCGAAGTCGAAGGAGGTGTTGGGGGTGCTGAAGTTCAACGACGGCGGGATGTGTCCCGCCTGGAGCGCCAGGATGGTCTTGATCAGTCCGGCGATGCCGGCGGCGGGTTCCAGGTGCCCGATGTTGGTCTTCACCGAGCCCACGGCGACCGGCCGGCGGCCGGCGGGCCCGCCCATGACGGCGTGCAGGGCTTCGAGTTCGATGAGGTCGCCGAGCTGGGTGCCGGTGCCGTGCGCCTCGACGTAGCCGATGTCGGCCGCGGTGCGCCCGGAGCCGGCCAGGGCCTTGCGCAGGACGGCTTCCTGGGCCGGCCGGCTGGGTGCCGTGAGGAAGCCGGCGCTGCCGCCGGTGTGGTTGACGGCGGTGCCGCGGATCACCGCGAGGACGGGGTCGCCGTCGCGTTCGGCGTCGGCGAGCCGCTTGAGGATGACGGCGCCGGCGCCCTCGCCGCGTACGTAGCCGTCGGCTCCGTCGTCGAAGGCACGGCACGTCCCCTGCGGGGACAGCATCCCGTTGCGGGCGAACGAGCGCGTCTTGGCCGGGGTGAGGACCAGGTTCGCGGCCCCGACGACGGCGGCGTCCACCTCGCCGGCCCGCAGGTGCATGGCCGCCTGGTGCAGGGCGACGAGGGAGGACGAGCAGGCCGTGTCGACGGCGAAGCTCGGCCCCGACCAGTCGAAGACGTGCGACAGCCGGTTGGCCACCATGGAGGGAGCCGTGCCCGTCGCCACGTGCGGGTCCCCGTGGCCGATGCTCCGCGCCACGATCTCCGGGAAGTCGCTCGCGATGGCTCCGACGAAGACGCCGGTGTCGGCACCGAGGGAGGTGTGGTCGTGGCCGCAGCTCTCCAGGGCCTCTGCGGTCACGCTGAGCAGGATCCGCTGGAGGGGATCCATGCGGCGGGCCTCGCGGTCGCTGATCCCGAAGCGGGCGGCGTCGAAGTGCTCGACGCCGTCCACCCAGCCCGTGCGGACGTCGTCGGCGCCGGCCTCGGACCACAGGTGGGCCCAGCCGCGCTTGCCGTCCGGAGCGTTGCCGACGCTGGAGACCCCATCGACGAGGTTCTGCCAGAACTCGTCGGGTGTGGCGGCTCCGGGGAACCGGCACGCCATGCCGATGACGGCCAGGGCGCCGTTGTCGGCGACCGGCCCGGGGGGTTCCACGGGAGGGGATGCCACCGGGGCCGGAGCGGGGGCGAGAGCCGCCGGGGCGGTCGTCGTCGGCGCTGTCGTGGCCGGCTCGGTCGTCGCCGGCCCGGTCGTCGCGGGCACGGTGGCGGGGGCGGCGGCGGGGGCGGTGGCGGGGGCGGCCTCCGGACCGCTGAGCAGCCGCACCACGCCCTCCGCGCCCAGCAGCCGGGCGAGCTTGACCGGGGTGCCGGAGGCGAAGACCGAGGGGGCGGTGATGTCGGCGCCCAGCTCGCGGCTGAGGCGGACGGCGGCGGAGGTGACGTTGACCGAGTCGCCGCCCAGGTCGAAGAAGTTGGCGTGCACGTCGAAGGAGGCGTGGTCCAGCGTGGCCGCGAACACGCCCGCGATGGACTCCGCGAGCGCTTCCTCCGTGACCCCGTCCGCGGGTGGCTTCGGGGACTCCACGGCTTCCGCCGTCGACACGGATTCCGCGGCGTCCGCGGCGTCCGCGGCGTCCGCCGCCGTTCCGGCGGACCCTTCGGCGGAAGGGATGATGGTGTCGCGCGTCGGCGGCGGCAGCTTGGCGCGCGACACCTTGCCGTTGTCGGTCAGCGGCATGGCGTCGAGGCTGACGTAGGCGTCGGGCACCATGTAGCCGGGCAGGGAACCGCCGACGAAGGCGTCGAGGCGGGACTTGGCCGGGACGCCGTCGCCCACCAGGTAGGCGGTGAGCCTCGGTTCACCGCGTCCCTCGAACCGTGCGGCGACGACCACGGCGGCGGTGATGCCCTCGAAGCTCTCCAGCACCCGCTCGATCTCCGCGGGCTCGATGCGGTTGCCGCGCACCTTCACCTGGGCGTCGGTTCGGCCGAGCCACTCGATCGCGCCGTCCGCGTGCAGGCGTACCTCGTCACCCGTCCGGTAGAGCCGGTCACCGGTCACGGGGTGGACGGTGAAGACGTCGTCGGTCAGGTCCGGCCGGCCGGTGTAGCCGCGGGCGAGTCCGGCGCCCGAGAGGTACAGCTCGCCGGTCGATCCGGCCTGGGACGGCTCCAACCCGGCGTCCAGAACGTGGAGTTCCATGTTCGGCAGGGGCTCGCCCAGCGGCAGGAAGGAGCCCACCGAGGTGACCTCGTGGCACGAGGTCCAGATCGTCGCCTCGGTCGGGCCGTACAGGTTCCACAGGGCACGGGCCGGTGCGTGGAGCCGCTCGGCGGTGGCGGGCGGCAGCGCCTCGCCGCCGGAGAGGACGGTGAGGCCCTCGTGCGGAGTCCAGCCGGTGCCCAGCAGCAGGCGCCACAGGCTGGGGGTCGCCTGGGCCACCGTGACGTCGGCGGTGAGTTCGGCCAGCCGGTACGGGTCTGCCGCGGTCTCCCGGGAGGCCAGGACGACGGTCGCGCCGGTCGTGAGCGGGAGGAGCAGCTCCAGCAGCGAGATGTCGAAGGCCACCGTGGTGTGCGCGAGCACGAGGTCGTCGGGCAGCACTCCCAGGCGTGCGCCGATGCCGGTGAGGAAGTTGGCCAGCGCGCCGTGCTCGACCTCCACGCCTTTGGGTTTGCCGGTCGAGCCGCTGGTGAACAGGACGTAGGCCAGATCGGAGGCGGCGACCCGCGGCGGCACGGCCTGCGCGGAGCCGTCCGCGCCGGGGACGGGCCGCGCGGGGCCCAGGGAGGCGCCCAGGGCGTGGGTGCGGTCGTCGGTGACGATGAGGTCGCACTGCGAGACCTCCACGTACCGCTGGAGCCGCTCCAGGGGATAGCCGGGGTCCAGGGGCAGGAAGGCCGCGCCGGCGCGCAGGATTCCGAGCAGGGCCGGGAGCAGGGTGATGTCCCGCTCCATGAGCACGCCGACCACCGAGCCGGATTCGATGCCCTCGTCGTGCAGGCGGGCGGCGACGGCGTCGGCCCAGGCGTCCAGGTCGGAGTAGGTGAGCGTACGGGCGCCGCTGCGGACGGCGGTGGCCCCGGGCCGGTCGGCTGCCGCGGCAGCGAACAGGTCCAGTACCGTTCCGGTCTCCGGCGGGGCGGTGGCGGCGTCCGGCTGTGCCCCGGGCCCCGCCTCGGCGGGCCGTACCGCGTCGCGGGGTTCGGGACGGGGCCGGGGGCGGGGCACGGTGTGGGGCTCGGTGTGGGGCGCCTCGCCGTGCAGGAGGGCCGTCAGGAGCAGGTCCTCGACCCGCAGGGTGAGGTCGAGCGCTTCGTCCTCACCCATCGCCGTCTCCCGGACGAAGACGGTGGGCGGGCCGTCCTGCAGGCAGAGCAGGGCGATCTCGGTGTGGGGTTCGGCGGACGCCTCCTCCCCCGCGCTGCGGTCCAGCACCATGACGCGGGTGAAGCTCGGCTCGTCGTCGCCGAGCGGCCGTCCGGCCAGGCCGAGCCGGAGTTCGAGGTCGCCCGCGTAGCCCTGGCGGGCCGCCGCCTCGTCGAGCTTGTCCTGCAGGGAACGGGTGGTGTCGCCGTCGAACCGTACGGGCAGGCGCGCGGCGGTGATGCCGTGGGTCCGGTCGGCGAGGACGCGCGCGGCCGAGGGCGACCAGGCGAAGTCGAAGACGTGCTCGCCGGTGCGCTCGGCGATCACGGTGAGGAAGGCGCGGACCACCGCGACGGCCTCCTCCCGTGAGGCCGGCGTGAAAGCCAGTTCGTAGCGCCCGTAGTGGGCGCCGGCAGCGGAGAAGTCGTCGGCGGGCAGCGGGGCGGGGCGCAGCTCCGCCAGTCGTGCGCGCCACCAGGGCTCGTGAGGCCGCAGCAGCTTCTGGGCCGCGGCGATGTCCGCCAGGCGCTCCGCCGAAGCGGCGGGCAACGCGGCTCCGGGGGTGATGCCGAGGCGCTGGGCGGCCGCCTGGCCGCTGAGTGCGCTTCCGTCGACGGCGGTGCAGTCGCTCAGCACGAGGTCGGCGTCGGGGGCGGCCAGGGTGATGGCGGAGCTGGTCACCGCCAGCACGGTGGTCCCGGTACGGGTGTCGTCGCGCGGGACCAGCCTGACCTGCCGGGTGAACACCGCGCCCTGTTCGGTGACGAGGGTCGGTACGCCGAGCGGGTTGGGGAAGGAGCCGTGGTCGAGGGCCTTGGAGATCCTGACGGCCTCGGCGGCGGACGTTCCGGCGTGGATGATGCCGCCGTCGGCCATGCGGTCGGACCTGCGGTAGAACCTCCGCTCGCGGTCGCTGGTGTCGATCGGCCCGGGCAGCGTGCGCGCCACCACGTGCGGGACGAGATCGGCGAAGAGGCCGATGCCCACCTCGGCCGTCTCGTACGTGAGGGACAGGGCGGTGGAGTGGTCGCGGACCGGGAACCAGCGCTCCAGCAGCACGCTGCCGGCGTCCACGGCCTCCGTCATCCGGTGCCAGGTGGCCGCGTGCCGGGACGCACCCTCGTACAGGGCCCAGGCCGGGACGTGGCTGCCGGAGTAGCGGGGCAGCGGCCCGTCGTGGAAGTTGATCGCGGCGATCTTCGGCAGGCCGAGGACCGGGGCGGTCAGGATGCGGAAGTTGACCATGCTGAAGAGGTAGTCGAACGGCTTCGCCGAGAGGGTCTCGGTCAGGTCGCCGCGCGGATCGAGCACCGGGATCGCGCGGGCGCCGGCCCATGCCGCCACGGCGGGGTCGTCGCTGAGGACTCCCTCGATGCGTACGCCCGCGTCGAGGAGCTGTGCGGCGCACTGGGTGAGGACCCGGGTGCCGCCGATGAGGTAGCAGGTGGCTGTCGTGCTCACTCCGCGGCCTCCCCGGGCTCGGCGGCGTCCTCGCCGCGCGTGTCGGCGTCCGGGGCCCCGGCACACTCACGGGCGACCCAGGAGTCGATCTGGGAGACGACCTCCTCGTCGAGCGAGAGCTGCCCGGGCGTCCACAACGGGTTCGACAGGCCCCGGTGCGTCCGCTCGCACATCTCCCAGTCCTCGTAGTTCGCCTTGTCCCACAGCGCGAACACGGCCTCGTGGGAGAAGTCGCTCTTGGCGGTCTCGGAGGGGTGGAAGAGCCAGAAGTGCCGGACGAAGCAGGTACCGGCGGTCTCGGGCCAGACCCACTGCATCATCACGTAGTCGGCCGTGAACCCGAAGAGGAGGTTCGGCAGGATGGTGATCCAGTTGATCTTCAGGCGGTCGTTCTCGGGGACCAGCTCCATGGGCGTCCGGCTGCTGCGGCCGGTCATGGAAACGGAGTTGTAGCCGCCGCGGATCGACTGCCACGCCCCGACGATGTCACCCTTGAGGTCGTAGGTGCCCGCGTCGTCGAAGTCGGTGATGCGGTGCAGGTCCTTGTGGGCGGTCGGGAAGTGCAGGCTCTCGTTCACGTTGTGCGCGACGAGCTTCCAGTTCGAGGCGACCGGGTAGTCCTTCGCCTCGACGCACTCCAGGTCGGCGAGCTCGTAGACCTTCGCGAACTCGCCGAACTCGCCGAGCGAGGCGTCGAGGTCGGGGGCGTCGTCCGAGAAGGTGACGAACACGACCCCGTGGCGAACCTCGGTGCGCACCGGCAGCAGGCCGTTCTTCTCCTTCTCGAAGAAGTGGTCCAGGTAGGTGCCGTTGAGGCTCTTGAGCTTGCCGTTCCGGTCGTAGACCCAGCAGTGGTAGAGGCAGACCAGGCTCTGCCGCTTGCCCGTGGCCTCCTCCACGAGCTTGTAGCCGCGATGCCGGCAGTAGTTGTGGTACGCCTGGATCCCGTCGTCCCCGTGGATGATGAGGACGGATCCGGTGCCGATGTTCAGGGTGCTGTAGGCGCCCTTCTCCTTGAGGCGGGAGACGTGGTCCACCGGAAGCCAGCGCCGGCCGTAGATGCGGGACATCTCCCGCCGGTGCTGCTCCTCGCCGGTGTAGAACTCGTGCGACCGGCCGATGCCGCCTGTTTCGAAGTAGGGCCTTTCCTCGTCCTGGTCACTGATGAGGTCGAACATGCTGGACGCACGCGTCATCTGCTGGGCTCCCTCGGAGGGTGAAGCACATGGAAGGCGATGCCGGAACGCCGGGGGACCGGGGCCTGTGAGGAGGCCGCACCGGACCCCGCGCGGCGCGGGACGGCAAGGTGGCTGAACGGTGATCGGGTGGCGTGGTACCGGACCTGCGGCCGAAGACGGCACGGAGGAACAGCCGGCGGGCCACTGGGGGCGACCGGGGTGGTCGCACGGCGCGGCGAAGGGCGAACCGGCAGTCCGCCGGGAAGAGCGGGGAGAGCGGGGAGATCGGGAAGATCGGGAAGACCGGAGCGGGGGGATCGGCGAGATCGGTCCAGGGTCACCGGGGGCACGCACGGCGTCTGCCCGTGCCAGGGTGACGTGGGGCGGGGGCGCCGGACGCCGGTGACGGCGTGCTCACCGGACGGCGGCCGACCGTCGCTCCCCGTCGGGGACCGGTGCTACGGGGTCGTCAGCCGGCCGGGTCGTAGATCCGCGCGTCCTGCGGCGTGCCGGCGGCGTCGTAGAGCGCCTCGAGGGCGTCCGGTGCGTAGACCTCGTAGTCGGGAACGATGCCGCCGATCAGACCGAGCATCTTGTTGGTCCACTCCTGCGTCTTGCCCATCGCCTCCATCGTCGCCCGGAAGAACGGCGGGAGTTCGGTGAGTTCGCCGAGGGTCGTCGTGAAGTCGTAGACGCCGGCGCTCTCCTCGTCGCGCAGCTTGTTGTACTCGGCCAGCGCCTCGTCCATCGGCCGCTCACCGGCCAGGCCCTGGTGGACGCGCTCGGCGAGGAGCTCACCGTGCAGGAAGCCGTCGGTGATGCCCCATCCGGTGTAGGGGTCCTTGTGGTAGCCGGCGTCGCCGACCAGCGCCCAGCCCGGGCCGTACGCACGGCGGTAGTAGTTGTCCGGGTAGCGCATGGGCCTGAAGGCCTCTTCACGCCTGCCCTGGTCGCGCAGCTGCGCGCCCATCTCCGGGGAGACGTCGTCGAACACGCCCTGGAAGCCGGCCTCGACGTCCTGGCGGAACTCCTTGAGCTGGCGCCGCGTGAGGATGACGGCCAGCATGTTCAAACCGTCGTTCGTGGGCCAGGTGCCGAACCACTTCTCGTTGAAGCCGGTCTTGTGGTGAAGCCCCCAGTCCTCGAGCCCGCTGTAGTACGAGTAGTAGATGAAGCCCGACGCGGGGCGCACGTTGTACAGCTCGGCGCCGACCTTCTTGGCGACGGTGGAGTGGAAGCCGTCCGCACCGATGACCACGGTCGCGCGGAACTCCTTCTCCGGGCCGTCCCCTTCGCGGCCCCGGATGCCCGTCACGCGGCCGTCGGTGAAGACCAGGTCGGACACCGTGAAGTTTTCGAGGACCTCGGCGCCTGCCCGGCGGGCGGCGTTCACGAGGATCTCGTCGAGCACGGTACGGCGCGGGCAGTAGACGGCATCGACGCCGTCCACCGGGTCGGCGAACCCGTTGAGCTCGATGCCCCGGTAGGAATAGTGCATCGTGCGGAGCGCCGGGGTCTTGGCGGCGATGATCTCGTCGAGCAGGCCCCACTCCTGGAGCCGCAGCAGGCCGGCCTGGTGAATGTAGTGGGTCGACACCGTGTCGCTGGGGAACGAGGCCCGGTCCACCACGAGGACCCGGTGACCCTGTCGGGCCAGCAGCATCGCAACCGGTGATCCGGCACAACGGCCGCCCACCACAATGACGTCGTACATACGAGTCCCCCTCAGATTGTTTGAGGTGCTGAAACACCGAGATCAGCGGTGAAAGCGTGGTCCGAAGGCTATGAACACCCGTAGATACAGGTCAAGCATCGGCAATGGCAGAGTAATTACGGGATGTCAAATCCCCGTCAATTCAATTACCCGCCCCACTCAACTGACGGCCACCCTGGCCGACTTTGACCGAATTTTCCGGTTGACAATGTGATGTGCGCCACACGAAGAATCAAGACTGGAGGCAATGATTCCATAAAGGGATCGACCGATACGTAAAATTAAGTTCTTGCAGATTGCACCAATGCACCCCGTGGTCGGACTCCCATTTTTACGCGGCGGTTTCCGGTTCTTGATCAAATCGGCGAGAAGTGCATCTGAGCTGGAGCAACGGAAATTTCCCCAGGCCCTTTCGCCCTGGGGAAGCGGCGTCCCACGCCCACGCGAGCGCGTGGGACCGCGCCCGCAGGCCCCGGCCGGAAGTGACGGACAGTCATCATTGCCAGCGCCCCGGGCCGGCCGGGCATGAGCCCCGGCAGCGGCCACGTCCACGGGGCAGGAGGGGGTCGAAGTGCACCACGGCATTCTTGACAGCCCGCCACCCGCGTCCGGAAGTGGTCCTAACGGCCGCCCCTGTCACACCGTCGGCCAGCCCCGGAGGCATCAGGAGAGTCGTCGCGGCGCGTCTCGTCGGGACCACCGTCGAGTGGTAGGACAACCCATGGCGATCGGGGCTATGACCTGGGCGTTTCCCCTCAATCAGACGCGGAGGTCAGTACCGCGAATTCTCGTGCCGGTTCGACAAGGACGGCACGCCGATCCGTCTCGGCCGCAGACCTGCCGACAGGAAGCAAGAAGGGCACGCACCGGAGCGCCCCTCCCCTGTTTCCGACCACTGGACGCGCTTCCGCCCCAAGGCTGATTCCCGCTGGGTCAGCCGGCCTGGGTGAAGGTGATGCGGGAAATGGGAACGCAGCCGGTCCTGCCCTGGGAGGTGACGCGGGTCCACATGTCGCTGGTGCGGTCGATCCTGCCTGCCGAGCGGATGGTGCTGCCCCGCACCGGCATGGTCTCGGAAGCGGTGTCTCAACCGATCAGGGAACGTGTGGTTCGAGCGCTTCCCACCAGGGTGATCTTCGCGTTGTACGCGCATGAAGACAGGGCCTCTCGGTAGCTCGGATCCGCCTTCTTCCGCCGCTGGCGCGAGCACGGGCTGATCACCGAGTTCCGCGACCGGCTGCGCGGGAAGGTCCGTGAACGCGAAGGCCGCGAGGCCCAGCCCACTGCGGGGATCACCGCCGCCTCCACAAGGAGCCACCCGCGTTCCGCCAGCCGCCTGGCCTTCGAACGCACCCCTTCGACCTTCGCAGGCGTCGTCCCAAGGCCCAGCTCCACCGCGATCTCTCGATCCCCGACGTGGGGCGGGGTGATCTGATGATGCCAAGTGGGTCGGCTACGGCTGTTCCTACCGGGCAGCAACGGCCGAGACGTGAGACGCCTTAGGTGACAGCTTCAAGATCAAGTATGGTCAGCCTCGATTCGTCGAAAGCGGGCCGGGACCGGCCATATGGGGGGACTTCTTCGTGCGCCTGAACTTCATCAAGTCCGTCCGCCGTGCCCTGGGCGCAGCCGTCGGCGCCGTGCTCATCTCAGTCGCTCTGCCCGCCTCCCCCGCCGCCGCCGTGGACCTGTCCAAGTGGGACCTGCTGCTCAACCTCAACAGCAGACTGTGCCTGGAAGTGAGCGGCTGGTCCACCGCCAACGGCGCCGGAGTCAACCAGTGGGACTGCCACGGCGGCGCCAACCAGCAGTGGTTCGGGGCCACCTACGGAAACGCCAGGCTCATCTACAACGCCCAAAGCGGCAAGTGCCTCGAGGTCAAGGGCTGGTCCACCGCCAACGGTGCGGCCATCGACCAGTGGGACTGCCACGGCGGCGCCAACCAGCTGTGGCAGCTGCGCGCCACGAGCGACTACACGGTGGCCCTGGTCAACGTGAACAGCGGCAAGTGCCTGGAGATCGGCGGCTGGCGCACCGACAACGGTGCCCCGGCCACCCAGTGGGACTGCCACTGGGGCGGCAACCAGCGTTGGTACTAACTGCCTCCGGCCGGCCGGGGCCGGGGCGAACAGTCCCGCTCAGCGTGCGCCGCAGTGCCGAACGAGGCGGACCAGGCGTAGTAGCGGCCTCGGGAGGTGACGGCGCCGCCCTCGTCGATGACGGTGCCGATCCCCCCGGCCAGCGAGGACGACCCGCACGGTCGCCGGCCAGGGTGACGGGCAGGGTGGTGACCAGGGTCTCCGGGTTGGTGACGGTGCCGGAAACAACCGCCTCATCCTGGGCACCCGGAGAGCCAACTCATTCGAACCCGCACACCTCCCGTAGCCGGGCACACGTGCCCGTATCCGGATAATCGAGGTGAGAGACTGTGAGAAACCCCCGTACGCCGCGGCGAACGGGGGCTGACTATTGTCGAGGTCAGACGGTCTTTCGGCCGAAGGTTCTTCTGCGCACCAGCAGCATCCCCGTCTTCGGTGCCAAGAGCAGCGGATGAAGCGCGAACGCCGACGCCTCTTGCGGATCCCACTGCGCCATCTCATTGGCCCACTCTTGCCTGTACCTCTGACGATGCTCCGGTTCTGGCGTCGCCTGATGGTGTGGGTGTGGTCTGAATCCGCCGGTTCCAGGTCGCTGATCTGCTGATGTGATGAGGTGGCTGAGCGCGAGGTACCGGGCCCGGCCGTGCTGCGGGCCAGGGTGGCGTACGAGCACCGTAACAAGGCGGGAGAACTGCCACGCCGGATAATGGCCTTACCTCTCTGAGTCCTGGCGCCGGCTGACAGGTCGTTAGCGGAGCGCGTGCAGATCGTTAGCAGGCTTCGTGATCATGGGTTCGCTGCGACCCTCGGCCCATATCGGGGGCCATCGCGGTGGCGTGGTCGCGAGGACGTCGTACGGCATACCCCCCTGCGACTCCCTCAAATCCGCGCCGCAGAATGCCATATTCAGAGAGAGAACGATGCGAGCAAGAATCGCCAAAACCGCGGTGGCCGCGCTGCTGGCCACCGGTCCTGCTGCCGTGATCACCGCCGCCACCGCCTCTGCCTCGGAGGACACCGGCACGACCGTCTCGGCGGCGAGCGCTTCAGAGCAGCAGGGAGAGCTTGCCTCCGCCGAGACCGAGCTGCCCCTTTCCGTTCGCGCTCCGGAACCGGGCAGGACGACGGCACCGCCCCCGAAGCCGAAGCCGGGCAAGACCACCGCAGCACCCCCGAAGCCGGGCAACACGACGCCGGCACCCCCGAAGCCGAAGCCGGGCAAGAGCTACGAGGGAACGGCGGACTTCTTCTCCAGCAGCGGTGTGGACGGGGCGTGCGGCCGGACCATCAACGACAGTGATTTCGTTGCCGCGCTCGACCCGACCATGTTCGGAACCGGAAACCCGGCCCCTCACTGCGGCAAGAAGGTCATAGTCACCTACAAGGGAAAGTCCATCGTCGCGACGGTCCTCGACGCCAGCCCGACCGCGCGAAAGCACGGCCTGGACCTGACGCCCGCCGCGTTCAAGGCACTCGCCCCCCTCGACCAGGGGACGCTCAACGTCACCTGGCGTTTTGCGGAGTAGCCTGCTCGCCCCCACAAGGGACAGGCCGGCCCGGCGCAGGAATCCGAGGAGGTCGTCGGGGCCGCGGGCGCGGCCGAGGATCTCGCCGTCGACGGGCCGAGTCCCTTGATCGGGGCATCGGGGCAAGTACGGACTGCGGTGCCTCGCGGTTCATGCGAGCAGTTCGCCGGAGCCGTCCGTCGGCGTGAGGCGAATGGCGGTCAGGTCAGGCCAGGCCAGGGACAGCACCTCCCGGTGGGTAATCGGGCAGCAGGCGAGCCTGAGGAAGGCTTCGTGAATGTCCGCTCGGCGTTCCGAGCACTCCCCGCGCTCCGGCCAGGCCGGTTCCTCGACATCGATCAGCCGACTCGACTCACGGATGCCGGCATCGTCGCACCCACTCCTCGCGCCTCAACCGGCATGGTCCTTCGACGGCCCCCGCCTATCGGGATGTCCTCCAAGACGGCGGAGTGCCCGGGGCGGTGCCGGTGATCGAGAGCGACAGGCCGTCAGTCAGCCATCGATGAGCCACCGTCATGTTCAGGACGCGGCCGCCCGTGACGGTGCCGACCAGGGACCAGTACCGCTCCAGGCGGGGGTCGAAGGCCGAAGACCGCGACACCAGCCCGTGCAGGTGGGCGCGGAAGGCAGGGGTGTCCGGCTCCCGGCGGGCTCGGGCGTGGGCCGACACGAACGCGTCCACCGCGGGCCCCGCCCCGGGCGGCAGCCCTTGGGCGAGGGCGGCGACCGTCAGGGCCGCGGCTTCGTCGATCTCCGCGTAGAAGGCCGGGCCATCCCTCATCTCCTCGTCGTGGTCCTGGGTCCAGCGGGTGAAGCCGGGCGTGGCGATGAGCAGGTGCATCTCGGCGTAGGCCAGGGCCGTGGCGGGGGCGGGGTCCTGGGGCGGGGCGGGGGCCAGCATGGCGATCATGATGTCGAGTCGACGTTCGGGCATCGCCGCGGACAGCTCCCGGTACCAGTGGTCGGTGAGCGTGCGCTGCGCCTCCGGAAGCCTCTGGACGCGCGAGAGTATCTCCAGCCTCCGGAGTCGTTCTTCCCCCGCGCAGTCGTCCAGGGCCTTGAGCGTGGCCTCGCGCCACCGCAGTTCGGTCAGGCGTTCCTGTACTGCTCCGAGCTCACAGGACACCAGTTCGTCGAGTGTGCGCTCGCCCGTGACCACTTGGGTGATGGTCGCGATCGGGGTGTCCAGCGCCCGCAGGCGTCTGATGAGCCGGATCCGCTCCCAGGCCTCGGGGCCGTAGCGCCGATGGCCACCGCTGCTGCGGGCTGCCACGGGCAGCAGACCGCTGTCGGAGTAGTAGCGGATCGTCTTGACGGGAAGACCCGTTCCGGCCGCGAGCTCACCGATGCTCCACGTGTCTTGCGTCACAGCTCTTGAACCTCCAGTGCGCGGGAGGTCCTAGCGTATTGATCACCGACGGCGTCGGGGTCCGCACCGATGCCGCAGCTCAGACCACGTACGTGGCCGGCTGACCGGTGTGCCCGCGTGCGACCCCGTACGGCACGGTGCGTTCTCGTCCCGTGCCGTCCCCGACCCGAGAATGGTGGGTGCGCATGTCCCCGACCACGACAGCACCGCGTCCCGGCCGGAGAGCCGCACTTCGCGTGGCCCTCCTCCCCTTGCTGTGCACGGCGGCACTGCTCACGGCCACCGCCGCACCTGCCGTCGCACGCTCCGGTTCCCCTGACGCCGCAGCGGGGCAGGGCGGTACCGTCGTCCGGACCGAGCAGGGCCTGGTACGCGGTGTGCCGCACGGCGCGTACACCACCTTCGGCGGCCTTCCCTACGCCGCGCCGCCGACCGGACCGCTGCGCTGGCAGGCCCCCGTGCCCGCCGCCGCATGGCAGGGCGTCCGGGACGCGACGGAGCCGGCCCAGCGCTGTGTGCAGATGCCGACACCGGGTACGGACGCGGGCGCTGTCGTCGGCTCGGAGGACTGCCTCTACCTCAACGTCACGGTGCCCGCGACGAAGCCGGCCGGGAAGAAGCGGCCCGTACTGGTGTGGATGCACGGCGGCGCGTTCCTGGGCGGTTCCGGCAGCGACTACGGTGCGGAACGCCTGGCGGTCCAGGGTGACGCCGTCGTCGTCACGGTCAACTACCGGCTGGGGATCTTCGGCTACTTCGGGCATGCCGGGCTGGGCGCCGCCCCGCCGTTCGGTCTGGCCGACCAGCAGGCCGCCCTGCGCTGGGTGCGGGCCAACGCCGAACGTTTCGGCGGCGATCCGGGCAAGGTCACGCTGTTCGGGGAGTCCGCGGGCGCCCTCGGCATCTGCGCGCACCTCACCTCGCCGACGGCCTCGGGGCTCTTCCAGCGCGCCGTCCTCCAGAGCGGTTCCTGCCTCACGTCCTTCCCCCGCGGCGCGCTCGCGCCCGGGACACCGGCGTACGAGCCGTTCGCCTCGCAGACCGACGTCCAGACGGCCGGCGCGGAGGCCGCCCGGCAACTGGGCTGCGCGGAGGGGGGCGGCAACGAGGTGCTCGCGTGCCTGCGCGGACAGAGCACCGGACGTCTCGCCACCGCGCAGCTGATGCAGTCCTTCAACCGACCCGCCTACGGCAACGCGCTGCTGCCGGTCGCACCGGACGCGGCGTTGGCGTCGGGACGCTTCCACCGTGTGCCGGTCGTGATGGGCACCAACCACGATGAGATGCGGATGTTCGTGGGCCTGACGCTCGCCGCGTTCCCCATCCGCACCGAGAGCGACTACCGCGCCCGTCTGGCGGACGCCTTCGGGCCCGCGGCCGCGGCCGTCGAGGCACAGTACCCGGCAGCACGCCATGGCTCTCCGGCGCTCGCCTGGGCCGCGGCGCTGACCGACCGGTCCTTCACGTGCACCACGCTGGCAGCCGGCCGCACCATCGCCGCCCACGCCCCGGGCCTGCCGCTGTACGCCTACGAGTTCAGCGACTCGGACGCTCCCGTCCTCGCCGGCCTGCCCGCGAGCCCGGGATTCCCCTACGGCGCGGCGCACGGCTTCGAGATGCCGTTCCTGTTCCCCTCCTTCCCCACCGAACGACCGCTGACCGGTGAACAGTCCGCCCTGTCGGACCGGATGGTCGGCTACTGGACGAACTTCGCGCGCACCGGCAACCCGAACACCGCCGACGCACCGCGCTGGCCCAGGCTCCGCCCGTCGTCACCTCTCGGGCCGTCCGTGCAGTCGCTGGCTCCGGGAGCGGGCGGGATCCGCCCCGTCGACGCGTACTCCGCACACGGATGCGCCTTGTGGGACCGTCTGGCCAAGTGAACCGGCGGCCTGAGACCCCCTGGGCGTAGCCTGCTCGGCCCAGGGGCCGGCGGGAGTGAGGGGCGTGCCGGTCAGGAGGGCGGTCATGTTCCGACGGCGGGCGGGAGCGGCCGCGTGGTCGGGGATGAGCGTCGGGGAACTCGATGTCGCCGCCGAGGCGGACGAGGGGCCCGGCCCGCGCGGGGCGGCCGATCACCGGTCGCCGTCACCCGATGGGGTGGATCGCGGCCCTCCAGTGAGCCCAGCGCGGCCCGCCGTACGTGACCGGCCGTGACAGCGCCAACAGGCTGTGGCCTGTCCAGTGGGAGCCGCCGGCCCGCTGCATCCCGGCGGTGAGCCGACGAAGGGTCCCCATGTCCACGTCCACGTCCCCGTCCACATCCTCCACTTCCGCCTACGCATCCGCGCCCAGGGCCGCGTCCACCTCCGCGTCCACCTCCGCGTCCGGGGCCGCCTCCGGGGCCGCCTCCGGCCGCAGGAGAGGCCCGCGCCGAAACGCGGCCGCGGCCGTCGCCGCCGGTCTCGCGCTCGTCCTGGCCCTGCCCGCCACCGCGCTCGGCGCGCCGGGCGACCTCGATCCGGCCTTCGACGGAGACGGCAGGGTCGTCACCGACTTCGGGGGCGGCGGCTATGACGAGAGCCGCGGCATGGTGATCCAGGCCGACGGCAAGATCGTCACCGTCGGCCTCACCGTCCCTGCGGCGGGCGGCTACGCCGACTTCGCGCTGGCCCGCTACAACACGGACGGCAGCCTCGACCCCACCTTCGACGGCGACGGCGACAACGACGGCAGGATCGTGACCGACCTGCGCGGCGGGGACGACGTGGCCGACGCGGTGGCGGTGCAGTCGGACGGCAGGCTCGTCGTGGCCGGCTACAGCGCGGAACCCGACAGCGCCGGGGCGTTCACCGTCGCCCGCTACAACACGGACGGCAGCCTCGACACCACCTTCGACGGCGACGGCTTCACCTTCACCGACTTCGGCACCGGAGGCCCGCAGGAGGCTTTCGCGGTCACAGTCCAGCCCGGCGGCGCGATCGTGGCCGCAGGCGAGAGCGGCACCGACGTCGCGCTGGCCCGTTACAACCCCGCCGACGGCGGCCTCGACACGACCTTCGACGGCGACGGCAAAGTGACCACCGCCTTCGCCGGGGGCGCCGCGACCGCGTACGACGTGACGCTCCAGTCCGACAACAAGATCGTCATCGCGGGCCGCTCCGGCTACAACTACCCCGCCAACGACTCCGATTTCGCGCTCGCCCGCTACAACGCGAACGGCAGCCTCGACACCACCTTCGACGGCGACGGCAGGGTCACCACCGGCTTCGCCGGGCCCGACGTGGCCAACGGGGTCAAGGTCCAGGCCGACGGCAAGATCGTCGCGGCGGGCAACAGCGCCTTCGACGTCGCGCTCGCCCGCTACAACCCCGCCGACGGCAGCCTCGACACGACCTTCGACGGCGACGGCAGGGTCACCACCGACTTCGGCACCAACACCCTGGACGGAAGCGCCGACCTGGCCCTCCAGCCCGATGGCAAGATCGTCACCGCCGGCATCAGCCAGGCCGACTTCGGCGTGGCCCGCTACAACAGCGACGGCTCCCTGGACAACGGCTTCGGCACCGGCGGCAAGGTCCACACCGACGTCTCCTTCGGCTACTTCGACTCCGCCAACGCGGTGGCCCTGCAGTCCGACGGGAAGATCGTCGTCTCCGGCAACACCGGAGACGACCGGGGCCTCGTCCGCTACCAGGTCACCACCCCGCCGCCCCCGCCCGGCGTGGACCTGGCCGTCACCAAGTCCGGCCCGGCCTCCGTCAGCATCGGCGACCAGGCCACGTACACCGTGACGGTGACCAACACGAGCACCACCACCACGGCCACCGGAGTCTCCCTGACGGACACCCTCACAGGCCCCGGCACCCTCCTGTCCGCCACCCCCGCCCAGGGCACCTGCACCCTCACCGCCACCACCGCCACCTGCGCCCTCGGCACCCTCGCCCCCGGCGTGCAGACCACGGTCAGGCTCGTCGCCGAACCCCGTGCCACCGGCACCCTCTCCGACAGGGCCACCGTCTCCGCCGCCCAGACGGACCCGGCCACCGCCAACAACACGGCGACAGCCGCCAGTGCCGTCAACAACGCCCGCGGCTGCACGATCATCGGCACCAGCGGCACCGACACCCTCACCGGCGGCTACGGCAACGACGTCGTCTGCGCCCTCAGCGGCAACGACACCGTCAGGTCCGGCTACGGCAACGACACCGTCCACGCCGGCCCCGGCAACGACAACGTCGACGGCGGCTTCGGCAACGACACCCTCATCGGCGGCTCCGGCAACGACACCCTGACCGGCAACTACGGCAGCGACCGCCTCGACACCGTCGACGGCGTCTCCGGCAACGACACCGCCAACGGCGGCTTCAACACCGACACCTGCACCACCGACCCGGGCGACACCCGCATCAGCTGCCCCTGACCACCGCCCGGAACCCCTACCCCGGGCGGCGTCCCGGAGGACCTGCGAAGGCTCCTCCGGGACGCCGCTCGTCACGCCGACCTCCACGC
Source organism: Streptomyces sp. NPDC037421 (assembly GCF_055602105.1). Classification (NCBI taxonomy): domain Bacteria; kingdom Bacillati; phylum Actinomycetota; class Actinomycetes; order Kitasatosporales; family Streptomycetaceae; genus Streptomyces; species Streptomyces sp. NPDC037421. The sequence goes on from NZ_JBVJWV010000032.1 coordinate 19,795, forward strand.
ATGGCTGGTCGGCCACCCCACCCCGCGCGATCCCCAGCGCCGCCTTCTGCCTCTCCCACCGCGCGGTGACGGCGGAGCAGGCGAAGCTGTTCCGGCTGCTGGGGCCCGTGCCGCCGAGGACGGGAGGGAGGCAGCCCGCGAGCGCCTGCTCGGCCACTACCCGGACACCACGCGTGCGGCCGTGACGCGGCGGGTGGGAGAGGCAGCGGCACGTGCGGAACCGTCGATGGACCGGTTGCAGTCGGCGAGGGACTACGGCCGCTCCCGTCGGGCACGGGGAGGTGGGGGGCGGCTCTCCTTCGAGGCGCTGCAGCACCGAGCTGCCGCACGCGGCAGAAGGGCCCCCGGCCCTGGCCTCGACGTGGCCGTCCCGCTTCGTCAGGCGAAGCGGCCGCTGCGCACCGGGCCCGAGGAGCGGGTCCGGTCCCCCGGCCCGTCCGCCCACACCCCGCCGGCACGGGCGGCGAAGGCGGCCGGCGCCGCGTCCGGGTCGGCCGGGGTCTGCCCGTCCCCCTCCGGCGCGGCGGGATCTGCCGCCAGGATCGCCTCGGCCAGCTCCTCGGCCGAGCGGCCGTCGGGCTCGGACCGTTCCGCCTGGCCGTCCTCGGAGATCCGCAGGCCGGGCGCCCACGGAGCGGTCACGCTCTGTACGAGCAGGGGGTGATGTCGGCCGTCGCGTAGGGCGTCTCGGTCCAGCAGGTGGCGTGCTCGAAGAGCAGCTCGCCCGCCGCCCGCTCGGTCAGCGCCGCCACCACCTCGGGATCGCACTCGGTGAGGTCGTACGCGACCACCAGCACGTCAGGGGTGCCCGGCTCGTACGGGGCGGCCTGGACGCCGAGCAGCCGGCGGCGGCCAGGCCGAGCGCCCGGCTGCCCCGGTCCGGCAGCAGGCCGACGGAGGCGGGCTTGCGGCCGGCGGCGTCCAGGACCGTCCGCAGCCGCTCCAGGCCGTGCCGACAGGAGTCGAAGTCGTCCTGCAGGTAGGCCCAGCGGCCGGTCATGCCCTGGTGGAACCCGTGCGGGGAGAGGGTGAGGAGCAGGCCGCCGGTCAGCACGTAGTGCCGGCCACGGAGGTCCTGGAGGTCCCTCGGCGGCAGGGCCGCGGCACGCTCGAGCATCCGACCGACCCGCCGGGCTGGGTCACCCGCGCGGCGCCGGCCCCACCTCGCGCACCATGCGGTACGTCGGTGCACCCGTCATCCTGGGCTGCGCCTTCCCCGAGGTCAGGCCCTCCACCGCCGCGCCTATGGCCGCCATGCGGCCGTCGGTGTCGGAGTTCTCCACGAAGTTCCGGTAGTCCGCCTCGCTCTCCCAGGTCACCACGTTGTAGACCCGTGTGCCGTCGGTGCTCACGTGGAAGCGGGCCGACACGTAACCGGGGTAGAACGCCACCCACTTCTCCAGCAGCGGAGCGAACGCCGCCACCAGTTCGTCCTGGGCCTGCGGCCCTCCCTCCACGGTGTAGTCGATGATCGAGACGAACTCCGTCATGCTGCCGCTCATCAGGTGCTCCTGTGCCGTCGTTCGTGAGTCCGGTGTTCTCCGCTGCACTCGATCTTGATACCTCAAGTCCGGTTGAGGTCAAGGGGGTGCTACGGACTGCCCCCCGGGGCACAGGTGCGGGGTACGCGGGTGCCGACCCGGCGGCCACGCGTTGCCGGCGAACGGCGCCTGCATGGGTGATGACCACCGACGCGTGGGCAGTGGCCGCGCGGCCAGGGTGGCTCCAAGGCGCCGCCCTGGCCCCACGCGTTCTTCCCCGGCAGGTCATAACGCCGCGGGACGGCCTGATGCGGCACTAGGATCACCGAACCGAGTACGAGGGGGCAACGTGACGATCGACGTGGCAATCGACGTGGTCGACACCGTCAGGCTCGCGAAGGCGAACCGGCGGAGCCGCAGGCATCTGCGTGAGGTCGAGCAGCGGAACGCCGAGGAGAAGGCCGCCCTGGGGAGGGCACGGCAGGCCCTCTACGACGAGGCCCTCGTCCCCTTCCGTGAGGTTTTTCAACGACTCGACCACGTCGATCCGGTCGAGCCCGCCGTGATCGAGAGGCCGACGGCCGGCGACGGGACGGCCATGGTCCCTCGACGGCCGCGCGACACCGCCGTGAAAGCCGCCGCCGTCGTCGGCGTACTGGCGGGCGGTGCGCTGCTGGTGGTGGCGGCCCCACCCCTCGCCGGTCGCGCTGCCGCGGCAGGCTCTTACCGCGCCGTGCAGACGTTCTGCTTCGCCTCCACTGGCAGGGCGATCAGGAGGCTGACCGGGGCGGCGGCCCGCAGTGCCACGCTCGCTCGGTTCGGCGACATGGCCGGCGCCGCGGCCGGCGGACGGATGGCGGCCGGAGAGCAGGTGCTGTCCGGCATCCACACGACGGTGGCCGACCTCACTCGGGAAACCATCGTGATGTACCAGATCCAGGCGCTCGCTCACGGCCAACAGGAGAGGGCCCGGGAACTGGAGCGGTGCGAGCGCGAGTCGAGGGACGCGGCACTCGCGCTGCACGAGCGGAACACGGACGTGCGGCGGGTCCTGCAGGCCATCCGGTCCGAGATGGCAGGACGGCTGCCGTCGTTCACCGCGCTGGTCGACTCCTGCGAGGACTTCACCCGGTTCGACTCCCGTCAGCGCGCCGAGGTGGAGGCGATGGTGGACCTCAACGACCTCGCCGTCATGGTCATGAATTGCCCGACCGTCGACGCAGCCGGAGGGGTGACCGAGGAATCGGGCCGGACCCTCGCCGAGGCCGAGGCTCGACTGCGGGCGGTGTTGTCAGTGGCGGGTGACACCATCCGGCCATGAATGACGACTCGTCCAACTGGCACGCGTTCCTGGGACGGTGGCAGGAGGAGTGGGTTCCGCGCAGGGACCCGCACGACGGCCCGGCCGAGGGCGGCTCGGCCCCCTTCCGGCTGGGCAGGCCCCCGGCGGACGAGGCGGCGATCCGCGCGGCCGAGGCTCGGCTGGGGCGCCGCCTGCCGCCCTCGTACCGGGAGTTCCTGGCGGTGAGCGACGGGTGGTACGCGGAGCAGATGGCCGGGGTCCACCAGCTCGGCGGTACCACGGACATCGACTGGTTCCGGGATCCGTTCGACATGGCCCCGCTGTACGAGGAGAACCTGGGCGACGACCCGAGCGAGGAGGAGGTCCTGCTGGCCGGGATGTGGCGACGTGCGCTGCGGCTGGAGACGGACTCCGACATGTCGTACGCCCTGCTCGACCCCGGCGACCGGGACCAGGACGGGGAGTGGGCGCTCTACCTCTACAAGGGGTGGGGCGGTGAGCTGCCGGACCGCTACCCGTCGTTCCGCGCCTACATGGAGGCCATGTACCGCGGCTTCCATTCCACCCGGGCGGGTGACCCCGGGTTCGTGAACGCGACCACACGCGCCCAGGACGCCCGGGTCGAGGAGGCCCGGCTGCTCGCCCTGCGGGGACGCCACGAAGACGCGGTGCCCCTGCTGGAGGAGGCGTTCTCCTTCGGACGGCCGCGCAGCGGCGTCCTCCTGCACCAGCTCCGGCAGGTGCTGGGGCAGTACAGCTCCCTGGACTACGGCGATCTCGCGGCCGACCCGCGCCTCCTGCCCGAGGTCCTGCCCGTACAGGCCCTGGCGCCGGCCCGTGGCGAATGGCGGCTGGGCGGTGACGACCACTGGCTCGGGATGATGGCCGCGCGAGGCGTCGACCAGGAGGCCGCCCGGACGGTGCTGGGCACGATGCGGAACGGCACTCACCGCTACGCGCCTCCCGGTGCCTGGGGGCGGGCCGTCGCGCGGGCCCGGGAAGCGGCCCGCCGGGGGGCGACCGACGCGGCGTGGAGGGTCCTGCGGAGCGCCCTCCCGCTGTGGGAGGCCCCCGGGCCCTCGCTGATCGCTCCGATCGGGCTGCTCGCCGATCCGGTGCTGGGTCCGCTGGTCACCCCGGAGCGGGGGCGGGAGGTCCTCGCGACACCGCGGTCCGGGGAAACGGGGCCCGCTCCCGCGCCGGTTGCCGATCTCGACCCGCCGGGGCTCCGCTGGCTGGTGGAGCCCGCGGCCGGCCGCAGGCCGCTCGACGGATTCCGCTGCGTGTGGGTCGAGGGGGCCGACCCGTCCCGCCTCCCCGCCCTGATCGGTGAGGAAGGAGCCGAACTCGGCGTGCTCACGGACCGGCACACGTCCTGGCGGGCGCCGGGGCACGGTGAGCGCGAGGGCGTGGAGCCGTGGGAGGACCGGGCCGCCGTCGCCGTCGGCCGTACCGCCCAGGGGTGGGCCTTCGCCTTCGACGGCGACTCCCCCCACCTGAACGAGCGGTTCGTGTCCCCGGCCGTGGCCGCCTCCGCGCACGGCCGCGCGGTGGTGTTGTGGCGCGAGCCGAGGCGCTCGTCCCCGGGCGGCCACCCGGCCGCCTTCCACCTGTCGGTGGCCGAACGGGGCGAGGAGGACTACGCCTTCACCGTGCGGGGTGGTGAGATCCAGCGCTCCGGGACGATACCGGAGGTCCTGGACCCCGCCCGGCTGTTCCGGCCGGACGACACGCCCTTGGACAACGAGCTGCGCGTACTGGAAGCCCTCCACTGCGAGCTGGGTCTGTCACTCCCCCGCTTCGCCCTGACCCAGGGCAGGCTCCCCACCCTCACCACCCGTTCCTGGTCCCGGGCACCCCGGGAGGGCGAGACGTACGCCTACATCCGCTTCACCCGGCACCGGGCCTGACCGGAGGCACCGTGTGATTCACGGGGCCGCAGCTCCGGCGATGGACGGGTCGGGCAGCCGCCCGTCAGCAGAGGCGGTTCACCACGTTCCGCACCGTGGTTTTCTTGAAGTAGTCCACCGGCGGGGCGCTCCAGTTGCTCTGCCGCCGCGTAAGCCGCATCCACGTCGTCCACCTCCAGACTCATGTCGGGGGCGAGGGGGGGGGGGGGGGGGGGGGGGGGGGCGGGGGGGGGGGGGGGGGGGGGGGGTGTTGGGGGGGGGGGGGGGGGGGGCGCTCCGTTTGCGCTGCTGCCGCGGAGTCAACATCCCCGTCGTCCACCTACAGGCTCGGGTGGGGGGCGAGCGCCCCCCCGCCCGGGGCCCCCGCTCCTGTCACGGGGCGGGGTCAGCCGTTGTCGTGTTCGTCGTCCGAGTCGGACTGGGCGGTGACCTTGCCGGTCGTGGCGTCCACGGAGCCGTCCCAGGTCTTGCCGTCGGATCCGCGCACCTCGACGTGCCAGGACGCCGCCTTGCCGTTGTCGTCGTCGGAGTCCCACTCGACGCTCCACGCCTCGCCGGGGTGGGCGGCGATGGCGGCCTTGAGGGCCTGCTCGGCGGTGACCTTGGCGGCCAGCAGGTTCTTGTGCTCGCTCGCGTCCTCGTCGGTGTCGACGTTCTCCCGGGTCACCTTGCCGGTGGCCGCGTCGACCTTCAGCTCGGCGTGGCCCTTGCCGTCCTTGGTGATCACGTCCACGTGCCAGACGTTGGCTTCCCTGTCGAGGGACTCGATCATCCCGGGGTAATCCTTCAGGGCCGCGGCGGCAGCCCCCTCGGCCGTGACGTCGACCAGGGGGGCCGCTACGGCCGCGGGAGCCGTGCGTACCGCGTCGGCGGGCGCCGCGACGGCGGCGGCCGCCGGGCCGCAGGCCAGCAGGACCGCGGCCGCGGAGACGTACAGGTTGCGCTTCATGGGCTCGACCTCCTCAGGCCGGCCAGGACCGCGTACCCGCGGTTGCCCGGTGCGGGCGGCCGGCAGCGAGCGTTCCCGCCCATTGTCCGGCCGGTCGCCACCGCCCGCCGCCCGGAGCGCGACAGACCTTGTCGCGGTTGAGGCGCAAGGGCTCCGCCGCCGGGCGCAGTGCTCGGTCACGGTCCGGTGGCCGGCCAGACGGCCACGGCCGCGGTGGCGGCGAGCCCGAGGTCGAGTGTGATCCGGCGGTCCTCGCGGCCGGTCAGGCTGCGGATCACCTTCAGCGTGCCCGCGTAGCAGCAGAAGAGCGCGAGCAGTCCCGCGACGATCCAATGGGCGATGTTCATGGTTCCCGTTCATGGGCGCACCGCTCGTCCACGGGGACCCGTCGATTGTGGCGTCGGCTTCAGGCGAGGCCGGTGGCGGGCTCGGTCGCGTAGCGGCTCATCGCCTCGATGTTGGCCCGGGGCGTCAGCGGCCGGCCGTCGGCGAGTGCTTCCTGGAGGTCCCGGAAGTACTGCACGTACAGGCCGGGGGTGAACGTGCCGAGCATGACGGCGGGTTGGTCGGTCGGGTTGGCGAAGGTGTGCGGGGTACCGGGCGGAACCATCACGAGCGTGCCCCTGGTGGCCTCGTGGTCCTCGTCCCCGACGGTGAACCGCACGGTGCCGGAGAGGATGTAGAAGCCCTCGTCGTGCTGGGAGTGGCGGTGCTGCGGGGGTCCTTGGGTGTGCGGGGCGAGGACGGACTCGGTGATCGCGAGGCGGTGTCCGGTGTTGCTGCCGTCCTCCAGAACGCGCATGCGGGTGGTTCCCAGGACGATCGTTTCACCGTCGCCGGGACTCACCACCGATACGGCAGGGGCGGTCTGCGGCTCGCTGCTCTTCGCTTCTTCGGTCATGCTCACGAGTGCACCGTCCGTCCGCCGCCGGTGTCCAAGACCCATCCTGCGGCGCCGATACCCCGTGGGTATCGTTGCAGGGTGGAGCTACGGGCCTTGCGCTACTTCGTGGCGGTCGCCGAGGAACTCCACTTCGGCCGGGCCGCCACCCGGCTGCACATGAGCCAGCCGCCCCTGAGCCGGGCGATCAAGCAGCTGGAGGCTGACATCGGCGCCCTGCTGTTCGCCCGATCACCCACCGGGGTCACGCTCACCCCGGTGGGCACGGTACTGCTCGACGAGGCGCGGGCCCTGCTCGACCATGCCGACCGCGTCCGCGTGCGCGTGAGCGCGGCGGCCGGCGCCGCGGTCATCACCGTCGGCATCCTGGGCGACGGCACCGACCCGGGAGTATCGAGGCTGGCCGCCGCCTACCGCCGAACCCACCCCGGCGTCGACATCCGCATCCGCGACACCGATCTGACCGACCCGACGTGCGGGCTTCGCGCCGGTCTGGTCGACGTCGCCCTGACCCGGGCGCCGTTCGACGAGACCGCCCTGACGGTCCGTGCACTGCGGACCGATCCGGTCGGCGTGGTCCTGCGCGCCGACGACCCGCTGGCCCGCCGCGACCGGCTGCGGCTGGCCGAGCTGAGCGACCGCCGCTGGTTCCGGTTCCCGCAGGGCACCGACCCCCTCTGGCAGTCGTACTGGAACGGCGGCACGCCGCGCGAGGGCCCGGTGGTGCGCGGCGTCCAGGAATGCCTGCACGCCGTGCTGTGGAACGGCACGGTCGGCCTGGCCCCGCTCGGACACGACCTGCCCGCGGAGTTGGCCGTGGTACCGCTGATCGACATGGCCCCGAGCCGAGTGGTGGCGGTGTGCAACGAAGGCGACACGAACCCGTTGATCCGGTCCTTCATCGAGATCGCGGCAGCGGCCTACCGTCACTGAGCACCGGCAACAAGTGCAGAATGGGCGGCATGACAGACCGTTCCGTCCCTGTTGCTGCGGACGCCGATGACCGCGAGGCGGTGGAGCACGTCCTCGGTCGCCCCTTGAGCCGGACATGGCCGGCGGGTGCATTGGCACCGGGTAGCCGGGTCACGGTCGTTCGTGCCCCGGACCGGGAGGGTCCTTGGCGGGTCGAGTTCGCCGGGACGATCGATGCCACAGGTGCACCCGAACCCAACGAACATGCACAGGCGCTCAGTGGTGAGTTGCTGTACTGGGTCACCTTCGACACACCGCAGTACGACAGCGGCGGGGACGGTCCCCATCGCAAGGCCCAGATCTGGGGTCGCTACCTGCGGACCGAGGCGGAGCCCGAGGCATGAGGTCGGCCTTCCGGGGCGAACCGCCGTGGAGAGGGCGCCCGAGGCGCTGACGAGGGGGCGATGGCACGGGGGCGGCAGGCTCCAGCTCAGCATATGGGCGCGGGTCCAGCGCTGTTCAGGCCGATCGCGACCCCTCGCCGGGTCTCGTACAGGAGGAACGCCGCACCGGTGGTGCACGTCACGGCGAACGACAGCAGAACGGCAGCCGGCCACCAGTAGTTGGCGGTCCCCGCCACCCACGGCCAGCGGGTGCGGACGTGGTCGGCGGTCCCGAAGAACGTCTCCGGCTCGGGGACCCCGAGGAAGGTCCCGAAGGCGACCCTGACGATCTGCCCGATTCAAGTCCGACTCGACCAGCGGGCGGACCCGACACCGGGGCGGCGACCCCTCGTTCGCTTGGCGGCGGGCATGACCGCTCTCCATTTCCGCCCCTGGTTCCATCGCACCACGGAGGTGCGGGGGCGGGCGAAGCGACAGTCTCGTCCTCGCCCGTCCCGTCCCGGAATTCAGAGAAGGTTCAGAGATTGACGCTACAACCACTCCGGGGCGTCCCCCTGTTCTGCTGAGCGGGTGCCCGGGTCCTGTGCCCATACTGAAATGAGGGGGGAGGAACTGACTGCGCCATCCGAGCGCGGAAGGGTGTGGCCGAGGAGGCGAGCCGAGATGACAGTGGAGCAGTTGTCACAGGCCGACAAGGGCTTCATCGAGCAGATGGAGGACGCCAGTCGGCGCTACGCGGCCCGTGCCGCCGTACGTGACGGCCATAGGGAGGCGCTCGAGCGGCACGGCATCCTCCATGCCGACACCCAGGAGCGGGTCAACAGCCGGCTCAGCCGTCTGGGCGTCGACTGGGCCATGGCCACGGCGATCGAGCGGACGCCGGGGACCGCCACGACGGGTACCAGTCTGGATCTGGACCGCGAGCTCGTCAGTACCGACCTGCTGACGCTCGAACGGTTCATGGGCCGCAACGACCTCATCGGAATCGACTACCTCGAAGGCGGTTTCCTCGTCTCGCGCTCGGTCGGTCGAATAACCGTCCGGAGCCCCGGGGCGTCCCTCCACGGAACCGGATTCCTGGTGTCCCCCTCCCTGCTGATGACGAACAACCACGTGCTGGGCTCCGCCGAGGAGGCGGCCGCCGGAGTCGTCGAGTTCGACTTCCAGGCGAGCGCGGACGGGCGGCCGCTGGTTCCGGTCGTGTTCCAGCTCGATCCGCAGAGCTTCTTCGTCACCCACCGCGACCTCGATTTCACCGTGGTCGCGGTTTCCGGACGCTCCCGGGACGGTCAGCCGCTGTCGTCCTTCGGGAGGCTGCCGCTCAAGGATGCGCAGGGCAAGGCCGTCATCGGGGAACTCGTCAACATCATCCAGCACCCCAACGGCGAGCCCAAGCAGCTCGCCCTCCGTGACAACCAGATCGTGGACGTGCTGGACGACTTCCTGCACTACTCGGCCGACACGGCGCACGGCTCGTCGGGCGCTCCGGTGTTCAACGACCAGTGGGAGGTCGTGGCACTGCACCACTCAGGTGTCCCCCGCAAGGACCGCGACGGCAACGTGCTGGCCGTCGACGGAAGCATCTGGCGTCCGGGCATGGGAGAGCACCGGGTGGACTGGAAGGCCAACGAGGGCGTACGGATCAGCCGCGTCCTCCGCATGATCCAGCAGTTCCCGCTGTCAGGCGCCGCCGCGACGCTCCGGGCGGAACTGTTCGCGGCAGGCTCGTCCCTGCACGCCGTGGAAGTCCCGCCGCCGACGGTCCTGACCGACCGGACGAACAGCTCCGCGCCCCAGAACACGACGACGGACCACCACGGCAGCGAGCAGCAGGCCACGACGAGTTCCGTCCGCTGGAGTATCCCCCTCCACATCACCGTCAGCCTCGACACCGAGGCCCTGCAGCAGCAGGCAGCGGCAGCCGGTGCGACACCGGCGCACCAGGTGCTGCGGCCTGCGACCACCTCGCCGTACGTCGGTTCGCCGGCCGGAATCGGGAACATCGACGGGCAGTCGCCCGCGGAGCGCGACCTGGCAGCCGCCCTGGTCAACCTCGCGGCCTCCAGCACCCTCCCCTACTACGACCAGGCCGCGGACCTGACGGCACGCAACGCCTACTACGCGGGCATCAGCGCCGACGACCCCACTGCTCTGCGCCTCGCGCTGACGCAGCGTCTGGAGTCGACGCACGAGCGCCGTCCGGCGTACAAGCCGATGCGGCTGCTCTACCCGTGGGTGGACCTGCACCCCGACCGGAAGCTCCACGGCATCTACTCGGACAATGCCTTCACCCCGGAAGAGCTCATGGAGGCCGACGCGGCGGTCGAGGCGGCACGGATCGGACGCTGGCAGGAATTCATGCTCCACGAGAGCGCGCCCGGCCCGGAGGCCGTCGAGGCCGAACTCGACCTCCTGGAGGCGTCGCTGCCGTTCAACTGTGAACACGTCGTTCCGCAGTCCTGGTTCGCCAAGAAGGAGCCGATGCGCGGGGACCTGCACCACCTCTTCGCCTGCGAGTCGACGTGCAACAGCTTCCGCGGGAACATCCCCTACTTCGACTTCCCCGACTTCGAGGAGGTCGTCCGGCACAGCTGCGGACGCCGGGAGACGGGGAAGTTCGAGCCCTCGGCAGGCAAAGGGCCGGTCGCCAGGGCGACGCTCTACTTCTTGCTCCGCTACCCCGGCAAGATCGGCGACGAGGCACGCGAACTCCAGCGGGCCGGCCTCGAGATGCTGCTGAACTGGCACAAGGACCATCCGGCGGACCTCTACGAGCAGCACCGCAACGCGGCGATAGCCGAGATACAAGGCAACCGGAATCCGCTGATAGACCACCCGGAGTGGGCGGAGCGGATCGACTTCGCGGGTGCCTGGCCCTGACCCCGGCGTCCGTCCGGGGCGAGGGCCGGGGCGATCGCGCCGAGGGATTCGGGGACGGCCCGGCCGCCGTCGACGGTGAGGGTCCGGCCGGTGCTGCGGCGCGTGCCGCCGCCCCGGGTATCTATCGTGGTGAGCGCGGCATGCCGTCCAGACGCCGCATCGCCTTGCCGAAGGTCTTCTCCACACGGCTGCGGCCGGCGCGGATCATCAGGCGTACGGGCCGGGGGCCGTCGGCGGCCATGGTCCAGCTGACCCTGGTCACCGTCCGGGACAGCGGGGTCAGTCTCCACTCCTCCATCATCGCCGTGATGCCGGGCACGTTCGTCTCCTCGATGCGGTAGGCGAAGCGCTCGCCCGGATCCCAGGCGATGACGGCCTCGTGGAACCGAAGGCCGCCGGCGACGCGCAGGTGCCGCGTCGTGCCGATGCCGAACGGGGGTGCTCCCTGGTACTGGCATTCCCGCGCGAAGCCGAGCCAGCGCGGCCAGTCCTGCGGTCGGGCGGCGAGCTGCTCGAAGAGGAGGTCCGCCGGCGTGTGGAGGTCGCGGGTGCATGCCTGCCGGACGGGTGCGCGTGCGAGGAACCCCGGGTCCTCGAAGCGCAGCCGGTGCGTCATGGTGCCATCGTCGAGCCTTCGTGGCACCTGCGCACCACGGGTGCTCCGGAAGGGGTACGTGGTTCGGCCTTCGGGGGCGGCCGGTGCCCTGTCGGGCTATTCGCGGGCGTCAGCGGGGGCCCGGTCCTGCGGGCGGACTTACGGTGCTAGAGCCCGTGCCCGCCGCGAGTCCGAGGAGACAGGAATGGCTGGGGCCTTCAAGGGAGTGATTCAGCAGGACATCCGGGAGTCGGTGCCGGACTGGGAGCCGTATGCGGAGCCGCAGGCTCCCGAGGGCGCGCCGAACGTGCTGTACCTGGTGTGGGACGACGTCGGCTTCGGAACCCTCGACGTCTTCGGCGGGCTGGTGGAGGCTCCGGCGATGCGCCGGATCGCCGACATGGGCGTGAAGTTCACCAACTTCCACACCACCGCACTGTGCTCCCCGACCCGGGCGTGTCTGCTGACGGGCCGGAACGCGACCAGCAACGGGGTGGCCTGCGTCATGGAGGCCACCAGCGGGTTCCCCGCGTCCAACGGCCGGATGCCGTTCGAGAACGCCACCCTGGCGGAGGTGCTGGTCGAGCGGGGATGGAACACCTACGCCCTGGGCAAGTGGCACATGTGCCCGGGAGAGGAGGCCAATATGGCGTCCTCCAAGCGGTACTGGCCGCTGGGCCGCGGGTTCGAGCGCTTCTACGGATTCCTCGGCGGCGAGACCGACCAGTACACACCGGACCTGGCCTACGACAACCACCGCATCGAGCCCCCGTACCTCCCGGATCAGGGCTATCACCTGTCGAAGGACCTGGCGGACAAGGCGATCCAGTTCATCCGGGACGCCAAGGTGATCGCCCCGGACAAGCCCTGGTTCAACTACTTCTGCCCGGGCGCGGGGCACGCTCCCCATCACGTGCCGAGCGAATGGGCGGACCGGTACGCGGGCAGGTTCGGCGACGGGTACGAGGTGTACCGGCAGCTCACGCTGCAGCGGCAGATCGAGCTGGGCATCATGCCGGAGGGCACCGAGCTCACGCCGATCAATCCGCACGGCGAGCCGGACGCGTCCAGTCCCAGCGGGAAGCCGTGGCCCGAGGGAGAGTTCGTGCGTCCCTGGGAGTCGCTGAACGCCGAGGAGAAGCGCCTGTTCACCCGGATGGCCGAGGTGTTCGCCGGGTTCGTCTCGTACACCGACGAGCAGATCGGGCGGGTACTGGCCTACCTGGAGAAGTCCGGGCAGCTGGAGAACACGATCATCGTCGCGGTCTCGGACAACGGCGCCAGCGGGGAGGGCGGCCCGGACGGCTCGTTGAATGAGAACAACTTCTTCAACGGTGTGCCGGACGACATGGCCGAGAACCTCCGCCACATCGACGAGCTGGGCAGCCCGACCACCTACAACCACTACCCGACGGGGTGGGCCTGGGCGTTCAACACCCCGTTCAAGTACTGGAAGCGGTGGGCCTCCTACGAGGGCGGCATCGCCGACCCGATGATCATCTCGTGGCCCAAGGGCATCAAGGCGCGGGGCGAGGTCCGTCACCAGTACCTGCACGCCGTCGACATCGTGCCCACCCTGTACGACCTGATGGGCATCGAGCCGCCGGACGAGGTGAAGGGCTTCAAGCAGAGCCCCCTGGAAGGCGCCAGCTTCCGGGCCCTCCTGGAGGACGCGCAGGCTCCCGAGCCCCGGCAGACGCAGTTCTACGTCATGCTCGGCACCCGCGGGATCTGGCACGACGGCTGGCACGCCACGGCCCTGCACCCGCCGGTCCCGTCGGCGTGGGGCCGCTACGACGAGGACGTCTGGGAGCTGTACCACCTGCGGGAGGACCGCTCCGAGAGCCGGGACCTGGCCGCCGAGCATCCGGAGAAGCTCGAAGAGCTCAAGCGCATGTGGGCCCAGGAGGCCGCCAAGTACAACGGTCTGCCGCTGGACGACCGCGGCGTGGTGGAAGTCATGGGCTCCCCGCGGCCCCAGCTCGCCAAGCCGCGCGAGCGGTACCTCTACTACCCCGACTGCGCCGACGTGCCGGAGTCCGTGGCGGTCAACATCCGCAGACGCTCCTACTCCATCGTGGCCGAGGTGCTCCTGGACACCCCCGAGGCTCAGGGCGTGCTCTTCGCCCACGGCGGCCGGTTCGGCGGCCACAGCCTGTTCCTCAAGGACGGGCGCCTGCACTACGTCTACAACTGGCTCGGCAGCGTGGAACAGAAGATCGTCTCCTCGGAGCCGGTCCGCCCTGGCAGCCACCTCCTTTCTGCGACGTTCACCGCCGGCCGGCCGGACAGCCAGGGCAGCATGCTGGGCACGCTCACCCTCCACATCGACGAACGGCAGGTCGGCCAGGGTGACATCAAGACCCAGCCGGGCGCCTTCTCGATGGTCGGGGAGGGGCTGACGGTCGGGCGCGACAGCGGCCAGCCGGTCTCCACCGACTACGCCGCGCCGTTCCCGTTCATCGGCGGGACGATCGAGCAGGTGGCGGTGGACGTCAGCGGGGAGCCCTTCGCGGATCTGGAGAAGGAGTTCGCCGCCATGTTCATGCGCGACTGACACCGCCGCCGTTGGGCGGGGCGTCTTCCTGGCGGTCGTCCGCCGCACAGCGGAAGCCCTGGTGGCCGGTGCTGCTGTCGGGCGTGCTGGAGCTGCGGGCGGCCACCCGGTAGCGGCGGCAGTAGGAGGCGTGGCACAGGTAGGACCCGCCGCGGATCACCCGTGCGGTACCCGAGGCGGGGCCGGACGGGTTCTGGCGCCCACCACGCGCGTAGGCGGTGGGCGAGTACCAGTCGGCGCACCACTCCCAGACGTTGCCGCACACGTTGTACAGGCCGTGGCCATTGGGCGGGTAGGCGGTCACCGGCGCGGTGCCGTACCAGCCGTCCGGGCGGGTGTGGTGGCCGGGGAAGCGGCCCTGCCACACGTTCATCCGGCGCTCACCGCCCGGCTCCAGTTCGTTCCCCCAGGGGAACGCGGCCTGCTCCAGCCCGCCCCGGGCTGCGTACTCCCACTCCGCCTCGGTCGGCAGCCGCTTGCCCGCCCACGCCGCGTACGCGGCGGCGTCGTTCCACGACACGTGCACCACCGGATGACTGCTGCGGTCCGCGGCATCGGAGCCGGCGCCCTCCGGACGGCGCCAGCACGCCCCGGGGACCTGACGCCACCACGGAGCCTGGGCAACGCCCCGGGTGTCGGGGAACCCGGGCGGCAGCAGCCCGGCGAAGACGAACGACCAGCCGTACCGCTCCGCGTCCGTCACGTACCCCGTCGCGGCCACGAAAGCGCCGAAGTCGGCGTTGGAGACCGCGCACCGGTCGATCCGGTACGGCGCGAGCTCCACCTCACGGACCGGCCCCTCGCCGTCGCCCGGCACCACCCACTGGTCCGCGGCGCCCATCAGGAACCTCGCCGCGTCCAGCCGCACCATCCCGCGCTCCCCGCCCGAACCGGTCCCCTCGGGAGACACCCGCCCGGCGCCGGACGGCGGCGGCGCGGCCACCGGCGCCCCCGGACGTGGCCGGGACGGGCCGCAACACCCCGCACCCATACGACTGCCGGACATGCGTCACCCTTCTTTTGGCTCCCGCAAGGCGGCGTACGCCTCGCGGACGGAGGAGAAGACACGGAGCTGCTGGGTGGCGCCGTCCCGGAACGGACTGGCGCGCAGAGCCGCCAGGACACGCTCGCGGGGACGGGCCAGGACGAACTCGCAGCCGTGCTCCCGCAGGTCGGCGGTCAGCTGCGCCAGGACCTCCGCCGCGGTGGAATCGAGGTAGAACACCGCCTCGGCGTCCAGGACCACGTACCGCGGATATGGTGCCCGCGCCCCGGCGAGGAACAGGACCCGCTGGTGGACCCGGTTGATGTTGGCGAAGAAGAGCGGCGCGTCCACCCGGTAGATCAGCACGTCCGAGAAGGCGGACTCGCCCGGCGTCGCCTCGTGGGGCACCCCGCCGTCATCGGGGACGGCCAGCACGGCGTCACGGGGCCAGGCGGTGCGGCGGAGCAACTGCCCCAGCGCGAGGAGGACGGCGACCAGCAATCCCTGCAGGACGCCCAACGCCAGCACACTGACCGCAGCGGCGAACGCCAGCACGCACTCCCCGCGCCAACCGCGCCACAGCCGCACGAATCCCGTGGCGTCGATCAGCCGGAATCCCGACACGATGACCACGGCGGCCAGCACCGTCAGCGGAAGCAGCCCGATCACCGGACCACCGGTGATCAATGCGAACACCACGAAACCGGCGCCCACCAACTGGAACAACTGCGAGCGGGCCCCGCGCTGGGGGTCCTTCGCCGTCGGCGCGAAACCTCCCAGCACACCCGCACCCGCGCTCGCCACGCCCAGGGCCAGCGATTCCCGCGCCAGCGAGGCCTGCTGCCGGGAACCCGCGTCGGCCGCCCGGAGCGCGTCCACCGCCTCGATCGAAATGATCATGGCCATGCCGGCCGCGGCCGGCAGCAACGCCCAGACGTCCCCGACGGTCACATCCGGCCAGGCCGGAACGGGCAAGCCGCCGACAACCCGCCCGGCCACCGCCACACCGTGCCCCGACAGACCCGCCGCAGCCGATAGCACGACCGCCACCGCACAGACGACGAGCGAACCGGGTACGGCCGGCAGGACCCGCTTCAGCACCACGAGCGCGGCCAGAGCGGCAAGACCCACCGCGGCGGTCACCAGCTGCACCTGGTCCACATGGGTGAGCACCTCCCACACCCTGACCAGCGGACGGTCGCTGGAGGTCTTCACCCCCACCAGCGTGCCCACCTGACTGGCCATGACTTCCACACCCGTCCCTGCCGCGTACCCGAGCATCACCGGCGCCGACAGGAAATTGGTGAGCCCCCGCAACCGCCCGGACGGCAACAGCAGGACACCCGTCAGGAGCGCCAGACACGCCGCCAGTGACGCCATCCGGCCGGCGTCGCCTCCGGCCCGGGCACTCACCGCGGCGAACGTCATGATCGCCAGGGTCGAAGAAGGGCCGACCGGCACCCCCCGGGTGGACGTCAGCAGGGCGAACACCGCCATGCCCCCCACCGCGGTGTACAGACCGGCGGCCGGACCGAGGCCGGCCAGCTGCCCGTACGCCAGAGCCTGCGGCACGAGCATCACCGCGACGGCGAATCCCGTCACCGCGTCGGCGCGCGCCCAGCGCGCCGAATAGCCGCGCAGCTGGCCGAGGAGCGGCACCACGTTCTTCGCGGACACCCACCGTGCATCCATCCGATCATTGTCGGTGGATGAAACCGACATTTACGCCACAACACCACATGTCACCCATGGACATTCGCGTCGTCGCCGCCTGTCCGGAACCAGCCGCCCGCCGGATGGACCGGCCAAGGAGGCACATCGCCCCGGCCCGCGTCCGGCACGGCGGCTCGCGGGGAGCTCGCCGCGCCGGCGGTCCGGCCGGGCGTACAGGAGCGGGGGCGGTCCGTTGTCACGCCTTCCTCCGGAAGCGCCAGACCTTCCCCGCTCCCCCTCTCCCCCGCCTCTTCTCGTGGAGGGGCAGCCACAGCCTCCAAGCACCGTTTCGGGAAGGAGCCGTCAGTGTCCGGACCCCGTGCCCGGCCTCCGCCGGCTCACGGGCTGGATGCGCAGGTACGCGCCGCTCCCGGGCCAGATGGGCGAATTCGCCCGGCACCCGGGTGCCCCCGGGGACATGCCCTCCGCACCGTGCGGGTATCCGGGGCGTGGGCGCTTGGGAAAGACGTCGATGGTGAGCTGCGACTGCCGCTGGATACCCACGGAGTCGAGGTCGGAACCGGTCACGAGGCCCCAGCTGCCGGTGTGCGGGTCGAAGTCGCTGGAGGTGACCAGCGCCCGCAGACGGTAGGTGCCGGCCTGGGCGTCGGCGAGGATGAAGGGTCTGCGCTTGGCGGCCTCCCTGTGTCTGGCCGCACCGTAGAACCGGTGCCGGCAACAGGCTGGTGAGGGCTTCGACTCCCGTTTGCCGACCGTGATGGTCCCCGCCGGGCGTACGTAGTCCCCGGGCAGGATCCTCACGAGGAGGATCCGCATGGGGAGGCATCTCGGGCCAGCACTCGGCCTCGTGCCGGCGGGCCACGGTCGTGATGGAGAACAGCAAGGACATCAGCGACATCCGCGTAAGCGGAGGAACACGGTCGTCGTCCGCGAGCACCACAAGAAGGGGCATGCCCTCATGCTTGTACTCGTTGCAGGTGTCCTGGTGCAGGACATCGTTGCAGAAGCCTCCGAGGAACTCCCAGTCGGATTCAAAAGGGACATCGGCAAACAAGAGCTCCATCAGCGCGGAGGCCGGCCCGGTTGGCATGGCCTTCGACCACACCGGAGCTCCACGGCGTGGTCAGGCCGTCGATGACGGCCTCGCGGTCCCGGTCGATGCAGGCGGCGAGGTGTGGAGGCTGGGCAGGCTGTCTTGCCGGACGGCGTCGAGCCGGTCGGGCAGACGCTCGCCCTGGCAGTCGGTGAGCATGACCGCGGTCGAGTTCGGGGCAGTACGCACAGACGGTGTTGAGCTGGAGTCGCTCGGGCTCGGTGAGTGAGTCTGGGTGCCGGAGGATCCATCGATCCGCAGCTCCGCCAGCGAGAGGGGCCGGTGGGAGCAAGCCGAGTACGGGGATAATCCTCGCCTCCGGCCACGGCGTGTACGCCGGACTCGAATGCCTCGCGCGGGCCCTGCGAGTGTGGGAGCTCGGCCACGCCCCACCCGCGCACGCCCGCCGCGGCCCAACGAGGTCCATTCCGGAGCAGCACCGCTCCGAACTGGAGCCCCCTTGCATTGCACCAGGGCCAGGCCCCCTCTCCCCGCCGCGAGTCCGCCCCCCCACCGTCTCCGCCCGTGCGGAAACCGCCGACGCCTGCTTCCGGCTGGCTGCCACTGGGAGATGAGTTTCCGGGATGCCCGCCCGCACCAGGCCGCGCACGCCATAACGTGCTGTCTCGACCGAAGCCGGGTGCCGGGAGGGCGTTCATGGCGGTGAACAAGGTGGACTACCGGATGTGGGTGGCGCTGGCGCAGCGGGATGACTTACCGCAAGCGGCCTTCGCGGCGGTGGTCGAAGGGCTGCTGCCCGGTCCGGAGGGGTTCGATCCAGGCTGGCAGGAGAAGGTGTTCGGTGAGGCCGTGCCGTCGCTGCTTCGCCGGATCGAAGACCAGGAGGTTCGGGACCGCCTTATTTCGGCGCTGGGCGGACAGGTGCCGGACCTGGTACGCAGGGGCATTTTGGGTGTGCGAGACGTCCCGGCCGTTCTTCGGTTTCACAAGGCTGACGGTGAGCTGGTGGCGGCGCTGGCCCAGGATGACGCGCACCGTGATGTTGTCGTGGATCTCGTCGAGGCAGTTACGGGCCTGGACCAATTGGTCGTGATCATGCTGTGTGCGGAGCGACCTCGCCTCGACAAGGACGACTGGCGGCCTGAGGTGCCCGGGTGGCTGTTCGACGCGGTGCTTGAGCGCGGGCTGGGGCTGGTCACTGCGGGACTGAAGGCCTTCGCCACTGCCCGGCAGGAGGTGGATCCCTCCTGGGGGCCGTCGAACTGGCCGGCCTACGCGGCGCTGGGCATGCTGCTTCAGCGATGCCCGCACAGGTGGCTCGCCCTGGCCACCGACCCGGCGTACGGCCGTAGTGTCCAGCACACGCTCCTTGACTGCGTGGAAGCGGACGAGCTCACCGACGAGGTGCTCGCTGCGTGCGCGCCGGCCCTGGTGCTGCCCGAGTGGTCCGACTTCGCAAAGCCCGCCAACAGCCAGCGGGCGCGGTTGCGGCACATCGGCGGGCGGGTGATGCGCCACCCCCGGCTACGGGACACGGCCCCGGCAGCGCTCCATGAGGCATCCGCCTACTGCGTCAAGCACGGTCGGCTCCTCCACGCCACGAAACTGCGCGGACTGTCCCAGCACGAGGTGACCTCCCTGGCCAGGGACCTGGCACTCACCAGCGATAACGGGAAGGAACTCGCGAAGCTGTGGACGCTGGTCGCGGGCCTTCCACAACCCACCGCAGTGGAACGCCCCTCCAAGTACGACGCCGGTGAGCCCCCTACGCCGAAGCAGCTCCTGAGCAGCGACGCCCGCGTGCGTGCTCTCGCCGAGCTCGCGAGCAATCCCCGCCTCGACCGCCGTCTTGCTCTGGACGTGCTCGAAGGCCTGCACGACGTCGAGGTGCGTTGGCTGGCGGCCGACCACGAGACCCCGGGCTGGCTCAGGAAAGCTGCCAGTCAGTACCAACCCGAATCCCCCAGCAGGCCTGCGATGGATGTGCCCCGCATTCTCACCGACGAGGAACTCGACGCCTGCGAAGACCCTGAAAGGGTCATGCAGACCTGGATCGACGCGGTTCGAGACCACCCGGGCGCCTTCTTCGACCAGGTCGAGTACGCGGTCATTCACTCCCGGCACCGCACCGACTCGCTGGTGCGGCAGATCCGCGCCCACATCGTGCTCAGCTCATACGACCCACCTGTGGCCTCGGAGACGTTCCTCGCCCTGTGCGGGAGCGATCCGCACCGCTGGCACGCCGTAGCCCGGGCCCTCGCTTCGAAGCGGGACTTCGAGGTGACGTTCGGTGAGTTCATCGACGCAATGACCGCCCGGTTCCACTCGCCGGCCCCGGCCGGTCCTGACCCACGGTGATGCCGGCCCCGTGCCTCAGCGCTCCTGCCCACAGGATCAGGCCCCGGCCCCGGCCGTGCGGGGAAGGACGGTCAACCGCCGGGCTGGAACATCTCGCTCGCCAGCATCCGGAAGGTCTCGTCGGGATCCCGCCCGTCCAGCGGGCCGTCCAGGTTGCCGGAGAGCAGCAGCGTCGCGAAGCCGTGGGCCAGCGACCAGGCCGCCACGAAGCCGATGGCCGGGTCGTTGCCGCGGCCCTCTAGTGCGGTACGGAGCCGGCTCCGCGTCCGCTCGCGCGCTGCGAGGAGTTCCGGGTCGTCCGGGCGCAGGAGTTCCGGGCGGAACATGACCTGGAAGTGCGCCGGGTGCCCGGCGGCGAAGTGCACGTACCGGGCGCCCAGGTCACGCAGGTCCTCCGCCTCGCCGAGGGCGGCGAACAGGAGGTCGTGGCCCTCGGTCGCGATGGCGGTGAGCAGGCCCGCGCGGTCCTTGAAGTGGTGCGCGGGTGCGGCGTGAGAGACGCCTGCGCGGCGGGCCAGGTCGCGCAGGGACAGGGCCGCCGGCCCGTCGGCGGCGATGACGTCGAGGGCCGCGGTCAGCACGGCCCGTCGCAGGTCCCCGTGATGGTAGGCGCGTTGGGTGGTCATGGTCTGAGGCTACACACCATCTAGGCGTTGACAAGTTTGGCTGGCGGATGGAATCTAGTCAGGGTCAAGATGCGCGGTCACGGAAAGAGGGATCTGCATGAGCAACGGCAACGGACGTGTACGTCAGATGTGGCACCTCCTGGAGCCCCTGCATGCCGTCCTCTACTACGCTCCCGAGGTCTTCGAAGAGGTGAGAGCGCTCGGTTACGACACCAGCGAGCGCTGGCCGAGCTACTTCGCGTTGCGTGCGGCGCCGCTCGGGGCACCCGGAGCCCGTCAGGTGGCCTCCGCGTTCTACAGCTTCAACCCGCGCATGGTCGCCGAGCACATCCCCGCCGCCTGGGACGTCGCCGCACCGGAGGAAGTGGTCGCGGCCCGGACGCGCGGCGTCGACCGGGCGTACCGCGCGCTCATCGGCGAGCGGACGGACAGCCCCGATCTCGTCGAGGCAGCCGCGCTCGCCCGCCGGGCGGCGGAGGCCGCGCACACCGAGGGCCGCCCGCTCGCCGCCGCCAATGCCGCGCTGCCCTGGCCCCGGGAGCCGCACCTCGTGCTGTGGCAGGCCGCGATGATCCTGCGCGAGCACCGCGGCGACGGCCATCTCGCCGCCCTCCTGACCGCAGACCTCGACTCCGTGGAGGCACTGGTGTCCTTCGCCGCGATCGGCGCCGCGCCGGCCGGGGTCTTCGCGAGCCGCGGCTGGAGTGAGCACGAGTGGGCAGCCGCCCGCGAACGACTCACCTCACGGGGACTGCTGGACGCCGACGGCACGGCGACCGACGCGGGCCACGCTCTGCGCGCCGAGGTCGAGCGCCGCACCGACGAACTGGCCGCCGCCCCCTGGCAGGCGCTCGGCGCCGAGGACACCGCGCGGCTCGCCGAGCTCCTTGGCCCGCTCTGGCTGGAGGTCCTCGGCTCAGGAATGCTGCCCCGCGAGAACACACTCGGCATCGGGAAGGTGTGAAGGAACAGCGGACTGATGAGGTGACGAGTGACCCGCCGGTAGCCTTCGGTTCGAAGGTGCAGGTTCGGGGCGGTCGTCGCCGGAGGGCCGGGCCGTGCGGGTGGTGGGGCTCGCGCCCTCGCTGTGCCGGCACCCGCGGGGCCGGCGGGGTTGCGCATGACGTCCCGGGCTTCCGAGACGTCATCCAGGGTGAACGCACGGTGCACGCAGTGGCGTACGACCTGTCATCTGCTCACGGCAGCAGGGAGCGGGCCGCCGAACGCGGTCGTCTCACACGTCAGGCCCGTGTCACGGTAAGCAGCAACGGCGAGTGGACTCCGAGACGGCCGGCTGAATCGGCGACCGTCTCGGCCAGCCAGCCGGCCGTCTCGCACGACCACTCGGCGAGGTCGCCGTGGAGCGTGATGCCGTGCAGGGGCGGGCCGTTCCAGAAGCCGTCGCCGAAGGGCGGCGGGGTGGCACTGTCCGGTCCGGCTGGTTCGCCGGACCGGACGATGAAGACGTCCTGGTGCAGGTTGCGGAAGTGGTCGGTGAGTTGCTGTGCGGCCGCGGGGACCGAAGGGTCGCGGCCGCTGTTGATGCCCACCTTCACCGGCGTCCGCGATCGGGGATCGCGTTCGCCGAACCAGTGGACCGTCCGCATCGACGGCACGATCGCCTGCGGCAGGCGCGATGCCCGGCCGTGCGGTGACGTCCTCTGGCATGGGGTCCCGCCGCCCGGAGTCGCGTCTCCTCGTCCGGACGCTGCCGTCGACGGCGCCGGCGTCCCAGAGATCGTCAAGGGCACCAGGACGGCGAGAGCGGCGCGGCGAACGCCCCTGTTGAGCATGGGATTCCCCTCCAGGCCGGACATGTTCCGCCCCGGTTTCGAGTGGCCCCTTCCGCACCCGGCCGCGCTGCTCACCGGACTCGGGGACGCCTGGTGGGCCACGGATCAGTCCCACCAGAGCACGACGTGCAGGCGGCGCTCGGCTGCGCCGAGGTAGAAGTCGCGCAAGGCGTCGAAGTGCTCCAGCAGGTACGCCCTCAGACCTCCGGTGACGGAGCCCAGCTGGCCGGTCAAGGATGCGGCGTCACGTTCGTCGGCCGGCAGGGCGGCGAGCAGGACGGGCATGTCGATCTGGCCGAGCAGCTCGGCGACCCGCGCCACTTGAGGGACACCCAGGCCGGTGGGGGCGTCCCCGAAGGGGGCTATGGCGTGCGGGTGAGTGTCGAGGAAGCCGAGGTCCAGAGCCGTGTCGCCGTCGGTGGCCCGGCGCAGAGCATCGAGATGGACCTCTTCGAGTCCGGCCACCTCGCCGACGCGTTTCAGCAGGGCCGGTGCCCAGTCCAGGTCCAGCACGTCGTACGCCGGTGGATCCCAGTGGGGATCGCCGTCCGGTGACGCGGCGGCGGACTGGCGGCAGGCGGCGAGATACTCCCCGGGGATGCGGGCGAGCTGCTGAGTAACGGCCATGACGGCAGTATCCCTGCCGCGTCCAACGGTTTTCGGATGCAGGCTTGGGGCCGCCCAACGTCCAGGCGCAGCCGCTTGAAGCGCAGCGGCTACCGGCAGACCCCACCCCGGTCGACGGCCCGGTCGGCGCTGACCTCCGCCACCACCTCGGGGCGGACCAGGACCGCGTCCAAGACGTCAGGTGACCCTCACGCCGCCGCGAACCGCGCCCGTCCAGGGTCTGTCCGGCAGACCGCGCAGCCGGCCGTGCGCGTCGGGGCGGCCGAGGACGGGCGGCGGTCGAGAGCGGCGGGCCTTCCGTATCAGCGGCAACTGCGCAGAGGGGCCTCCCGTCTGGCATTCCTAGGATCCCTAGGTTATAACTAGGGATCCTAGGATCAGAGGAGGATGCATGGCGCGGGCAGGGCTGACGGCGGAGCGGGTGACGATCGCGGGCGCCGAGTTGGCGGACGAGGTCGGACTCGACCGGGTGACCATGTCGCAGGTGGCGCGGCGGCTGGGCGTGAAGGATGCGAGCCTCTACACGCACGTTCGCGGTCTGGAGGATCTGCGCGGACGGATCGCGCTGCTGGCGGCGGACGAGAAGACCATCCGCATCGCGGAGGCGACCGCCGGGCGGGCGGGCAAGGAAGCGCTGGCGGCGTTCGCCAACGCGTGGCGGGAGTACGCCCGCGAGCATCCGGGGCGCTACATGGCGACGCAGACCCCGATCCGGATCGACCCAGAGCTGGCCGCGAAGGCCTCCGGCCCGCGGCGCGCAGTCGAGCTGACCTACGGCATGCTGCGCGGCTACGGCCTGACCGAGCCCGACCTGACCGACGCGGTCCGCTTGCTGCGCAGCACGTTCCACGGGTTCGTCGCCCTGGAAGCCGCGGGCGGCTTCGCGCACGAGCGTTCGCCTCAGCAGTCCTGGGTCCGCGCCCTCGACGCCCTGCACACCCTCCTGGAGCACTGGCCCCCGTCCCGAGAAGGAGACTCGTCATGATCGGCCCGACCGTCGGCAGCCTGCGCGTGAACGGTGCGACCCTGCACTACGAAGTACGCGGCCGGGGCCCGCTCCTGCTGCTGATCCCCGGAGGGGCGGGCGGCGCGGCCTCCCTCGACGGCATTGCCGATGAGCTGGCCGCCGAGTACACCGTCGCGGCCTACGACCCGCGCGGCATGTCCCGGAGCACGCTGGACGACCCCGAGGCCGAGCAGCGAGTGGCCGAGCACGCCGACGACGCGTTCCGGATGCTGGAGCTGCTGTCGCCTGGTGAGCCCGCCCGGGTGTTCGGCGCCAGTTCGGGCGCGATCGCCGCCCTGCACCTGCTCGCCGCCCACCCCGAACGCGTCGAACGCCTCGTGGCACACGAGCCCCCGGCAGTGGAGGTCCTGCCGGACGCCTCCGAACACCGCGCACTCATCGCGCGCGTGCAGGAGACCTTCCGCGCACAGGGGCTCATGCCGGCGATGGCAATGTTCGCTGCGGGCCTGAAGAAGGACGGCGCCACCACCGAGCCGCGGGCCGAGATCAGGCTTCCACCGCAGGCAGCGGCACGGGCCGAGCAGACGATGGCCAACCTGCCGTACTTCATCGGGCGCATCGTGCCCGGCTTCATGTCCTACACCCCGGACGTCCAGCGGCTGGAAGCCCTGTCGGACCGGCTCGTGCTCGCCTGCGGCCACGACTCACGCGGTGAGCTGCCCTACCGTCCGGCCGCCTTCCTGGCCGAACGTCTCGGCACGGAACTCCTGCACCTCCCCGGCGGGCACACCGGCATGACCACGCATCCCGCCGAGTTCGGCGGGATCCTCCGAAAGGCCTTCCGCACCTAGGAGTTGTCGTCAAAGTGTCACGCCCGCATCAGGAGTGAAGCGAGGGCGGTCCTCCCGTACGGCCTCCCGGGTGCGGGAAGGCCCCGACGCGGGGTGGGCGGGTGGGCCGGAAGGGTGGAACGGCTGGGGCGGCGTTCGCGGCGCGTTGGCCGCCATGTCCCTCCGGGGGTCTCATGGACTGCGGTCGGCCCGCCGTGTTCCCGTCCAGCGTGGACGGCCCGCCCCGGCTGTCCGAGGCCGGCCGGTCGGCGGTCGGCGGTCGGCGGGAGGAGATGAGGGCCGGTATGGATGAACACGCTCGTATCGATGTCCACCAGCACGTGATCCCGCCCGACCGCGGCCGTGCGATCGCCGACCGCGCGGCCGCTTTGGGCTGGCCGGTGCCCGTCTGGGACCGGCGGAGCGCGATCGCGATGATGGACCGCCGTTCGATCGCCACCGGCATGCTCTCGTACGCCGCTCCGCTCGGGGCCCCCGACGACGTCGAGGGGGCCCGGGCCACGGCCCGGGACGTGAACGAGTTCACCGCGGAGCTGGTGAAGGACCGGCCCGACCGGTTCGGCAACCTCGCCGTCCTTCCCCTGCCGGACGTGGACGCAGCGCTCGCCGAGGCCGCCCATGCCTTCGACGAGCTGGGTGCCGACGGGGTGATGGTCCTGTCCAACGCCCACGGGCGCTACCTCGGGGACCCGCTGTTCGAGCCGCTCTGGGCCGAGCTGGACGCGCGCGCGGCGGTGGTCCTCGTCCATCCCACCGCACCGCCCGGTGCGGTGGTCCCGGGCCTGCCCAGCCCGCTGGTGGACTTCCCGTACGACACCGCCCGCACCGCCCTGCACCTGGCAGTCGCGGGTGTCCCCGGCAGGTACCCCCGGCTGAAGATGATCCTCCCGCACGCGGGCGGCTTCCTGCCGTACGCCGCCCACCGCTTCGCGGCCGCCGCCCGGCTGCATCCGGGTACCACTCCCGCAGACCTCATGGGCGAGCTGCGGCGCTTCTACTTCGACACCGCGTTCTGCGCGGGCCCTGCCTCGCTGCCCTCTCTCCTCGCCTTCGCCGAGCCCGGACACGTCCTGTACGGCAGCGACTTCCCCATGGTGCCGGAGGAGTGGTGCAGTGGCTTCGACGACGGGCTGGACGGCTACCCGCACTGGAAGGACGGGCAGCTCCGCGCGATCCACCGCGGCAACGCCGAGTCGCTCTTCCCCCGTCTCGCACCTGCCTGACCGCCGCCGAGGCGCACCCGTGGTGCAGTTCCGCGACGGCTGTTCCGCTTCCCCGGCCCAGGGAGCACCGTCGTCATCCGACCGCTCTCACATGGCCGCAACCGCGCCCCCGGTCATGTGCCGCATTGACCCCGCTGCACCGTCACGGTTGCATGCTCCTCTTCTGACCGTCCGGCCGACCGGCCGACCCGACCGTCCGCCGACCGGGCGGGGCGGGCCGGTGTCGGAAGGCCGAGCGGGCCCGGCCGCCGTATCGTCGGGGCGTCAGAGGACTTCGCGAGGCCGACGAAGTGAGGCGGACGCCATGAGCGTGCTTCAGATCGCACTGCAGGAGGGCTTCCAGGGCGAGCACGTCGTGGTCGCCGTGGACGGAACCGTCGTCCTCGACGAACCCTCGTTGCACACCAGACTGCAGGTCGGCCTGGCCCGCTCCATCGAGGTTCCGGTACGGGACGGCGGGGTCACGGTCGAGGTGTCGGTCCAGGGAGGGCCGCACGAGAGCCTGGAGATCGACACCACCGTCACCAAGGCGGTCCTGGTCGACCTCGGCGCAGACGGCAGCCTCGCCGTCCGCGCCAGCGGAGACCTCCCCCGGTACATGTGACCGGCACGTCCGCCGGCCGGGGCGCTCCGCGGACCGGCTCGATCGGACGCGGCCGGATTGCGGCCCGGGGTGGTTGCACTTCCACTTGAGGGGTCAGGCCTTCCAAGGGCAGGGGTGTGAGCTCGGCGGCACGACCGGACGAAGCGCCCCCTCCGGCGCCGGTCCGCCGGCCGTCCGCATCTCGCTCAGGCATCCCGCCCGTCGCAGCACCCTGCGCCGATGTGGCCAGGGCATGACGACAGGCCATACGCCGCAGACCGCGCGCCACGCGGCCCCGAATCGGCCGGACATCCACCCCCCTTCCGCTGCACCACCACGCCCGGGCGACGGAGCCCCGGCTGAGGAGAGGCCGGCATGACCACGCAGAAGCACCACCCGCAGAGCGGGCTCGACGAGCTCGTCCGCGCTGTCGTCGAGGAGATCTCCCGCCTCGCCGGTGACGGCCGGGCCCGGGCCGGGCACCGCTCGGGCCCGTACGCCGAGGCTGCCCAGGAAGGCTGGGACACGGCGGCCGGGGCCCAGCCGGAAACGGCGGCCGCGGCCCTCCTGGTCCAGCGCAGCGGCGTGTACGTCCGCACCGACCTGCCCGTCCCCACCCCCGACCAGGACGGTGCGCAGGGCGTGCAGAACGCACCGGCGATGCCCGGGACGGTCACGCCCGACGTACGCCCGAACGGGGCGGCGATGCCGGCGGGCGCCCTTCCCGACGAGAACGCGATCGCGTACCAGCAGCCCCAGACGGGCCAGCCGGCCGCCGAGACGCTCGCGCCCGGTGCCGCCCTCGGCCTGTTCGAGGAACTCCGCGTCGACGTGGACGGGGCGGCCCCCACGATGACCGTCTCGGGCCGCATCTGGCGGCTCCTCACCGGCGGTCTCACCTGGATCGCCAGAGTGACCAAGCAGCCGGACGGTTCGTACACCGGTCCGATCAGCTATCGCGACGGCAACGAGTCCCTGCGCCCCGCCACCTCGATCCGCGTACAGCTCACCGGCCGCCCGCCGCTGCAGCCGCTCTCGGCCAGGGTGACCTTCAGCCGCCCGGGTGCGGCCGACCTGGTCCTCGGCTACGCCTTCGCGCGGTCGGCGTTCCGTGAGGTCGGCATCGAGTTCGACCGCGTCGAGGGCGCCGAGCAGACGGACGCGTACGCGCTGCACGACCATCCGGTGCGGCCCCCCGGCCTCCCCGACATCACCCTCACCGTGGAGGACGCCTTCACCCGGCAGGGAATCAAGGTCAGCCGCACCCACGGCAGCAACGTGATCCCGCGCTCGGCCTCCGTCAACGACAAGTGGTCCGACATCGAGATGCACGACGCGATGCAGCAGCACTGGTCCGAGTGGAAGCCCGGGCCCGGCGGGCAGGGCGTCGCCCAGTGGCAGGTGTGGACCCTGTTCGCAGGCGTGCACGACGAGGGCACCAGCCTCGGCGGCATCATGTTCGACAGCATCGGCACCGCCCAGCGGCAGGGCTGCGCGATCTTCTCCGACTCGTTCATCTCCGAGCGGCCGCCGAACGACCCCGCACCCGACGCGTTCGTCCGCAGGATGCGGTTCTGGACGGCCGTGCACGAGATCGGGCACTGTTTCAACCTCGCGCACTCCTGGCAGAAGTCGCTGGGGGCTCCGTGGCTGCCGCTCGTCAACGAGCCCGATGCCCGGAGCTTCATGAACTACCCGTTCCGGATGCCCCGCCCCGGCGGGCCCCAGGCGTTCTTCTCCGACTTCCGGTACTTCTTCTCGGAGAACGAGCTGCGGTTCCTGCGGCACGCACCCGAGCGGTTCGTGGAGATGGGCAACATCCCCTGGTTCGACCACCACGCCTTCGAGCAGGTCCGCCAGTACTCCGCCCCCGGCGCGCTGACGCTCTCGCTCCGCGTCAGCCGCGACCCCGACCACCAGGGCATCTACCGGTACGGCATGCTCGAGCCGGTGATCGGGGAGCTGAAGCTCGCCAACACCTCCACGGACCCGGTGATGGTCGACCGCAACAAGCTGATCGGCGACGACCTCGGCATCGTCATCCAGCGCGAGGGCGAGACCGAGGCCCGGATGCACCGGCCGTACATGAAGTACTGCATGCGCCCCGAACCCGTGGTGCTGCAGCCCGGCGAGGCGCTCTACGGGCAGATCGTGCTCAGCTCCGGAATCGGCGGCTGGCAGATGGCCGAGCCCGGCATCTACCGCGTGTACGCCGCGCTGCGTACGTCCGCCGGCGGTGCCGCGGCCGGGCAGGTCATGGCCGAACCGCTCATGCTCCGGGTGGAACGCCCGGCCAGCCGTGAGCAGGAGCGGCTGGCGGACGACGTCTGCACGGACACCGTGGGACGCGTACTGGCGCTGGGCGGAAGCCGGGTGCTCCAGGGAGCCAACGACGTGCTGCGCGAGGTCGTGGCCCGGATTCCGGACGAGGCCGTCGCCAAGCACGCCGCCGCGTGCCTGGCGCTGGCCGACACCGTCCCGGGCAAGGTCATGCGGGGCGGTGCCGACGGGGCGGGTCCGCGCCTGGAGCTCACTACGCCCGACACCGAGTCGGGGCGGCAGCGCGCCGAGCAGGCGTACGGAGACCTGAACGCCGCAGCCGAGACGTTCGGCCACATCCGTCTGACCCGCAACATCGCGCACCTCGCCCGGTCGCTCGACCAGCAGGGCGAGGGCGAGCCCGCCACGCGGCTGATGAGCGGTCTCGCCCGGACCCTGGAGAGCCGCCAGGTCAAGCCGGCTGTGGTGAAGCGGGTCCGCAAGCTGGAACAGCAGCTCGCCGACGGCGGCCAGTAGCGGCCGCCGCAGGAACCGCGGTCGGGCCCTTCGGCCCGCGCCGGCCACGAGCCCGGTCGCGTACGCCTTCGACGGTCTGGCGATCGGGCACCTGGCCGCGGTCGCCCTCCTGGAGGGGGTCGGGCGCCTCGATCGCTCCGCGGTCAGCGCGTCCGACCCCTTGCCGGGCATCCGTTCTCGTCGTCGCAGGACCTTGCCCGGTTCGTGTACCGCCCCGGTTTGCGCCGGGGCGGCCAGGGCCGTCCGTATCGCGTCGTCCGGGCCGGACTTGCGCGGTTGACCTGACCACCTGTCGGACACCACACTTCATGACGTGACGATGGGGTGAATGCGATGCCTCTTGAGGGCGAGTACGGACCGAGTCCGGTGCAGTGGGTGCGCGATCAGGCCGACCTGTACGAGAGTTCGGGCGGCACGCAGGCGTCGACGCTGTGGGACACGGGTCTGCCCATCGTCGTTCTCACGACGCGCGGCGCGAAGAGCGGCAAGATCCGCAAGATCCCGCTGATGCGCGTGGAACACCAGGGGCGGTACGCGGCCGTGGCCTCGAACGGCGGCTTCCCGCGTCACCCGGTCTGGTACTTCAACGTCAAGTCCGACCCGCGCGTGGAGCTCCAGGACGGGTCCGAACGCCGGGACATGACCGCCCGTGAGATCACCGGGGACGAGAAGGCCGAGTGGTGGGAGCGCGCGGTCGCCGCGTATCCGCCGTACGCCGAGTATCAGGAGAAGACCGACCGTGTGATCCCCGTCTTCGTGCTGGAGCCCGCGCGCGGGTAGGACCCGGCTCCTCTTCACCTGGGAAGTGCCTCCGGCTGGGCCGAAGCGGGGGGGGGGGGGGGGGGGGGGGGGGGGGGGGCGGGGGGGGGCCCCCACAAGGGGGGAGGAAGGGGGAGGACCCCCCA
>NZ_JBVJWV010000032.1:50138-62895 GCF_055602105.1 Streptomyces sp. NPDC037421
ACCCTTCTCCTTTTTTCCTTGGGGATGCCTCTTTGGCTGTCGAAACTGCGCGCGCCCCCCCCGCGGGGCCGCCCCCCCC
Organism: Streptomyces sp. NPDC037421; assembly: GCF_055602105.1. Taxonomy (NCBI): domain Bacteria; kingdom Bacillati; phylum Actinomycetota; class Actinomycetes; order Kitasatosporales; family Streptomycetaceae; genus Streptomyces; species Streptomyces sp. NPDC037421. The sequence continues at coordinate 50,218 of NZ_JBVJWV010000032.1, forward strand.
CCCGCGGAGCGTTCCTACGACGGGGCAGGAGCAGGGGGAAGCCCCTCGCCGGCCGCCGGATCGTGCGGTGGTTCGCTGAGCTGGTCGCGCAGGTAGTTCCAGACGACGGCGACGAGCGCGGCAGCCGGTACGGCCAGCAGGCTGCCCACAACGCCGGCCAGACTGCCGCCCAGCGTGACCGCCAGCAGGACCACCGCCGCGTGGAGACCGAGACCGCGGCTCTGGATCATGGGCTGGAACACGTTGCCTTCGAGCTGCTGCACCGCGACGATGATCGCCAGCACGATCAGTGCGTCCGTCAGGCCGTTCGACACCAGCGCGATGAGCACCGCCACCAGGCCGGCGAACAGGGCTCCCACGATCGGCACGAACGCGGAGACGAAGGTCAGGACTGCCAGTGGCAGCACCAGGGGTACGCCGACGATCCACAGGCCCAGGCCGATGAAGACGGCGTCCAGCAGGCCGACGAAGGCCTGGGAGCGGACGAACGAGCCCAGGGTCTGCCAGCCGCGCACGGCCACCGCCGGAACGTCGGTGGCCAGCCGGCCGGGGAGCTGGCGGGTGAGCCACGGCAGGAAGCGGGGGCCGTCCTTGAGGAAGAAGAACATCAGGAAGACCGCCAGCACGGCGGTGACCAGGCCGTTGAAGACGGTGCTCACTCCCGTCACGACGGTGGAGACTGCGCTGCCGACGCTGTTCTGGAGACGGGCCACCGCGGCGTCGAAGGCGCCCGTGATCTGGTCGTTGCCGATGTTCAGCGGCGGCCCGGCCGCCCACTCGCGCAGCCGTTGGATGCCCTCGGCCACGCCGTCGACCAGTTCCCCCGACTGGGAGGCCACGGGAACCGCGATGAGCGCCACGATGCCGCCGGCCACCAGGAGGAAGAGCACGGTCACCACGGAGGCGGCGAGAGCGGGCGGCCATCCCCGCCGACGCAGGAATGCGGCCAGGGGCCAGGTCAGGGTGGTGAGGAGCAGGGCCACGACGAGTGGCCAGATGACCGACCACATCCGGCCCAGAACCCACAGTGCCGCCGCCGCCATGACCAGGACCACCAGCAGCTCGGCGGAGACCCGTGCCGACGTACGGAGTGCGGCAGCGGCTCTTGCGGAGCTCAATGTGACAGACATGGGGTCACCCTATTCACACTCGGTTCTCACCTGAGCACCGCCGCTGACGTCCGGCGTCCGGCTCCGTGTTCGTCCGTCCCCTGACACTCCCCCAGTTCGGCGGCGCCGGGTCGAGTTGGTGTCCGCCGAGTGCGGCGGGACGGCCGACGCGGCCCGGTTGCCGATGACGACCCTCCTGGCCGCGTACCGGGCGGCCGTGGCGCGTGCCGTGGCGCACACGACGGCGCGCAGCTCCGGCGGGTCGAGGGCCCGTCGCCGGTGGCGGTGAGGTCGAGGATCTGGTCGACCCGGTACGTGCGCGGGCCGGGCGCCGCCACCACGGTCGGGGCCGTCACTGCGCCACGGCCGCCGTCTGCTTGAATGGTGTTCCCACCCTTGGGCCGTACCGGTCTTAAGTGGGTATTGATGTGTAATCTTTGCCAATGCATTTCATATCAGACAGCAGGACCCGCGCTGAGCGCGGCGGCCCACCGGACAGTGGGCTCCGTGCCAGACGGTGGAGCCGGCCCTCGCGCGACACGATGCGCAGGCTGCTCGTCGGCCGTACCGCGCCGGGTCGGCCGGCAACCGTCTTCAGCCGGTGGTGGTTGTTTGGTCCGCTGGTGGGCCTGGGCGCCGCTTGCGCGATGGCCTTCCGGATCTTCCACGACGGCCCGATCGGGCTGGCTGACAACGGCGACGGACCGTCCCGGATGTGCGCGCTGGACACCTCCGTGCACCTCGACAAGGGCTCCTGGTGGTGGTTCGACTACGCCAACTTCCGCTACGACCAGGCCAAGCCCGAGGCGTGCACGTCCGAGAACACCTACCCGGGCAGCGGTAAGTGGCTGCCCATGCTGGCCCGGCCGCTGAGCCACCTGCTGGGCTACCCCGGAGCGGTCGACCTCCGGGCCCAGGCACTGCTGTGGTGCGCCCTGGTGGGCCTGGCCTTCGCGGTCTTCGCCGTCGCGCTGCGCGGTCGCCTGCTGCTGCGCCTGCTGGTCTGTGCCGCGCTGTTCCTCGTCGTCGGCGATGCGGTGATCGCGGGGTACGCCGCCTCGCCGTTCAGTGAGCTGGCCGGACTGACCGGGCTGCTGTTCGCCACTGTCGGGGCGGTCCACCTGGGCGGTTCACGCCGGGCCAGGCTGGGCGGGCTGCTGCTGTTCACCGCCGGGTCGGTCACGGTGGTGGCCTCCAAGATGCAGGCCCTCACCATGGCCGTCCCGCTGCTGGTGCTGCTGCTGTGCTGCAAGGTGCCGGTCGGCCGGCTCACCGGACGGTTCTCCGCCCGGGTGCTCCCGCTGACCGCCGCCGTGGTGATCGGCGCGGCCGGGACGCACACGCTGGTGTACCAGATGGAAGCCTTCAAGGAGATCAACCGTACCGAGATGATCTTCGTCGGCATCATGGGCAAGAGCCCCGACCCGGCCAAGGACGCGGTCGAACTCGGTCTGCCGGCCGACTTCGGCCAGTACGCCGGGATGAACTGGTGGGGCGAGAAGGCACCCCAGAAGGATCCGCGCTGGCCCGAGGTCCTCGATCGCATCACCTATGCCAACATCGCCGGCTACCTGGCCGAACACCCGGGCGTCGCGCTCCGCATCGCCCGGGGCGGGCTGGACGACTTCGCGGCTTCACGACCCGACAACCTGGGCTCCTACCCCGTATCCGCCGGCGAACCGGCCGGTGCCCAGGAGCACCGGCTCGTCCTCTACACCGGCTTCCTCCGGACTCTGGGCGGTGGCTGGGTACTCGGCCTGCAGGGCGCGCTCGCGCTGGCCGGGATCTGGTGGCTGCGCCGCAGCGCGGACAACCCGCGGCGCCGGGCCTTCCTGGCCATGATGGTCTGCCTGGGCGGAGCCACCCTGACCCAGTTCGCCACGGCCATGTACGGCGAGGCGATCGAGAACACCAAGCACCTGATCTACGGGATCTTCGCTACCGGCCTGGCCTTCGTGCTGGCCGCCGCGACGGTGCTGAACACTCCCGCCCCGGTTGCGCCGTCCCGGGCGGAAGAGGAGGAACCTGCCACGGGCGGCTCCCAGGCCCGTACGGACCTGGCGACGGCTGCCCGCTGAAGCCCTGAGCGCCTGAAGGGCCGGACACCCCCACCGGGATCGTCCGGCCCTTCGCGCATGACCCCTGTGGTGGTGCGGGGTGCCGGCCGGGGCGACGGCGTTGTGCTCCAGCAGGTCAGAGCGCACCGTCAAGGAGGCCGAAGCCTTCCGGGAACCCTTCCGGGAACTCCCGCCGCGCGGGCTCGGACTCGGCGTCGGCCATCGTCCCGAGCAAGTCGGTCAACTCGCTGGTCTGGTCGCTCGACAAGCCGGCTGACCAGGTGAGCTCCTCGTTCTCTCACACGGCCTCCGGAAACGTTGCAGTGGCCGCCGCGGTCCGCCAAGCAGGTTTCCGCTTCCCACGGAACGCCTCGATCGACCTGGCCGGCCGTGATCCTCCAGTGAGAGCCTGGGGCGGCGGACGGCTACGTCGCCGGTGTCGACCAGGGCGCGGTGCGGAGGTCGGCTGCGCTGCGCCGGGTGCGGGCCGTCAGGGGTTCGTCGGCCGCCTTGCCGACCGCGATCATGGATACGATCGCCCATCCGGGATCCGGGCGCAGCTCTTCGGCCAGGGCTTCGAGGTCGAAGGCCCGGAACTGGTGGGTGGCCAGTCCCATCGCCTGGGCTTGGATGCTCAGGTGGGCCACTGCCTGCCCGAGGTCGTAATCGGCGAACTCGGAGTACACCACGGCGGTGTCGTCGACGTATCGGCGGGTCAGCGCGACGACGAGCAGCCCTGCGTCCTTCGCCCACCGGGCGGAGCTGGGCGCGAGGTGGGGCAGCACCCGTGCGTGGTCCGGCTCACCGGGCCTGACCGGGAGGAAGCCCCATGGCTGCGAGTTCCCGGCGGAGGGTGTCCATCTCGCGGCTTCGAGCAGCAGCCGGAGGGTGTGGTCGTCGACGAGGCCGGACGGGTCGAACCGGTAGGGGCTGAAACGGTTGGCCAGCAGGGCGTGGATCTGGTCGGTTCGCTGAAGGTCGTGAGGCACGTCCCTGACAACCGCACGTCTCGCTGATCCATTTCCGTACCGTCCGCCGCGGACGCCTTCTTCAGGCGACGGGCGACGGGGTGTGGGTCCCGGTACCGCCGGCGCGGACTGACCGTACCGCCCGGGCGAGACGGCGTACGCCCTCGGTCAGCTGGGCCTCGGGGAGGGTGTACGGCAGGCGGATGTTGCGTTCGAAGGCGCCGCCCACCCCGAAGCGGGGTCCGGCGGCGATGACCACTCCGTGATCGGGCGCGACCGCGGCCAGCCGGGAGCCGAGGGGCTCGGGGAAGGTGGCCCACAGGGTCACCCCGCCGGCGGCCCGTGGCGCGTGGACGTCGGGCAGGTGCTCGGCCAGGGCCCGCAGCAGCGCGTCGCGCTGCGAGGCGAGCTGCGCGAGCGCGTCCGGCCGCCGGGTGCGCCCCTCGTCGAGGAGTACGGCCGTGGCGAGCTGCTCCACCACGGGGGTGCCGAGGTCGAGGGCGGGGCGGATCTGTTCGACACGTCTCAGGACGGCGGGGGCGGCTCGGATCCAGCCGATCCGCAGGCCGCCCCAGATGCTCTTGGACACGGAGCCGACGCAGACCGCGGTGCCTCTGGGCAGGTGCAGCGCGAGGGGTTCGGGAGTCTGCCGGTCAAGGGCCAGGTCGGTGAGGGTCTCGTCGATGACGGTGGGACAGGGCAGGCTGAGGCCGCGGCGCACGTCCGTGGCCATGCACATGCCCGTGGGGTTGTGGAAGTCGGGGATCAGGTAGGCGAGATCGGCGGTGCGGCCCGCGGCCCGGAGCTGTGCCGGATCCCAGCCGCACGGCGCGACGGGCACGGGCAGCAGCCGGGTCCGGGCCTCGGTGAACGTCTTGATCGCGTGCGGGTAGGTCGGGTGCTCGATCAGGACCGTGTCACGCGGCGACAGCAGGGCCCGGGCCAGCAGGGCCACGGCGTGCTGTGCGCCGTTGGTGACCAGGATCTGGTCGGGCGAGGTGGCCAGGCCGCGCCGCTCGTACCAGCGCGCGACCGCCCCGCGCAGCTCGGCGGTGCCGTACCGGTCGTAGCCGTGCCGCTCCAGGTGCCGCGGCAGTTGTTCGAGGGCGGTGGCGAGGGCGGCGTGGAGGACGCCGACGGGTGCGGGCGGCGCGGCGACGGACAGGTCGACGGCGGCCGGGTCCCCGCCCTGGTCGGACGTGGACGGTGTGCCGCCGGGGAGGCGTACGGTCGCCCGGGCGCGGGCCCTCGTGGCGAGGTAGCCCTGCTCGACGAGGGTTCGGTACGCGGCCCCCACCGTGGTCCTGCTGCTGCCGAGTGCGTTGGCCAGGTCGCGTTCGCTGGGCAGAGCGGCACCGAGGGTCAGGCGTCCGTCCAGCACGAGCAGCCGGAGCCGGTCGGAGAGGCGCTGGTGGGCGGGCCCTGGCCCCTCCTGCCAGGTGCCCAGCATGCGGGCCGTGGTGTGCGAGCTGATCTTCACCGGGCCAGCGTAGCCAATCTGGCCATGGTTTCGGGGTCCAGATGTGGCGGAGGGTGGCCGCATGGCACCTCCCGCACCTTCCTCGTCCTCGGCGTACGTCCTTCCCCGCCTGGGCTTCGCCGCCCAGCTCCGCGCGGGCCGCACGGCACGCCGCGTCCCCCAGCTCCTCATCGGCCTCGTCGGGTACGGGGCCGCCGTCATGGTCCTCGTCCAATCCGGGCTCGGGGCGGCCGGCTGGAACGTCCTCACCGAGGGCACCGCCCAGACGCTGGGCATCTCCTACGGCTGGGCGACGAACCTGATCTCGCTCCTCGTCCTGCTCGCCTGGATCCCCTTGCGGGAGCTGCCCGGAGTGGGCACGCTCCTCAACGTGGCCGTCGTGGGCTTCGCCGCGGACGCCACCGCCGCCGTGCTGCCCAGCCCCGGCGGGCTGCCCGCCCAGGTCTGCTACCTCGTCCTCGGCCTCGTCGCGCTGGCCTTCTTCGACGCGCTCTACCTCGGGGCGCACCTGGGTCCGGGCCCGCGCGACGGGATCATGACCGGCCTGGTCCGCCTCACCGGGCTGCCGGTCGCTTCGGTGCGCACCGGCATCGAGGTCGCCGTCGCGGGCACGGGCTGGCTCCTGGGCGGGACGGTCGGTGCCGGAACCGTCCTGATCGCCCTGTGCATGGGGCCCCTGGTGGGCTGGTTGCTGCCGCGGCTCGCCGTGCTCCCCGTGCAGCCGGGCGGCACGGGGACCGGCTGGCCAGATGCCGTCCAGGTCAGGCAGTGCTCAGGATGATCGATGTAGGGTGCGGCGAGGTCGAGCATGCGTCTCGCACACCGTCTTCCGGTCAGCTCCAGGTCTGCGTAGTCCGGCAGGAGAAGCGCGACACGGTCGTCCAGGAGAAGAAAGGGACCCGGCCCGACCGTGAGGTCACCCGGCCGGCCCCCGTGCGGATACGTGACTCAGCCTCCCAGCGCGACGCTCGTGCGGGCCGGGCCGGGCCGGGGCAAGGGGCCCTGTCGGCCGTCGGCCTGTCCGGTCCGCGCCCAGGCGCGTCACCGCTCTGTCAGTACGAATGGTCGACCGTGACGTCGGCCGACAGGCGCAGCGCCGCTTCGGCCGGTTCACCGCGCAGCCCCATCAGGGTGAGGGCGAGGGCGTCGATCACGGTGAGGTGGGCCAGCCGGCTGGCGACGGTTTCGAGTCCGAACACGAGGTCCTGGCCGCCCGCGACCAGCGTGCGGTCGCCGGCCTCGCTGAGCGGCGACCGGGCGTAGCTGGTGACCGCGACGACCCGGGCCCCGGCCTGGCGTGCGCGCCGGGCGGTGTCCACCGTGCTGCGCGTGGCGCCCGTGTGGCTGATGGCCAGGCAGACGCCGGCGGGCGTCAGCTGTGAGGCGGCCAGCTGCGCTGTCAGCGGGTCGGCCGGTGCGTCGACCGCGCAGCCCAGTGCGCGCAGCCGGTAGGCGGTGTCCAGCGCGACCGCGCCGGACAGTCCCGCGCCGACGACCAGGATCCGGGGAGCCGCGTCGAGCAGTTCGGCCGCCGCCCGCAGGTCCTGCGGGGTCACCGTCGCCGCGACCCCGTCCAGGGCCTCCCGGCCGGCGCGGATCGTGTCGGCAAGGGCGCGGGCGGCGGGGTCGCGGTCCCGGGAGGGCTCCGGGGCGGGTGCCTGCCGGGCCGCGACGATCTTCAGCTCCTGGTACCCGCGGAACCCCAGCCGCTGGCAGGCCCGTACGACGGAGGACGGCGCGGTGCCGGCCAGCGCCGCGACATCGCTGACGCTGAGCCGCACCAGGTCGGCGCCCTTGTCGAGGACGACCTGCGCCACCCGCACCTCGGTGTCGCGCAGTTCGGACAGGTGGGCCCGGATGTGGGCGGCGAGCCCGCCCGAGGCTGTGGAATCCATTTCCATGTGTTTACGCTAGCAGGGAATTCCATTCCAGAGTCAGCCGTGGGGAGCGCCCCGTGCCCGTGAACCTGCCGTCCGTGACGGGCGCCGCCGCCGTGCCCGCCGTCGTCCTCGCCTCGGCGGTGCTGCACGCCGTCTGGAACGGCCTCACCCACGGCCTGCGCGACAAGCTCGCCGGCTTCACCCTGATCGGCCTCGTCTCCGCGGGCTGCGGAGCCGTGCTCGTCTGCCTCGCCCCGCTGCCCGCGCCGGCGGCCTGGCCGTACATCGCCGCCTCGGCCGCGCTGCAGGTCACGTACCAGCTCCTGCTGCTGCGCGCCTATCAGCTCGGAGACTTCGGCCAGATGTACCCGACCGCGCGCGGCACCTCGCCCGTCGTGGTGGCCCTGGTGTCCACCACCCTCCTCGGCCACTCCCTGGCCGCCGGACAGGCCCTCGGCATCACGGTGATCGCCTGCGGACTGGCCGGCCTCGCCCTCGCCGACGGGATCCCCGGCCGTGCCCAGCTGCCGGCGCTGGCCGCCGCGGTCGGCACCGGGGTGATGATCGCCTCCTACACCCTCGTCGACGGCAACGGCGTCCGCGTGTCCGGCAGCGTCTTCGGCTACATCGCCTGGCTGTTCCTGTGCCAGGGGCTCGTCCTCCCGCTCGTCGCAGGGGCCCGCCGGGGCCGCGCCCTGTTCACCGCACTGCGCCCGCTGTGGGGCCGGGGCCTGGCGGGCGGACTGCTCTCGCTCCTGGCGTACGGGCTCGTCGTGTGGGCCCAGTCCCGGGGCGACCTCCCCACCATCGCCGCCCTGCGGGAGACCAGCATCGTCTTCGGGGCCCTGATCGGCGCGGTCGTCTTCCGGGAGCGCCTCGGCGGCCGGCGGATCACCGCCAGCGCGACCGTCCTGGCGGGGATCGCGGTGCTCCAGTTCGTCGGCGGCTCCTGAGGCGGCCGAGGGTCGTGTCCTCGCGCCGGGCGCGTTGCCGTTCGCCATGGCCGCGTCGTGGGAGGCGGTTGGGGCGCTGTGATCGCTTCTCGCTGCCGCCGGGGTCAGTGGAGGCAGAGGCAGAAGGGGTGGCCCGCCGGGTCCGCGTAGACGCGCCAGTCGGCGTCCGGCCGGAGCTGGTCCGTCCGCTCCAGTACGGTCGCGCCGAGGGCCAGCGCCCGCTTCTCCTCCCCGTCGAGGTCGTCCACGTCGAAGTCCAGATGGAGCTGCTGGGGGTGGCGCCGGCCGGGCCATTGGGGCGGCTGGTAGCCGTCCACCCGCTGGCAGGCCAGCGGTGTTCCCTCGAAGCCGTGCACCTCGACCCAGTCGGGGTCGTCGGGGTCCGCGACGACGCGGCCGCCGAGCAGGTCCGCGTAGAACTCCGCGAGCCGTACCGGATCGGCGCAGTCCAGTGCGATCGCCTGCAGCTTCCGGATCACTTCCGACACCCTCTCACTCTGGCCGCCTCCACGACGCCCTTACCGGAGGGCTCGTACCCGCCGCGGGGACGGGGCATGTACGTCGGTCCACACATCGTCCGCCGGTGCGGCCGGGGCCTGCCGGCGGCGCGGGCGGAAGCGGGAGACGGCCACCCCGGCCAGGCACAGCAGGCCGCCGAGGAGGGTGAGCCAGGCCGGTACCTCGCCGAGGAGGATCCGGCTCAGCAGGACGACGATGGCCGGCACCGCGTAGGTCGTCGCGCCGAGCTTCCCGGCCGGCATCCGCGCGAGGGCGTACGTCCGGGTGGTGAAGGCGAGGGCGGTCGGGACCACGCCCAGGTAGACCGTGTTCAGGGTCGCGGAGAGCGGGGCCCGCGGCACCTCGGCCACCAGCTGCCCGGCGAACGGCAGGCAGACCACGGTTCCGGCGAGGCAGCTGTAGGTGGTGATCTGCAGCGGCGTCCCGTACGCGAGCGCGGGCTTCTGCGCGACGACGCCCGTCGCGTACGCCACCGCCGCGAGCAGGCACAGCACCACCCCGAGCACCGAGGTCGAGCCGTCGCCGCCTGCCGGCATCGACAGGCCGACGACCACGGCTCCGACGAAGGCGACCGCCATGCCGGTGGCAGCGGCGTCATCGGAACGCCGGTCCGTACGGGCGGCCTCACGTCGGCCGGGGCCGACCAGCCCGGTCTCGCAGGCGGGAGGCGGGCGGCCTGGGCACGGCCAGGGGGCTGGTCAGGCCAGGTGGGCGGCGATGAGCTCTGCCCAGGAGCGGATGAAGGACGGGTAGTCGGCGGCGAATTCGTCGAGCGCCCGGGCCGCGGCCGGGGTGAGGGGCGTCATGTCGTAGGTGACCGTCACCTCGCTGCCGGCCTCGGTTTCGGCCAGGGCGACGGTGACCGTCCCGGCCCGCACCCCCGGGGTGATCCGGGCGTAGGAGACCGACCGCGGGAAGTCCCGGGAGGCGACCAGCCAGGTCGTCTCCTCTTCGGGCGACGAGGTGAGCCAGACGGTTCCCGGCGCGGTGTCGTCCGGCGGATCGACCGGAAATACGGGTTCCCAGCCCGGCACCCAGTCCCGCTCGCCCCGGGCGGTGAAGAGCCGGAAGGCCGCCTCGGGTGGAAGCGGAACGTCCAGCACGGCGCTCAGGACACGACGGTTCACTTCTCCTCCAGGGCGTGGGCGTCGGCAGCGGTCAACTCCAGCCCGTAGACGTCCTTGAGCTGCTCGATCTTGGCCAGGGTTTCCGCCGAGAAGGGGGCCTTGCCGTCGAACGCGTGCAGGACGATCCCCTCGACGAGCTCGCCGAGAGGCATGTCGAGGTATTCGGCCAGCGCCTTGAGCACCTTCAGCAGATTCCGCTCGATCCGCAGGCCGGTCTGAGCCCGTTCAATCGTTACCATGTTACCAAGGTAACAATGAGAACGGCGCTTGTCGACCGTTCACGGTCCACGCCCGGCGAGCGCCGCCCCGCCACACGAACCGGCTGACGGAGGCCGCCCGTGTGGTGGTCTCCGCCATTCCGGGGCGTGCGCTGGACAGACCGGAGAGCCGGGGCATATCTGCCGTGGGAGCGGGCGAGTAGACGGGTGGACCGAACGTCCGCAGACAGCCCGGCTCAGGTTCAGGGAGAACTCGATGACCATGTCGACAACGGCGCGGATCGCCGTGACCGTGGGGGCCGCGACCGCGTTCGCGGCGAGCTCGACCCTCAGCGCCGCCGCCCGGACGCCGGAACCCAAGGCTCCCGGGGAGTTCGTCTCGCTGAGCTCCGTCGACCCCACGATCATCCAGGAAATGCGCTACGTGTCGGCCCACAACTTCATCGGCGAGCGGATCGACGGCTACCGGCAGCCTGTCTGCATCCTGACGCGCCCGGCGGCCGAAGCCCTGCACCGGGCCCAGACACGGCTGCTGCCGCAGGGGTACTCGCTCAAGGTGTACGACTGCTACCGGCCCCAGCGGGCCGTCGACCACTTCGTACGGTGGGCCAAGGACCTGACCGACGAGAGGAGGAAGGCGGAGTTCTATCCGCGGGTCGACAAGTCGCGCCTGTTCGAGGACGGCTACATCGCCGAGAAGTCCGGGCACAGCCGTGGCAGCACCACGGACCTCACGATCGTCCCGCTTCCGGCGGTCCCGGCGCCCCCGCCGAGGCCGGGGCAGGAGTCCGTTCCCTGCTACGCGCCGCAAGCGGAGCGGTACCCGGACAACTCCGCGGACATGGGCACGGGCTTCGACTGCTTCGACACGCTGTCGCACACCGACGACCCGCGCGTCCAGGGAGCACAGCGCGCGCACCGCCAGCTGCTGAAGACGGCGCTGGCCGCTGAGGGGTTCGTCAACCTGCCCGAGGAGTGGTGGCACTTCACGCACAAGCCCGAGCTCTTCCCGGACACCTACTTCGACTTCCCCGTCGCGCGCCGGCCGGTGGCCGGGCACCGCCCCTGACGGACGAGTGCCGGCGGGGGCGCTCCCGGCCCGGAGGACGCGTCCGTCGCCCCTTCGTGTGGCACCTGCGCGTCGTCATGGCAACGGCCTGTCACTTTCCGTAACGTCGACCGGGGCTCGGGTATCGCACACACGCACCCGACGATCAAGGAACGGGAAGGCAGGACACCACCACCCGGCACACGAGAGCCACAACCAGGCGTTTTCGGGCCGCGGGCCCGCCCGGAACGCACCGCCGTGCCGTGCGCCCCGACCTGTACGCGCCACCCACGAATCACGGAGGAACGGCCATGCCCCAAGGACTGTCCATCCACATCGGCATCAACGAGATCGACGAGGCCCGCTACGGGACCAAGGGCGAGCTGAAGAACCCCGAGAACGACGCCCTGACCATGAGGGACCTCGCCAAGGCCAACGGGTTCGACACCCTCGCGACCCTGCTCACCAAGGACGCCACCAGCGAGAAGGTCACCTCCGTACTCAAGACGGCCGCCGCACAGCTCACCGCCGGCGACCTCCTGCTGCTCACCTACGCCGGCCACGGATCCCAGGTCCCCGACAAGAACGGAGACGAACCCGACCGCCGCGACGAGACGTGGGTGCTCTACGACCGGCAGTTCATCGACGACGAGCTGTACGCCCACTTCGCCGCCTTCGCCGAGAACGTACGCATCCTCTTGCTCTCCGACAGCTGTCACAGCGGCACCGTCTCACGAGACGTCTCGCACTTCCTCAGCGACGCGGAGCTGGTGCGCGCCTTCGACACCAGCGAACCGTCCGAGGTCCGCGCCCGCATCCGCGCCCTGCCGCAGGACGCCCAGTTCCGCAACTACCAGCGCGATCAGGAGCTGTACGACGAGATCCAGCGTTCCGTGCCCGCGCTGGACCTGCAGGACATCCAGGCCGACGTGCTGCTGATCTCCGGCTGCCAGGACAACCAGACCTCCAGCGACGGCGTGGGGGCCAACGGCCTGTTCACCGAGAGCCTGCTCAAGACCTGGAGGAACGGGGCGTTCCGGGGAAGCTACTCGACCCTCCACCGCCAGGTCGTCGAGAGCATGCCCTTCTACCAGACGCCCAACATGCTGCAGACAGGCAGGCAGACCCAGGAGTTCGCCTCCCAGGCGCCGTTCGCCATCTGATCGTCTGCGCATCTGCGCGTCTGCCGGACGGACGGGGGGGGGGGGGGGGGGGGGGGGCCACCCCCCCGGCGGTCCCCCCCACCCCCCCAGGGGGGGCCGGTTTTTGCCGGTCCCTTAGTCCTAAGGGGGGGACAAGGGTTCCACAAAGGGAAAACA
>NZ_JBVJWV010000032.1:62905-92942 GCF_055602105.1 Streptomyces sp. NPDC037421
GGGGGTTTCGGGGGGGTGCCGTGGTGGGGCCCAGCCGGCTAGTGGGTCGGAGGGGGGGGGGGGGGGGGGGGGGGAGGGGGGGGGTCGGCCCCCCCCCCCCCCCCCCCCCCCCGGTTCCCCGTAACTACCGAATGGTAGTCATGTCTTGACCGGCCCGTGAGCCCGAGAGGGGCGCACGGGTCTCAACAAGGGGAACACATCATGACGATGACATACCGTCGGGGCAGGCCAGTGCTCTCGACGCTTTCGGCCGGGATCGCGGCCACCGCCCTCCTCATGGGGCTCGCCGCGCCGGCCGATGCCGCTCCGCTTCTGAAGCCCACGTCCACCGGCCCGGCGTCCGAGACGGTGAAGCCCGGACGTGAGATACCGCCGATCCAGAACTTCGGCACCATCGACGGCTTCGGGCAGAACGCCGAGCACGAACGGATCACCCGTGCGGCCCTCGCCTGTGCACCCGGCGCCACTCCCGGCGCGTCCGGTGCGTGCTTCCAGCCTGCCTCCATCCGCCAGTTGGCGGGGGCGAACGGAACGATGGGGGCCATCGGCGCACCGGACACGGACCAGGTGCTCACCGAAGCCGCGCACTGCGACGGCGCCGACTACCTGAACGCTGCCGGCTACCCCCGGACCAGGGCGCAGGCCACGTCGGTACTGCTGGCCTGCATCGCGCACCTCAAGGGGGAGTTCAACCGGGGGGTGGAGAAGGCGGACGTGCTCGTGAACACCGCGGGCGCCGTCAGTGCCTCCGACACCGACCTCTCCTCCGACTGCACGTTCGTGCTGGGCGTCGCGGGCCGCGGCAAGTGCAACGCCATCGAGGGCTTCGGCCGGGCGCTGCACGGCACCGAGGACTTCTACTCGCACAGCAACTGGGCCGACCAGGCGGACGGCAGGTCCGCCATCGGCATCAACAACCCGCCGGGCCTGGCCCGTACCGGACCGGCGCCCTTCCTCCGGCTGGCCGCTGCGGCACCCTCGGCCTCCGACATCCCCGGCGACCTCACGACGGGCTGCTTCAGCCTCAACCCGTGGGGCTGCGGCAAACGCATCACCCACAGCGTCCTGAACAAGGACAACGGGATCATCGACGCCGCCACAGGGAGAGCCACCTCCCCGACCACTCCCAGGGGGCAGGTCGCCGGCAACTTCAACGCCGCCGTCCAGGCGGCCATCGCCGACACCCGTTCCCAGTGGGACGGCTTCCGCGGCTCCCTCATCGCCCGCTACGGCGCCGTCCGCGGACAGCGCATGGCATGCGCGATGACCCAGGACAACCCGGCCCGCGACTGCCGTTGATGACCTGAGCCGCAGACGCGGACCGCGGGCGAGCCGTCACGGAAGGGATGCCGATACCCCTTCCGTGACGGCCGGCGCGGCCAGGATCTCCGCCGGTGGGACCCGTGTGGAAGGGCTTCAGCCCCTGGCCCTGGCCGCCGCCACGGCTTCCTTGACCGTCCGCGCCACGCGGGCCGCGTCGTCGGGGTTGTTCACCACGTCCGTGTTGTTCATGTCGACGACGAGCACCTCGCTGGCCGAGTAGTGCTTGTACACCCAGTCGTCGTAGCCGGACCACAGGATCCGGTAGTACTCGACGAGGCTGTCGTCCTGCTCGAAGTCGCGGCCCCGCAGCCCGATACGGTGCAGGACCGTCTCGAAGTCCGCCTTGAGGTAGACCATGAGATCGGGTGCCTTGCGGTACGGCAGGCCGTCGATCTCGCGCATCATCTCGTCGAGCAGCCCCTCGTACACCTGCATCTCGAGGGAGCTGATCCTGCCCAGATCGTGATTGACCTTGGCGAAGTACCAGTCCTCGTAGATGGACCGGTCGAGGACGTTGTCGCCCTGCTTGTACGCCGCCTTGATGGCGGCGAACCGCGTCTGCAGGAAGTAGAGCTGGAGAAGGAAGGGGTAGCGCTTCGCCTGGATCTCCTCCGGGCTCGCCGTGTAGAAGAGCGGCAGGATCGGATTGTCGTCCACGCTCTCGTAGAAGACCTCGCTGCCCAGCTCCTTGGCGATCAGTTCGGCCACGCTCGTCTTGCCGATTCCGATCATGCCTCCGACGCAGATCACCGACATACCTCACTTCTCCCTGGGGGTCTTCTGTTCGCGGGTGGGAGGAGCGGCCGGCACCCCATACCCCTGAGACGCACGCAGGCGGTCACCCGATGCCCCCACGACCTTCATGATCAGCGCCACAGGGTTCCGAGCCCGGACCCGGAACCCGACGCAGGCCGCCCACTCGACCTGCCGAACTGGTGGTTGCGCGGTTGCCGCATACAGCGAGCCACCGCCCCCGCGGCCGCCTTGAAGCATAAATGACGATTCACCCCACGCCGGACCGTGCGCCCGGACCGGGCCCACCTCACAGGTCACGGGGCGCGGCCCACGACCCCGCTACCGGTTCTGGAGGGGGCCTTCGCCGTAGGGTGAGAGGCTACTTAAACCGGCCAACGGTCACGGGAGCCATGTATGACGCGGTACCTGATCTCGTTCGACGACGGTGCGATGGACTTCCCCGAGGAGGAGCTGCCCGAGGTGGCCGAGGCCTCGTTGGAGGTGGTGCGCAAGGCTCGGGACGCCGGTGTGTGGGTCTTCGGCGGTGGGCTGGAAAGCCAGCGGGCGAGCATCGTGTCCACCGACGGGACCGTCACCGACGGCCCGTACCCGGAGACCAAGGCGGTGCTCGGCGGGTTCTCGGTCATCGATGTGCCCTCACGCGAGGAGGCGCTGGAGTGGGCTGCCCAGATCGCTGCCGCGTGCCGCTGCGCGCAAGAGGTCCGGGAGATCCTGCCCGACCCCACCGCCTGAACGAGGACACCCCACCGAGCCCGCAAGGTGGTCGACAGGGTCTTGTGCCGGGTCCGGGCAGGAATACCGCGACGGGTCCGGCCCGATGCCCTATACCCCGCACGTGCGTCCGGTTAGGCTTACCTTGCCTGGCGTGCGAGCGTGCAGGTGGCGACCCATGGAACGGAACGGGCAGAGGCAGGGTGCAGGTGGGAAACGGTGACCGGGTTTGTGCGCTTCGTGCGCCCGCTGGGGCGGAGCTCCCATGCGGGTAACGGACATCCCGGGTTCCGGCCCCGAGCTCGGGACGAGGCGTCGTGGATAAGATCTTGGTCACGGCCGGAGCCCTGTACGTCATCGTCCTGCTCCGCGCCGGAGGGACGTTCGCCGTCGGGTGGCTCGCCGGCGCCGGCGCACGCCGCAGCAGGTTCGCCGGGCGGATCTCCTCGGCGAGGTTCCGGCGCGCCGAGCGGGCGATCCAGCGGTGGGGCGCGCCGGTGGTGGCCCTCTCCTTCCTGACCGTCGGTTTCCAGACCGCTGCCAACTTCCTCGCGGGCAGCATGCGCATGCCGTTGCCGCGCTATCTCCTCGCCCTGTTCGTGGGCGGAGCGGCCTGGGCGCTGATCTACGCGACCGCGGGACTCGGCGTGCTCGAAGTGCTGGGAAGGCTCTTCGCCGAGCGCACAGCCCTCGGGGTGTCCGCCGTCGCCGTCCTCGTCGTCCTGGTGTGCGCGGTCGTGGTGTACCGCAGAAGAAGGGCGGCCCTGTCCTCCGGTGCCACCGTGGCCGAGGAATCGTGAGCGCGTCCCGCCATCCCCTCACCCCGGCTCCCCCGCCATCCCGTCGCCTGCGAGGCCGGCCGGGCCGAACCAGCGGGTGAGGGTCTCGCCGAGTCCGGCACCTCCGGCCCAGCAGACGTATCCGTCCGGGCGGACGAGTACGGCCTCGGCGTCGGTCGAGCCGGATGCCGGCCGGGCGCGCACGTGGGCGATCCGGTCGCTCCAGGGGGCGGCGGCCGCGAGGGGGGCGTCGGTGAGGTTGAGCAGGACGCCGCGGCCGGTCCGCGTCAGGTCGCTGAACCGGACCCGCTCACCGTCGCCGAGGTCGAGTTCGACGTCGGGCATCCGCAGGCCGAGCAGCGGATGGGCGGCGGCGTCGGGAGACGGGAGGCAGAGGTCGAGCCCGGCCATCACGCCGGCCATGTACCGGTTGGCGTCGGGCAGCCGGAGCAGGTCGGTGAGCACGTCGCGCAGCTCGCCCAGCCCGCCGTCGCGCTGCGGCCCCATGATCACCCCCTGGGCCCGGGTGAGGGCGAGCACCCGCGCGGCAACGGGGTGCCGCTCGGTCTGGTAGGTGTCCAGCAGCTCCTCGCCCACCTCGCCGCGCAGGACGGCGGCGAGCTTCCAGCCGAGGTTGAACGCGTCCTGGACGCCCAGGTTGAGCCCCTGGCCTCCGGCCGGGGAATGGATGTGGGCGGCATCGCCGGCGAAGAACACGTACCCGTGGCGGTAGTGCTCCAGCTGCCTGCTGGCGTTGCTGAAGCGGGAGGCGTAGCGGATCTCGGCGACGTCGAGCGCCCCGCCGTGGGTGGCGCGCAGGACCTCGCGGACCTCCCCGGGTGTCACGGGGGCGTCGCGCTCGGCCAGCATGGTCTGCGGGCCACTGAAGATGATCTTGTGGAGCCCGTTCGCCAGGGGCGCGATCATGGCGAAATGGCCCTGGGGTGACGTGTGGATCCGCGTACTGATGTGCCCGGAGGTGCTGTCGTCGACGTCGCCGGTGAGCAGCAGGTCGGCGGTGGCCATGCGGATGGTGGCCGCCTGACCGGGGAAAGCGGCTCCGATGATCTTGCGCACGCTGCTGTGCGCGCCGTCGCACGCGACGAGACAACGGCCCCGCAGTGACCGGTCGCCGTCCGGTGCGGTCACGGTGACCGTGACGCCGTCGGCGTCCTGGCGCAGGCCGGTCAGCCGGTGCTCCCTGAGCACCCGGCCGCCGAGCTCGACGAGGCGGTCCTCGAGCACCGCCTCGAGCTGGTCCTGCGGGAGCAGGACGGGGTGCGGATAGCGGGTGTCCCACGCCGCGTAGTCCAGCGGTACGGGCAGTCCCGCGAAGTGGCCGCCGACGAGCCTGTAGTCGATCTGCCGCCCGAGAGCATCGTCCAGCAGACCGCGCAGCGCGAGCATCTCGGCGGTCCTGGGCTGGATGGCCCCGGCGCGGGACTGGAGGTTGCGGCCGGGCAGTCGGTCCAGCACGACGGTGGGTACGCCGGCGAGCGCGAGTTCGGTGGCGAGCGTGAGTCCGGCACCGCCGGCTCCCACGACGATGACGCCGGTGACCTGCGTGTTCATGGAGCCTCCCAAGGCGATTCCTTCACTTGGTCGATAACTATACCAGGTGCAAGTTTCCCCTCGGTGTCCCATTGATATCGTGGGCGCATGGCTGAGCAACTTGGACTCCGGGAACGCAAGAAGCAGCGCACCCGGCAGACGATCTTCGAAGTGGCGCTGCGGCTGTTCCTGAGCCGCGGTTTCGACGACGTCTCGATCGCGGAGATCGCCGAGGCGGCCGAGGTCTCCAAACGCACGCTGTTCACCTACTTCCCGACCAAGGAAGACCTGGTCCTGCACGTGTTCGCCGACCACGAGGACGAATCGGCCCGCGTGGTCCGCGCCCGCCCGGCCGGCACGAGCCCACTGGCCGCCCTGCACGCGCACGAGCTCGACGCCCTGGCCCGGCGGGACCCGAACACCGGACTCACCTCCGACCCCGACGCCGTGGCCTTCGCCCGGCTGCTGAGCACGACGGCGAGCCTGAGCGAGCGGCTGCTGCGGTATGCGGGGCGCAGCATCGCGGCCCTCACGCAGGCGCTGGAGGAGGCCGGCGCCGACGAGCTCACCGCGCGGCTCGCCGCGGTGCAGATCGTCACCGTCCTGCGCACCCTCGCCGACCGCAACAGCAGCCAGGTGCAGGCGGGCCGCCCCGCCGACGACGTCTACCCGGAGGCCGTGGCCGCCACCGACCGGGCCTTCCGGCTTCTCGGCGCGGGCCTGGCCGACGCCCTTCCCGCCTGAACGCCCGCCCTTCGCGGCGGGCACGGCAGCCGCACGGCCGTTGCGTCAACCTCCTTTGCCCAGCTCTCGTTCCATGACGGAGCGGAAGTCGCGCGCGGGCCGCGATGTCCTCGGCGTCGACGCCTCGTGCACCTGGCCCGGCGCAGGAAGGGCAGGACGGCGGCAGCCGGGTCGGGATCGCCCACGGGCGGGATCACGTGGACGCGGCTGGCGGCGTACGCGAACAGAGCCGTCACCGCACGCCGGAAAGGGAGGTTCCTCCCGCGCGGCCGGCGCCGCGGTGGCCTCGGGGCGGCACGTCAGCCGGCCGGTCCCCGCCAGATGTTGTCGAAGGCGGCTTCGTCGATGGCACGCCGCTGCCGCTCGGCAGCGAGTTCCATCACCGCGTCGTTGACGGCGGCCAGCACGGCGGCGATGTCGTCGTCGGTCACCTCGGGCGTGTCATCGTTGCCCTCGCCGTGGACCACGGCGGCTTCCACGAGGGCGGCGAGTACGGGTTCGGCTGCGGCCTGGCGGTCCCTGGCCCGGCGGCGAGCCGGCGTGTCCGCCGGCACCGGCTCGCCCGCGCGCACGAAGAGTCCTCGGCGGGTCTCCCTGACGAGCTCCCCTTCCGCCTCCAGTACGGCCCGGTAGGCCTTGGCCAGGCCGTTGCCCCGGCGCCACAGCCAGTCGGTGGGCGACTCGAAGGGGGCGTCCCCGACGAGGGACGCGGCCGCCTCGGCCAGCAGCCGGTCCGGAAGGAGCTGTTCGCCTCCCGGCACGATCCGGTCTCCGTCCAGCCGGACGGCCCCGGCCCCAAGGAGGTCGATCAGCTCGGCGCCCGCGAGCGCGAGCGACAGGTCGCCCTGTTCGGCGGTCCGCTCGGCACCGCCGTCCAGAACGAGGATCAGCAGATCTCGTGCAGTCGTCATGAGCTCGCCCGTCCCGTGCCGTCGCGGTGTACACGCACCCGAGCGCGTCGGGCGCTCGCGTGCCAGCCTACAAAGCGCGGGCGCCCCTTGCCCGCGTACCGGCACAACGCCGTTCCCTCGTGACCGGCTGGTGCGGCCGCCCGGTCGGCGGTCAGGGCCGCGGCGGGGTCTTGCGGGCGTGCAGGACGTGCGCGTCCAGGGGCAGGGGGGTGTGGCCCTGGAGGTGGAGGCCGGCGTCTGACAGGAGGCGGGCGTAGTGGGCGGCGCCGCGTTCGCGGCCTCCGACGTTGCAGAGCATGTGCAGGTCCCAGGAGGTTGCCAGCGAGGGAGAACCGTCTGCGGGCAGGAGGCGTTCGACGATGAGCAGGTCGGCGTGGGCGGGCATGGCGCGGGCGCAGTGGCGCAGGATCTCCCGGCAGCGGTCGTCGTCCCAGTCGTGCAGGACGCGGGAGAGGAGGTAGACGTCCCCTCCGGGCGGTACGTCGGCGAAGTCGCCCACGCGGTAGGCGCAGCGCGCGCCGCAGCCCGCGTCGTCGAGGAGGCGGCGGGCCGCCTCGACGACGTGCGGGCGTTCGAGGAGGACCCCGCGCAGGCTCGGGTGGGCGGTGAGGATCTGGCCGAGCAGCTCCCCGTTGCCGCCCGCTACGTCGACGACGGTGGCGGACGCGGGCGCCTGGGCCGCGGCGGTGACGACCGGGTGGGCGGGGAGCGGCCGGAACATGCGTGCGCTCGCGGCCATGGACCGGTCGAAGAGGTCGGCGAGGTCGGGGTCGCGGGCGAAGTGGTCGAAGTGGTTCTCGCCGAAGAGGTGGTCGAAGGCCGGCAGCCCGGTCCTCACGGCGTGGTCGAGGGCGCCGAAGGAGCGGTAGAACGGGCCGCCGTACATCAGGGCCAGGGGGCGCATCGACGCGGGTTCGTCCGCGCGGAGCAGGGCTCCGAGCTCGGTGAGGCGGAATCCTTCCTCCTGGCCCGGAGCCGCGTCGTGGGTGACGGCGCCCAGCATCGCGAGGTACCGCAGGAGGGTGCCGAGGCCGCGGGCGTGGGTGCCGGTAAGGCGGGCGAGGTCCTCGGTACGGCACGCGGTGCGCGTGTCCATGGCATCGGGCAGGCGCAGCCGGGCGAAGGAGGCGAGGGCCTGTGTGGTCCACGCACCGGTCAGCAGGTGAAGGAGCGTTTCGGCGGGCTGCCGTTCGCCGTGGTGGCCGAGGTGGTCGGCGAGGGCGCCGCGGTGGTCGCCGTGGGCGTAGAGCTCCAGTCGCCGGTATCCGCAGGCCGCGTCGGCGGGGGTGGTGAAGTACAGGACCGTCCCGTCCTCGTGCGGGTTGTAGCCGCCTCCGTCGGGGCGTGCTCCGTGTCGGGCGAGGGTCGCGCACAGGCCGCGCAGAACCAGCGCGTCGGGGTGCTCGATATCGAAGGCGAGGTGCGTCTCGTGCCGGCGGGTACGTTCGTAGGCGGCGATGCGCTCCAGGGCGGAGTGCGGGGGCACGGTCAGGGCGAACACCTCGACCGCACGGGGTTCTCCGGAGGCTCCGGACACCTGTGGGCGCAGGATCCGGACATCGAGCTCGGCCGGGTCGCGCCGGTGGCGCCGGGCGAGGCGCTCGCGGACGACGACGCTGGGGTGGGACGGGGTGTCCGCCGCCAGCCCGCACGCGTCGAGCTGGTCCCTCAGGCTCTGCGCGTCGGGCGGGAAGAGCAGCATTCCCGCGTGGGCGAAGCGGCAGCGCCCGGCCAGCGTCCGCAGTTCCGTGCCGTCGAGGCCGGGCAGGAGGAGCGGCAGCAGGGTGGTGCTGTCGTGCTCGCGGACGAACGCGGCGGCCGCGCGCAGGCGGGCCGTGTCGTCCGGAAGCACCGTTTCGTCGGGGAGCATCGTTTCGCCGGGCAGCATCGTTTCGTCGGCGAGCGTCGTCATCGTGGGAATGTCCTCGGGCCGGTACTGATCAGGGCAGGGCGGGGGTGGGCAGGGAGGGACGGGGAGAAGCCGAGTGGAGGGAGTGGCCGGGGCGCAGCGGAGTCACACGCCGACGTAGTTCTCGGCGAACCATTCCTGGTGGATGCGCGAGGTGCGCAGTGAAGCGATCCGGGACCGTCGCCGGGCGGCTTGGAAGAACGATCCGGCATCCGGGTCGCCGTCGGGTGCCGCGTGCAGCAGCCGGGTCATCCAGCCGGTGAACTCCTGCGCCCTCCAGATGTGCGCCAGGCACCGGTCCGAGTACCCGTCGAGTCCCCTGGTGTCGCCGCGGGTGAGGGCGTCGACGAGGGCCTCGGCCAGGATCTCGGCCTCCAGGACGGCCAGGTTGGCGCCTTTCGCGGCGGCCGGGGCCGGCGTGCTCGCCGCGTCGCCCGCGAGCAACAGCGAGCCCTGGCGCAGCGGTTCGACCACGTCGCAGGTCAGGTCGAAGAGCCCGCGCTCCAGGAGGGTGCCGCGGCCCAGCGGGCCGTACTGCGGGGCGCGCATCCGGATGTCGAGCTCGTCCCAGATCCGCTGCTCGGACCAGGCGTCGGCGGCGACGCCGCGCTGCCACTGGAGGTAGTAGCGGGTCACCTCCGAGGTGCGGGCCATGTGTCCGGCGAAACCCCGGTCGTGGATCGCGTAGCCGACGGCGTCGAGGCTCGGCGGGGCCTGGGCGAGCAGGCCGAGCCAGGTGACGCCGTGGTCGTGGTGGTGGACGGTGTCCGGTGGCAGGGAGCGGCGGGCCGCACCCCGGCGCCCGTCGCACCCTGCGACGTAGCGCGCCGTCCACCGGGCGGCACGGCCGTCGGGTCCGCGCGCCGTGAGGGAGGGCCGGGTGCCGTCGGTGTCGTGGACGGCGAGCGCCTCGGTCCGGAAGTGGATGCGTCCGCCGCGGGCGAGGTAGTGCCGCAGGAGGTCCGCAACGAGGTTCTGCTGCGGGTAGACGTGGTGGTGTCCGCCCCGGCCGAGGGCCCCGTAGTCGACGCGGAACCGCCCCTCCTGCGTGCGGAACTCGCAGGTGCCGTGCGGGCGGCCGTACTGGTGCAGGCCGTCGGCGAGGCCGTGACCGTCCAGGATCCGCACGGTGTTCGGGGCGAGGAACCCGGCGCGGGCGCGGGTGCGGACGCGGGAGGAGGAGGCGCGTTCCAGGATGACGCAGTCGATCCCGGCGGCGAGCAGAAGGTTTCCGAGGACGAGCCCGGCCGGACCTGCACCGAGGACGATCACGTCGGCTGAGGCGCGTAAAGCGCGGTATGTCTGGCTGTCCGTCATAGCGGGTGAAGCATAAGCACGCGAACTTCCGTGAACCTACGCCAGCCATCCCTTAGCGGGAATAGAGTGACAATCACGCTTAGAGTGTGCGGCCCTTGCTGACGGGCCGGAAGCGGCCTGAGGAAGCCCTGCCGGTGGTGCGCGCCGGGCGTGCGGGAGCGGGCACACGCGCTCGCGTACGCCCCGGGCGAGGCCGTCCGCCTTCCCTTCGGACCGCCGGCCGGAGGCCTGTTGCCCGGGCCGGCCATCACGTCCGGAGATCATCCGTTGTCCGCGCAGGAAGTCGGTGGAGCGCTCCCGGCCCGCTCTGTTACGGTCCTGTCGCCGGCCGCGGGACTCCGGTGCGACTTCCGGAACCTGCCTCTGAAGCAATGATTCGCAGCTCGTGCCCCCATTCCCCGGCCGGCTTCCACTTCGAGGAATGAACGTAATGGATTCGAACGGGGACCTCGTCGCGGCCGACGACGTACTGCTCTTCGTCAACGCGGCGATCACCTCCACCGGCCAGCGCGAGTTCCACGACGACGCGGACGAGCAGCGGCTGTCCCTCGACTTCCTCCACGCGTACATGCTGGGGAACTACCGCGACCTGTACGCCGGGGTCCTCGCTCTCGACATCAACGACCACAACGCGGTCCTCATCATCCGGCGGCTGCTGGAGACCGCCGGGGAGGCCACTGCCGAGCAGCGCCGCAGCGAGGGCCGGCTGATCGCGTCGCGTCTGACGGCGCTGCCGCCGCAGCGCGTGTACGGGCTCTTCGACGCACTGCGCCGGGCCGGGGTGAACAACCGACGCAGCCGCGCGATCGCGCGTGACTGGCTGGCCTCCCGCAGGGACCTGGCGTTCGACGCCGTGAAGTACCGCAGCGGCCTCAAGCGGGTCCTCCGCCATGCACACCTCACCCCCGCCAACGCCCCTGAGGAACTCGGCACGTTCCTGTTCGCGCCGCACACCCGCCCGCACTACTCGACACCCCTGCTGGAGGCCTGGCGCCGGGCGCACTACGAGCAGGCGGCGCTGTACGAGCTGCCGTACACGGCCGCCGAGGGGTTCGCCGCCAAGCACGCCATACCCCGAGACGTCTTCCTGGAGCGCATCGCCCCACGGATGACCCGCCTGGAGACCTTGCGGCTGCAGGGGTCCGCGCACGCGCGCGGCGCCACGGGGGTGCGGGCCGACCTGGCCGGGATGCCGCTGACCCGCCTTGCGACCCGTGTGCTCTCGCTGCCGGTCGGGGAGCGCCTGCGCCGGCGT
This sequence comes from Streptomyces sp. NPDC037421, assembly GCF_055602105.1. Classification (NCBI taxonomy): domain Bacteria; kingdom Bacillati; phylum Actinomycetota; class Actinomycetes; order Kitasatosporales; family Streptomycetaceae; genus Streptomyces; species Streptomyces sp. NPDC037421. The sequence goes on from NZ_JBVJWV010000032.1 coordinate 74,162, forward strand.
GCCGAGCTGACCCGCGCCCTGGAGTCCGCCGCCGACCGGGTGGCAGGCGCCCACCGGGGGAGCTGGGGCAAGGTCACCGCCGTCCTGGACGACAGCTTTTCCTCCTGCGGGTCGGTCCACAAGCGCCGTCGGCCGCTGGCCGTGGCACTGGCCTGCCACCATCTGCTCGCGGCCCTCGCCGACGACTACACCGCGCTGTGGACGTCCGGGCGGACCGACGCGCTGCTGGCGTATCCGTACGGGCCGACGCCGGTGGGCCGGCGGATCCTCGACGCGCTGGAGACCTCCCCGGCCAGGCTGGTGATCGTCTCCGACGGATGGGACAACGCGCCTCCCGGCCTGGCCGGCGAAGTGCTGCGCGTCTGGCGCACCCGGCTCGACCCCGGGCGTCGCACCGGCATCGTGCACCTCAACCCCGTCTACGACGCGGCCGATTTCGACGTCCGCCGGTTGTCCGCGACGGTGCCCACCGCGGGCATCCGGGACGCCGAGGACCTCCCGGCCCTGGTGGAGCTCGCCCAGTTCGCGGAAGGCCGGACCGGGCTGGCCGAGCTGATCGCGTACATGGACACCCGTGCGGCCCGCATGGCGGCCGGACACGACCGGGAACGGGCGCGATGACCACCACACTGGACCTGACCGGTCTCGCCACCCGCCCCTCCCAGGTCTGGGGCGCCGTCCGCCTGGTCCCGCTCGTGCGCGACGAGCCCATCGGCGACCTCCGTCTGCACCCGGAGCTCTACGGCGACGCGGCCGGCCTGGTCGAGGTCGACCCGCGCCACGCCTACCTGTCCTACGTTCCGCACGGGTTCGTCGCCGCGTGGACCCGTGACGGCACGCCGGCGGCCGCCTACGGCACCCAGCTCTCCGCCGATCGCGACCCGGCCCCCACCGCCACGATGGGCCTGCGCTTCCACCGCCGGATGGCCCGTCGCCAGGCCAAGGACCGGCTGCGGTTCCTCCCCATGCACCTGGCGCTGGAGGGCTACCTGGCACTGCACTTCGGCGGCCCCACGATCGCCTGGGAGGAGTGGTCGCAGCGCGCGGTCCGCCAGGGTCTCTCCCCCCGGGTCGAGGAGGCCTACGTGGGGGCCGAGGTACGGGGACTCGCCGACGCGCTGCGCGTCTTCGAGATCCACCCGGGCCAGTGCGGTGTGATGGTGTACGTCGCCGACGCGCTCGCTGCCGCGTTCGCCGTCCCGCATCCCGACGACTACCGCGCGCTTCACGCGACGCTCCTGCAGGACCTGTACGGCGAACTGATCCACCATTACGCCACGCTGATGCTCCCGGTGCCGGACTTCCGCGCCCGCATCGCCGACACGCGGATCGGCTCTCTGGACGACCTGCGCACGGCGGTCGCCGAGCAGGAGGAGGCCTGGACGCGGTTCCACGACACGACGATGGCGATCGGACTGCCGGGGCACGCGTACACCTGGCAGTCCGTCTACCGGATGGGCCGCTTCACGCTCTCGCGCTTCCGGCCGCCTTTCCGTCCCAAGCAGGAGAACCACATCGGTGAGGCCATCACCGACGACGGCGGCCGGATCGCCTACCTCAAGACGTTCCGGCTGTCGGAGGGCCAGGTCCGTCGCGGTCACCTGCTCAGCAGGCTCGCCGCCCATGACTGGCACCTTCCGGCCACGGCAGCCGATCTCGGCATCGACACGGCCCAGTTGGGGCTGCGGCTGGAATCCGCCGGCTTCGCCTTCCTGCTGCGCCAGGACGTCCTGGACGGATACCGCAAGCGGGCCCGGACGCGATGAGCGTGGCACGGTGCGGGCGTGGCCCGTTCAGTCGTCGGCGAGCTGCAAGGCCAGTGCGTAGTGCTCACCGTCCGTTCCGGCGAGCAGGCTGTCGAACAGCGGGGTGAGGCCGTTCACGGCGCCGCACGCGGCGTCGTGGTTGGTCCACCAGCTGCCCTCCGGTCCGAGCAGGGACACCACCCGGGTCGCCGCGCGCTCGGCGGTGTCCGCGGGCAGGTGCCGGTGCGAGGGCCACACCAGGTCCACGGCGGCGAGCCGGGCCAGGAAGGCGGCGGCCTCGTGCGGCTCCAGCGGCTCCAGGGCGGCGCAGAGTCGCGGGACGGGCGGCGGGGCGTACCCGGGGAGGTAGCGCTGCCAGGCCTCGTCGGTCGCCGCCTCGGCCAGCAGCACACGGATCCTGGCCGCCAGCTCCGGCAGGTCGGGGTCCGGCTCGGTGAACCGGCCGAACGCCACGTACACCCGCGTCGGCGTGGAGAGCTCCTCCATCCGCGCTTCCAGCTCCGCGAGGACTCCCGTCGACTTCATGACGGGGGCGTCCCCGCGCGTCCGGGACGGCCGCCGAAGTCCACCGAGGCGGCGCCGCGGTCCCGTTGGTGGCGGTCGAGCAGGACGATGGAGGAGATGCCCGGGGTGGCGGGCAGGCCGTCGTGGGCGATGCCCGCGAGGAGCCTCGCGAGTCCCCGCTGGTGGATTCCGAAGACCCGTGGTGAGGCCGGACGCCGTCGGGCGCGCTGGCCGGACAGCGCTTCCCGGGGGCCGACGTCGAGCACGACCATGTGCAGGGGGCGCCGGCCGCGGTGGGCCGTGTACGCGAGCCACCGACGCATCCACGCCCTGGTGCCGCAGTCGTGTATGAGGAGGGGGTGGCCCAGGCGCATTTGGGAACGTATCCACCGCATGTGGTTCAGTCGCGCCCAGGGCCGGTACACCGCGTAGGGAAGCCAGGCGGGCATCCGCGACTCGTAGGCCGTGCGGGTGGCACGAGGATCGACGACCGCGGCAGCGGGAGACCACGCGCGCAGCAGTGTGCTCTTGCCGCTGCCGGGAAGTCCGGCGACGACGACGGCCGCGTTGGGCGGATAGGACAGTCTGATGTCCCGGCCGGCCCGGCCGCGGAGGTCGACGACCCCCTGAGGGGGTATGCGGCGGCCCGGGCACGCGCTGCCCGGCTGCCGTACGGCCTCCCCGGACCCCTGTGCCCGTTCCGGCGGGTCTTCGGTGCTGGTGGGTGTGCTCACAGGTGATGTGCCGTTCGGAGGGGCGGTCCGGGAAGAACCCGAGGCTACCCGAGTCGGCGGTGGGGCCTTCCCGGCCGGGGCAGCGGTGGTCGTGCCGCCTGCTCCCCGGCCGGTCCGGCCGTCCCGCCCCGCGCATCGGCGGCGCCTGGGAGCGCTTCGAGGTTGACTTCCTGGACGTGTGTCCAGGTATTCTGGACACACGTCCAGGAGATGCCTCGGATCACGCGCGCCGCGGGCCACGCGAACCGGGCGATCAGCACGAGGAGAGGGTGGGGCTACGCCGATGGGGACGACCGCGACGGTACTGGTGGGCCTGGTGGCCGCGCTGCACACGTACTTCCTGGTGCTGGAGATGTTCCTGTGGCAGCACGCGCCCGGCCGCAAGCTCTCCGGCTTCGACGCGGACCTCGCCCGCGCCACCGCGCCCCTCGCCGCGAACCAGGGCCTCTACAACGGCTTCCTGGCGGCCGGCCTGGCGTGGAGCCTGTTCGCCGGAGACCCGACGGCCTTCCAGATCCGGGTCTTCTTCCTCGCCTGCGTGGTGATCGCCGGGGTCTACGGCGCTGTCACCGCCAACCGGCGCATCCTGATCGCCCAGGCCCTGCCCGGTGCACTGGCCCTCGGCGCCGTCCTGCTGGCCGGGTGACGGGCGTGCCGGAAGACCCCCGCACCGAGCGGACCCGGGCCAGGCTGCGCGAGGCCCTGCTGGAGGAGTGCGCGAACGGCCCGCTGGACAAGGTCGGTGTCGCCGCCCTGGCACGCCGGGCCGGGGTCGGCCGGGCCACGTTCTACCTCCACTACGCCGGCCTCGAGGCGCTCGCCGTGGACGCCTGCGCCGAGATCGTCCGCGAGGCGGTGGACGCCCTGCACGCCTGGCGCGGCGTCCCCGACCCGGCGAGCCCGCCGCCCGCCCTGCTCGAATTCTTCGAGCGGCTCCCCCGGCACGGCTCGCTCTACCGCCAGTTGCTCCGGCCGGGCGGCGGCGGGCCGCTCGGCCAGGTCCTCCACCGGGACCTGCGCGACCGCAGCCGCACCGAACGCGCGCTGGCCGGAGCCCCGGAACCAGAGCTGGTCGCCTCGGCCGTGGCCGCGACCTTCGCCGGGGTGCTCGCCGACTGGCTGCACGGTGCGATCGAGGCGGCGCCCGCCGAGATCGCCGGGCAGGTCTGGCGCCTGCTGATCGGCCTGCACCGCACACCACTGTCCTGAGGCCCCCGCCAAGACCGGACCGCCCGCCGGCGTGCTCTGCTCCCCGGGGTCCCGGTACGGTTCGGGCCGCCACCGCGCCGCCCCGCCGGCGTCCCCACCCCCCGACCGCCCCGGCCCGCCCCCGAAATCCACCGGCGACACCGCCATCCGGCCAGCTGCCAAGATCCCCTCCCGGGCCCGGCTGGGCGAGGGACGGGCTGCCCGGGAGTGGGTCGCGCTGGAGAAGGTCCACGGGGCGAACTTCGCCGTCCGGTGCGACCGGGCCGGTGCGCGACCGGCCAAGCGCCGCGAACTGCTCGGCGAGAGCGGCCTCGACGGCTTCTTCGGCGTGGGCCGGATCTGGCCGGCCCTGGCCATCGCCGCGGACCGCTGCGCCGCCGCCCTGCGCCGCGCGTACGACACCGGTCCCTCGGCACCGGTCACGGTCTACGGCGAACCGGCCGGCGGGAGATCGCCCGGGACGCGGTCGAGGAGGCGGCCGAGTCCCTCGGCGGCATCGACGACGGCCTCGCCCCGGCCCTGGAGCGGGCTCTGCTCGCCGGCGCGCTCGCACTCGCCCGCTTCGACGCCGACCGGCGGGCCCGGTGATTCAGAGCCCGGCCAGCGTGTCGCGCAGCCGCCGGGCCTCCTTGAGCAAGCGGGACGATCCCGGCCGCTGGGCCAGGGCGGTCACCTCGGGCAGTTCGCCCCGCGCACCCGACAGCCGCGCGGAGTCCGCCGCCACGGCCAGCAGGACCCCGTGCGCCTGCGGCCGGGTCCGGGCCAGGAAGCCCGGGAGCGCGGAGGCCAGGACCGCCCAGACCGGGGCGGCACCCTGCGGGGCGGCGGCAGCCTCCTTCATCGACTCGGCCACCAGGGCGGCCTTCAGCGTGCCCAGCCCCACGAGTTCGGCAAGTTCCCGGCCCAGCAGCTCCCCGTCCAGCCTGCCCCGCGCGGCCAGCAGGAGCAGCGCCCGTACGGTGGCGTCCCGGTCCTCCTGGGGAACCGAGGCGAGCCCGTAGGCGACGGCGAGGTGTCCGGCCGGTCCGGCCGGTCCGGCCGGTCCGTCGGCCGCGGCAAGCGCTTCGAGGAAGGCGGGCGCGCCGCGGCCGCCGTCCGTGTCGGCGGCCGCGGCGACCCCCGTCGGCAGCCGGGCCGCGGCGATCTCCGGGTGCCAGGGCAGGGGCGCGACCGTGTGCGCGTACCGGAAGTCCGGCAGGGACCGGTGCGGGCAGGAGATGGCCGGCTCGAACTTCCGGAACAGCGACCAGAACCGGCGGGGAAACGCTCCTCGGCCCTCGATCGCCTCGTGCCCCACCAGGATGCGGCGGCCGGCTATCGCCGTGTCGCGTGCCCGTGGGACATCTCCGATGAAACCGGCCTCATCTAGGGTGCCTTCATGGATCACGAAAGCGCTGCCGACCCACGGTTCGCGGCCGCCCGCCTCAAGGAACGCATCTACGCGACGATCACGATCATCTCGGTCGTCATCGGACTGCGGGCCACCGAGCACGTGGACCCGGCAGGTGCGGCCGCGGCGCTGCTCACCACCGCGGTCGGGTTGTGGCTGGCGGCGGTCGTGGCCGACCAGCAGGCCCACCGGGTGGTGCACGGCCGGCTCGCGACCGGCAGCGAGCTGCGCGGGATCCTGTCCGTCAGCAGCCCGCTGCTGCTGTCCGCCGCCGGCCCGCTGGTGCTGGTCGCCTCCGCCGCGCTGGGAGTGATGGGCGTCGACACGGCGCTGCTCGCGGCAGCGGCCGTGAGCGTGACCGGCCTGTTCGCCTGGGGCTGCTACGGCGGGGTACGCATGGGCGGCGGCGTCGTCGCGGGCCTTCTGGCCGGGGCCCTGGACGCCGCGATCGGCGTGGCCGTGGCCTTGGTGAAGGCCTCCGCCGGCCACTGAACACGGACGGGTCCCCGGGCGGCTGCGCTTCGCCGGGGCGCGGCGGTTCCGGCAGAGTGGACGCGGAAGTCCCCCGTCCGGGGCGGCACGAGGAGAAGATCACCTGCCATGAGCACCAAGTCCACGCCCTTCGACGAACTCGACCGGCAGATCGTCGCGACTCTGATGGACAACGCCCGGGCGAGTTTCGCGGAGATCGGGGCGGCCGTCGGCCTGTCGGCCACCGCCGTCAAGCGGCGGGTGGACCGGCTGCGCAAGGCCGATGTGATCACGGGGTTCAGGGCCACGGTCCGGCCGGCCGCGCTGGGCTGGCGTACCGAGGCGTACATCGAGGTGTACTGCGACAGCGCGGCACCGCCCCGGCGCCTGGCGGAGGTCGCGCGCAAGTACCCGGAGATCGCGGCGGCGATGACGGTGACCGGCGCCGCCGACGCGCTGCTGCACATCAGGGCGACCGACGTGGAGCACTTCGAGGAGGTGCTGGAGCGGATCCGCAGCGAGCCGTTCATCCGCAAGACGATCAGCTACATGGTGCTGTCGCACCTGCTGCCGGAGAGCCCGGAGGCGGGGGCCAGTGCGTCCGCTCCGGCCGGGGCCGCCGCGCGTGCGGCCGATGGCGCAGCAATCCTGCTCTGAGGGGCATCTACACGCAGGATTCCTGCGCCGGCACGCAGCGCTTTGTTCTTGTCGCGCTGACCTGCCGCTTTCTACGGTTGGGCCACTCCCCCAGTCGTCACCGCAGGAAGCGGAGGAACCTCTGTGCCCGCAGGACACAGGCCGCTCGGCCTTAGCCGGCGCCCCAGGCGCTATGTGATGTGCGAGCCTCGCTATTTCGACGTGCGCTACGCCATCAACCCGTGGATGGACGTCCGCACACCGGTCGACCCGGTGCTGGCCGGTGAGCAGTGGCGGGCCCTGGTCGAGGCGTACCGCGGCCATGGCCACACGGTCGAGACGGTCGCCCCCGTGGAGGGCCTGCCCGACATGGTGTTCGCGGCGAACGCGGCCCTCGTGTCGGGCGGCCGGGTCTTCGGGTCGTCCTTCCACGCGGCGGAGCGCCGGCCGGAGTCCGCCGAGTACGAGGCGTGGTTCAAGGGGGCCGGGTACGAGGTCCACCGCTCCGGGGCGGTCTGCGAGGGTGAGGGGGACCTCGTTCCCGCGGGCCGGTTCGTACTCGCCGGCACCGGCTTCCGTACCCAGCGGGCCGCGCACCGCGAGGTGCAGGAATTCCTCGGCCGGCCGGTCATCGGTCTCGAACTGGCCGACCCCCGCTTCTACCACCTGGACACCGCCCTCTTCCACCTCGGTGAGGAGAGCGGCGAAAGCGACGGGAGCGGCGAGGGGAACGTCGCGTACTACCCGGCGGCGTTCTCCCCCGGCAGCCGCGAGGTGCTCCGGTGGCTCTATCCGCGGGCGGTGATCGCCACCGAGGAGGACGCACTGGCCTTCGGCCTCAACTCCGTGTCGGACGGCCGCAACGTCTTCGTCGCTCCACAGGCCCACGGTCTCGTCGACCAGCTCGCCGACCGTGGATACGTTCCCGTCCCCATCGACCTGTCGGAGTTCCGCAAGGCCGGTGGAGGAATCAAGTGCTGCACCCTGGAGATCCGCTCATGACCGGCACCACCACCGTCCCCGCGCCCCCCTGCACGCCGCGCTCATCGGCAGAGCTGATCCGCGCCGAGGCACCGGTGCTCGCGCACAACTACCACCCGCTGCCCGTGGTCGTGGCGCGTGCGGAAGGCAGCTGGGTGGAAGACGTCGAGGGCCGCCGCTACCTCGACATGCTGGCCGGCTACTCGGCCCTGAACTTCGGGCACCGACACCCCGCCCTCATCGACGCCGCGCACCGCCAGCTCGACCGGGTCACGCTGACCTCGCGCGCCTTCCACAGCGACCGGCTGGCCGGCTTCGCCGAGCGCCTCGCCGAGCTGACCGGCCTCGACATGGTGCTGCCGATGAACACGGGTGCCGAGGCCGTGGAGAGCGCGGTCAAGGTGGCCCGCAAGTGGGCGTACGAGGTCAAGGGCGTCGCAGCGGACCGGGCGACGATCGTCGTGGCGGACGGCAACTTCCACGGCCGTACGACGACGATCGTGAGCTTCTCGACCGACGCGACGGCCCGCTCCGGCTTCGGCCCCTTCACCCCCGGCTTCCGCGTCGTGCCCTTCAACGACCTGGCCGCGCTGGAAGCGGCCGTCGACGAGACGACGGCCGCCGTGCTGATCGAGCCCGTTCAGGGCGAGGCCGGCGTCCTCATCCCCGACGACGGATACCTGACCGGGGTCCGGGAACTGACCCGGCGCACGGGGTGCCTCTTCATCGCCGACGAGATCCAGTCGGGTCTGGGGCGTACGGGCCGCACCCTGGCCGTCGACCACGAATCGGTCGTGCCGGACGTCCTGCTCCTGGGCAAGGCCCTGGGCGGCGGCATCGTCCCGGTCTCCGCCGTCGTCGCCCGCCGCGAGGTGCTCGGCGTACTGCGGCCCGGCGAGCACGGGTCGACGTTCGGCGGCAATCCCCTGTCGGCGGCAGTCGGTTCGGCGGTCCTGGAGCTGCTGGCCACCGGTGAGTACCAGCGGCGCGCCGCCGAGCTGGGAGCCGTGCTGGACCGGGGCCTCGCCGAGCTCAGCCGCGCGGGCGGCGCCGTCACGGCCTACCGGGCCCGGGGCCTGTGGGCGGGCGTGGACGTCGACCCCGCGCTCGGTACGGGTCGGCAGATCAGCGAACGGCTGCTCGCCGAGGGCGTACTGGTCAAGGACACCCACGGCTCCACGATCCGGCTGGCCCCGCCGCTGACCATCACGGAAGGGGAACTCCAGACCGCGCTCGCCGCCCTGCGGAAGGTCCTCGCCTGAGCGTGCCCGTCCCGTCCGGGACGTGGTGACCGGTTTCCGCCAGCCGGAACCGCCTTCAGCCGAATCCCGTTCGTCATGCACGGATCGCGTGTCAGCATGAGGCCGGCACGGGAAGTCCATCGACTTGAAGGAGCACGTCCTTGACCACCAGCCTCCGGCGCGGTGCCGGCCGACGGTTGTTACAGGCCCTGGTCACAGCCCTCTGCGCAATCGTCGGCGTCACCGCGCTCGGTGCGCCCCCGGCAGCGGCAGCCGATCAGCGTCACCCGGTCTACGCCATCGCGCACCGCGTCGACACCCTGGACGGCGTGGACGCCGCGCTCAAGCACGGCGCCAACGGCATCGAGATCGACGTCTGCGCCTGGTGGAACCCGAACGAGTGGCGGGCCTATCACGACTGTTCCTCTGCCGGTGACAACCGGCTGGGCCCCAGCTTCGACAGCATGGCCGACCGCGTTCTCTCCCACGCGAACGCGGGACGCCGGCTGCCGATGGTCTGGCTGGACATCAAGGACCCCAACTACTGCGGGGAGCGGGAGAACCGCGGGTGCAGCGTCGCCGGTCTGCGCGACAAGGCGCAGCGGCTGACCGCTGCCGGGATCCAGGTGCTCTACGGGTTCTTCGAGTACCACGGCGGAAGCACCCCTGACGTCGGCGGCAGGGGCTGGAAGAGCCTGGAAGGCAGGCTCGGCCCCCTGGAGGGCATCACGACGACCGGCACCCGCGACCAGGTCCAGGGCGCGTTCAACCGGTCCGGTTCCGGATTCCCGGCCGGTCGCCGGGTGATGGACTACGGGGACAGTGACATCACCAAGGGGTTCGGCAACTGCACCGAAGCCACCTACTACACGTGCGCCGAGCTCAAGAAGGGTGCCGGGGAGCGTGACGCCGGACGGCTCGCGGCCACGCTGTCCTGGACCACCACGTACAACGATCCCTGGTACGTGGACAAGCTGCTGGGAGACGGGCGCGTGGACGGCATCATCGCCGGATACGGGGCCTTCACCGGGGTGCGCGAGTACGACGACAGCTGGCAGTGCGCCAACGCCGTCGGCCTCGTCCGTGACTGGGTGAGCCGCCACGGCGGCACCCATCGCATGGCCACGCCCGGGGACCGCCTGTTCAGGTGATCGGCATGCCGCCGACACCCGCCCTGGCTCGCCTGGACAGCCCTGTCGCCGACTTCCGGCACTCCGTTCCACGAACTCGTCCTCGTCGACCGTCGCGCAGGTGTTCTCACCCTTGTGGTCGCCGCCGACGACTGATGGAGGCGCGTCCGAGCCGCCCCCCGATGTCGGTCCGGTTGTCGACGCTGTCGGCTCGGACTTGGCTTTGAGGAGCGGTGCGGTGCGGATGGAGCGTCATCAGGCGAGGACTTCGTGGACCGGATCGGGGGGCGGGTCCGGTCGGTGTCGAGGGCCGGCCTGATGGTCACGTACGAGTGGCATGCGGTCTGCGACGAGTTCCTCGACTGCCTGGGTGCCCTGTCCGTCGCGACGCCCGGCCTCGGCACGCCGGAGGCGAAGGCCGTCCTGCGGGCCGCCGCCGAGGCCGCGGCCGGTGCCGTCGCCTTCGCGGGTCCCGCCGGCGAGCTCGCCGCCGTGGACGCCGCGCTCTGCCATGCCCGCCGACGCGGCTAGGGGGTGTCCGGCGGCGTCCTTCGGCGGCGGCCACAACCGGTAGCCTTCCCCTCGCCGGTCACCGGGGCGCGATGAGCCGGCCATCCGATTCCGCTCGTTCCCCAAGAGGACACAACGCACATGTTCAAGGTCAACGAATACTTCGACGGCACGGTCAAGTCGATCGCCTTCAACCAGGAGCAAGGCCCGGCGACCATCGGTGTCATGGCTCCCGGCGAGTACGAGTTCGGCACGGCCGCCCCGGAGATCATGCACGTCGTCAGCGGCGCCCTGACCGTCAGGCTTCCCAACGCCTCCGAGTGGGAGACCTTCTCCAGCGGCAGCCACTTCAAGGTCCCCGGCGACAGCAAGTTCCAGCTCAAGGTCGCGGTCGAAACCGCCTACCTCTGCGAATACCGCTAGGGGGTGTCCGGCGGGCCGGGGCCGGCCCGCCGGCCCGCGGCCGCACGCTCCGGGTGCCGGGATGCGTCAGTTCCCGACCGGCACCACGCGCGCGTTCTCGATGTACAGGTGCAGGCTTCCGTCCTCCGGGCACCTCAAGCCCACCGTGAGGCTGCCCACCCGTCGGTCCTCGGGATCGAACGCGATGGCCGTCTCGAACACGCCGTGGCCCTCAGGGCACCAGCAGACCTCTTCCGGCTGGATCTGCGGGCCTGGCGTGGCGGGCGGGAGCGGGGTGCCCGAGGGCTCAAGCCTCCACGGATACTGCCCGGGGAAACCTTCCTCCCAGCCGTCGGGCACGCCCAGAGGCAGGCAGCAGCCGAAGCAGAAGCACTCCCGCGCCACCACCTCGAACTCCTCAGAGCCGCACCACCGGCACACCACGAGCGTGGGCTCGGCCCGTGCGTCGTGCTCACCGGCACGCCCCACCATCCGCAGCAGGGCTTCGCGGCCCTCGGCCTCGCCGGAAGGTCCCGTTCGCCATCCGTCTTCGCTCCCCATGACGCGAATCCTCGCACGCTCCCTGCGGTCGGAGCGCTGTCGGCCCGTCCGCCCGGCATCAGCCGGAAGGTGCTCACCGAGCGTCCGCGGACGCCGGAGGGGCAGGGCCCGGCCGTGGCGACGAGGCTTCACTCGGTCGCGTGAACGTCTTCGCGTACACCCGTGGCGGCCCTTGGAACCCCGGTTCGGGGCTGCCGTGTCCGGCCTAGACTCGCCGCACATGTCGCTATGGCTGCTCAACCACTTCAGCACCACCACACTGGCCGTCGTCGCCGTTGGTGGAACCGTTCTCCTGGCCGTCGCCGGCAGTGTGCTGCTGCGCCGCAGGCACCCTTCGCTGGCCCGCGGAGAGCACAACGACATGGTCGGCGTGACACTGGGGATGTTCGGCGCCATCTACGGGATCATCCTCGCGTTCGTGATCGTCACCCTGTGGACGCAGTTGGAGGACACCCAGACCATCGTCGCCTCCGAGGCCACCAGCGCGGCGCTCATCACGCGTGACGCCGCCGCGTTCCCCGAACCGGTCCGGGTCCGTCTCGATGCGGCCATGGGCGGCTACGTCCACGCCGTCGTCGAGGGCCAATGGCCCCGGATGCGCGCCGGAGACCCCAGCTACGGGGCGACGGAAGCCCATCTGCAGGACGCGTTCCGCGTGCTCCAGACGTACGACCCGCAAGGCCAGGCGGAGCAGGTCTTCTACGAGCGGGCCGTCGAGCATCTCGACGACGTCGCCTCCCAGCGCCGCGCCCGCATCACCATGGCGCGCCGGGAACTGCCCCCGCTGCTCCAGGCCTTGGCCTTCGGCGGTGCGCTGGTGCTGATCCCGCTCACGTTCCTCTACGGTCTGCGCAAGCTGAGGGTCCAGATCCTGTTCGTCGCCTCGGTCGCCGGGCTCGTCGGCTTCAGCCTGCTGCTGGTCTTCGTCCTGGACCGGCCGTTCTCAGGTGACCTCAGCGTCAGCCCCGCCCCGTACCGGGAAGGAGCCCTCGCCCGCTACTGGACCCCCTGATCCGGCGCTGCGGGGTCCCCTTCGGCGGCGACGGCCGCGGCGGACAGCAGGGTGGCTCCGGCGAGGGTGCCCCACAGGGCGGTCGGGCCGTGGGGGGCGAGGGCGGTGATGGCGGCCGGGGAGACGGCGAGGCCGAAGCCGGTGGAGAGTTCGAAGCGGGCGAGGGTGCGTCCCAGGGCGCCTGCCGGGGCGAGGGCCGTCACGAGGGCGGTGGCGCTGCCGGCGTAGACGATCTCGCCGAGGGTGCAGACGACGGAGACCGCGGCGACGGCCGGGGCGGCCCACCCGCCCCCGTCCCCGCCCGCCAGGGACGTCACCGCGAGGAAGCCGGCGTACGACGCCGCGAGGACGGCGCCGGCGACGGTCAGCGCGGTGCGCCGGGCGTAGCGGGACATCAGGACGGTGACCGGGACCTGGAGCGTGACCACCAGCACCGTGTTGGCCACGAAGATCGCCGCCGACCACACCGGTGAGGCGTGCAGCTGTGTCAGCAGGACCAGCGGGAGCGCGATCTCGGGGACGTTGAGGCAGAAGACGTAGACCACGTTGGCGGCCAGAAGGGCTCGCATGCGGGGTGGGGAATCCTCCTGCCCCGCCGATGTGGCGGACCGGGCCGGCTGGCGTTCCGCGCGCACGCGCACCGACCACGCCAGGCCGGCGGCCACCAGGTACGCCGCTCCCGTGACGGCCGCCAGCGCCCGCAGGGCCGGGGTCCCGCCCGCCAGGCAGGCCATGGCGAGGAGCGCCCCCGCCCCCAGCCCGGCGTTGCGCAGGGCGCGTCCGGCCGCGAGGGCGGTGTCGCGTTCCCGGCCGTGGGCGAGGGTGGCGACGAGGGCCGCGTGGGCGGCCGGCCAGGCCTGGTTGCCGATGCCGAGGAGGAGGGCCGCGGCCGCGAACGGCCAGACGTGCCCGGTGGGGGTCGCCACCAGCACGGCCACGCCCAGCACGCGCACCAGCATCGACGCGGCGACGACGGTGCTGCGGGCGCCGCGGTCCAGCCACCTCCCGACGGCGGGCATGGACAGCAGGCCGATGACGATGCCGGCCGTCATCGCGAGGCCGGTGGCCGAGGCGGACAGGCCGAGCACCGTCACTCCGTAGAGGAGGAGGAAGGGCCTCAGCAGGCCGGTGCCGAGGGCGTCGACGGCCAGGGCGACGGCGTAACGGGGGCCGCCGGAGGCGCGCAGGAGGGCACGGGGCCGTGTCTTGCGGGCGGGGGTGGGGGTGCTCGTGGCTGTCATGGGGTGAACGGTGGGTTCACCGGCCCGGCCGGGCACGTCGGTTGACGGAGATCGTCAACAGTTGTCGGCGCTGTCCGGCGGGGCGGGGATGATGTGCGGATGACGTTGAGGATCGACATCGGCGGTATGCCGTCCGGGGGGCTGCGGTTCGCCGCCTCCCCGTTGGCCGAGCTGACCGCGATGCTGCACGTGCTCGCCGAACCGGAGCACCATCCGGAGTTCGCCGCGTGGGCCGCCGATGTGTGGGCCGGGCTGGGGCCGGGGCTGGCCGAGCGGTTGCGGGAGGCGGAGTTCCTCTGGCGTACGTCCCAGGCCGACTTCATGCTCCCGGCCCGGCCCCGGGCGACCCTCGGGGAGGAACTGGACGACGTCGACCGGATCGGCGACGAGCGGTACGTGTCCGCCGCGCTGGTCACCACGTGCGGCAACCGGGTCCACTTCACCTCCCCGTCGCCCCTCACCGACACCGCCGCGCGCGACCTGGCCCTCGACCTGGCCCAGGCCCGGGGTGCGCGCCAGGAAGCGTTCGCGGAGCGGCTCCTCGCGGACCCGGCGGCGGTCCGGGCGCGTGTCCGCGACACCCTGGAGGCCTGCGCCGAAGCCTTCTTCGACGCGGCCTGGGCCGACGCCGCCGTCCGGCTCGCCACGGACCTGCGCCTGAAGAACGACCTGCTGAAGCGCCAGGGCCTCGGGGCGGCCCTCGCCTCGGTCTCCGGCGCGGTCACCCTGGCTCCGGACGGCGACGCCGTCCTCGTGGACAAGCTGCTGGACAAGGCGACGACCGCCCACGGCACCGGCGTCACCTTCATTCCGAGCCTCTTCGGCCGGCCGCACCTGGCGGTGGTCCACGCGCCCGGTTGGCAGCCGGTGGTCCAGTACCCGGTGGACGGGCCCGGCCCGGCGGAGCCGGTCTCCCTGGAGACGGTCGGCCTGCGGCTGGAGGCCCTCGCCCACCCGGCCCGGCTGCGGCTGCTCCGCACCCTGGCCCGCGGCCCGCACACCAACGGCGAACTGGCCCACGCCTGGGACCTGACGCCCCCGGAGGTGTCCCGTCACGTGGCCCTCCTGCGGCGGGCGGGGCTCCTCACGGCCCGGCGGGAGGGGCGGTACGTGCGCTACAGCCTCAACCTGTCGGACCTGACGGCGCTGGGGACCGACCTGCTGGCGGCCGTGCTGCGGTGAGGGCGTCGGCCGCCTCGCGGAAGCGGTGTCGTACTCTCCCCTGCCATGGACAGGGATCAAGCCGGGCCGGCCGGAGCCGATACCTCCGCCGATGACGTCCGCGCCCGCTGCGCCGCCGTCTTCGACCTCGGCGCCCGCCTGCCCGCCAGGGTCTTCCGGAGGGACTCGGGGGACTCGCTGTTCGTCGAGTTCGACTCGCTCCTCACCCCGGACCTGTGGCCGGCCCTGTGCGCGATGGCACGATGGCACGGGGACCGGTACGTCGAGCTGCTGGTCCTCGAACCCGACGACGACAGGTACTCCTTTCCCCCGCTGTCGCTGTCCGTGGACGCGAGCGAGGACGACTACTGGGACGCGGTCGGTTTCGAAGCTGACGGCGATGCCGGGGACGCGATCACGATCATGGCGGACGTCGTCGCCCTGACGGGCCCCTCGCGCAAGTGGGGGTGCTGGGGTGAGCGGGACCCCGAGGTGGCTGTCTTCCAGGGCTTCCCCGATCCGGCGGCCCGTGCCGCGTGGTGCGAGGAGTTCGGGCCCTTCCTGGAAGTGGAAGAAGCCCTGGGCTCGTACCTCGCCTTGGCCTTCAGGGGCTCCGTCCCCGACTGGTACGCCACGGCCCTGACCGCCCACTACTCAGCGGCAGGTGCCTGAACGGCACCACCAGGCCCGCCCGGGGTGGAGGTGGGTACACCCCCACCGGGGTGTCAGGTGCAGTGGCCGGGGGCGCCGGGACCGGCATCGTCGTCCGCGTAGGGATACGGACGACGGGCGGGACGGACATGGCTGTGGTGGGCGGCGTGGAAGCGGCGGGGCGCGGCGGGGTGTGGGGCGCGGCGGGGGTGTTCACGGCGGTCGCCTTCGTGGCGGCCGGGGTACTGGGGGCGGTGCAGCCCGGTAGCGGGGTGCCCGCCGAGGTGGTGCAGCTGACCCAGTTCGGGCCGGCCCTGGGGGTGGGCGCGGTCGCCCTGTACCGGTGGCGGGAGACCCGCGGGCTGCTGCGCGGCGGAAGCGGACGCGGGACCCGGCGGGCGGCGGCCCTTTTCGGTTCGGCCGCTCTGATCGTCGTTCTGGCAGTCCTGGGGTACGGGCTGACGGCGGGGAGTGCGGGGTTCACGGCGCCGGGGGCCCTGCACCACCCCTTCCTGCTGATCGCGGTGGCGCAGTCGGTGGGAGCGTGCGGGGAGGAGATCGGCTGGCGCTGCTTCCTCCAGCCGCTGCTGCGGACCCGGCTGGGCGTGGCGGCCTCGTCGGTGGTGGTGGGCGTGGTGTGGGGGGTGTGGCACGTACCGGTCTTCGCGCAGGCCCCGGCCTACGCGGCGGGCTTCCTCATCGCCACCGTGGCCATGTCGGTGGTGCTGGGCACCGCCCTCGACGGCACGGGCGGCGCGTACCGGCTGCTGCTCGCCGGCGGCTTCCACACCCTCGTCAACCTCGGGCTGCTGCTCTTCATGGACGAGGAGTCCGGGACCGTGCTGCCGATGGTCTGCTTCGGGCCGGCCTGCCTGGTGGTGGGCCTGGTGTGGGCAGGCTCGCGGGCGGGGCGGCGGGGGCGACCGGCAGGGCGGCGCGCCCCGGTGGCGGAGGCCGCGCCCGCGCCGACTACCCTGCACGGAACATGAGTTCGACAGTCCTTCGATTCCGTGCGGCGCTTTCCCGGCGGCTGGCCGCCGTCGGCCGCTGTCACGTGAACGGTCTGCTGGCCGTGTGGGTCGCCGTCGTCGGGTCGGGCGTGGTGGGCGCGCTGCTGTTGCTGCCCGTGGGCCTCGGCCACCGGCTGCTGCCCCCGGCCGCGGGTGCGTTGCGCCGGTGTGCCGACCTCGCGCGGCAGCGGGCGGCGCGGTGGCCGGGAGTGCGGAGCGGGCAGCCGGATCCGCTGCCGCGCGCGGCGGGGGCCCGCGCGGTCCTGGCCGACGCGGGGTTCTGGCGGGACCTGGCCTGGGCCTGGCTGGAGCCGCTGGTGGGCGGCCTGCTGCTCGCCGTACCCCCGTCCCTCGTCGTGTACGGGCTGTTCGGGATGCTCGTCCAGCCCTTCGTGTGGCGACTGCTGGGCGACGGCAACTGGTACGCCTTCGTGCCCGTGCACGGCACCGGCCTGACGCTCGCGGCGGCGGCACTGGGGCTCGCCTTCACGGCCGGGGGCCTCCTGCTCGCACCCTCCGTCCTCCGGCTGCACGCCCGCTGGGGCCGGCAGCTCCTGGCAGCCCCGCGGGGCGCCGAACTCCGGCGCCGCATCGAGCGGTTGACGGAGACCCGGGCCGAGGCCCTGGACGGCCGGGCCGCCGAACTCCAGCGCATCGAGCGGGACCTGCACGACGGGGCGCAGGCCCGGCTCGTCGCCCTGGGGATGCGCCTCGACAGCGCGACGCGCCTGCTCCGGGACGATCCGCCGGCCGCCCGGACCGCACTGCTGGAGGCGCGCGAGCTGTCCGCCCGGGCCCTGCAGGACCTGCGCGACCTGGTCCGGGGCATCCAGCCGCCGGTCCTCACCGACCGGGGCCTCGGCGACGCGGTGCGTTCCTTGGCCCTGGACAGCTTCCTCGACGTGACCGTCGAGGTGCGGCTGCCGGGGCGGCTGCCGGCCGCGGTGGAGTCGGCCGCCTACTTCGCGGTCAACGAGCTGCTCGCCAACGCGGCGAAGCACTCGGGCGCCGAGCGCGTCGAGGTCGTCCTCGCACACGGCGGGGCGGCGGCCGACGGTCCGCGGCTGCGCGTCACCGTCACCGACGACGGGCACGGCGGGGCGGACCCCGCCCGGGGGACCGGACTGCTCGGCGTCCGGCGCCGGTTGGCTACCTTCGACGGGAGCCTCGCCCTGCACAGCCCGCGGGGCGGCCCGACCACTGCCACCCTGGAGATCCCGTGCGCGTCGTCCTTGCCGAAGACCTCTTCCTCCTGAGAGACGGCCTGGTCCGTACGCTCACCGAGCACGGCTTCGACGTCGTCGCCGCGGTGGACAACGGCCCCTCCCTGCTGCGCGTCCTGCTGGAGCACCGGCCGGACGTCGCGGTCGTCGACGTACGCCTGCCGCCCGGCTTCACCGACGAGGGCCTGCAGGCCGCACTCGAAGCCCGCCGCCACCACCGAGGCCTTCCGGTCCTCGTGCTGTCCCAGTACGTCGACCAGCTCTACGCCAACGAGCTCCTGGCGAGCGATGACGGCGCCGTGGGCTACCTGCTCAAGGACCGGGTCACCGACACCGGCCAGTTCGTCGACGCCGTACGCCGCGTCGCCGGCGGCGGCACCGTCCTGGACCCGCAGGTGATCGGCCGGCTGCTGTCGCGCGGCGACGCCCGCGGCACGATGTCCGCCCTCACCCCGCGCGAACGCGACGTCCTGGAACTGATGGCGGAGGGCCGCTCCAACGCCGCCATCGCGGGCGCCCTCCACTTCAGCGAGAGCGCCGTCGCCAAGCACACGGCGAGCATCTTCGCCAAGCTCGGCATCGCCCCCTCCACCGAGGACAACCGCCGGGTCCTGGCCGTCCTGGCGTACCTGCGGCGCTGACTGCCCGTGCTCGGCCGTGCACGTGCGGGAACGCCCGGCCGAGGGATCTCGGCCGGGCGTTCCCGGTGTTCTGTGCAGCCTGCCGCTGGTCTAGTACCAGTGGTTGGCCTGCCAGAAGTTCCAGGCCTCGACCGGGCTGCCGTAACGCTCGTTCATGTAGTCCAGGCCCCACTTGATCTGGGTGGCCGGGTTGGTCTTCCAGTCCGAGCCCGCCGAGGACATCTTCGACGCCGGCAGGGCCTGGACCAGGCCGTACGCGCCCGAAGAGGAGTTCGTCGCGGTGTAGTCCCAGCCGCTCTCGTGCGTG
>NZ_JBVJWV010000033.1:0-90761 GCF_055602105.1 Streptomyces sp. NPDC037421
CCCCCCCCCCCCCCCCCCCCCCCCCCCCCCCCCCCCCCCCCCCCCCCCCCCCCCCCCCCCCCCCCCCCCCCCCCCCCCCCCCCCCCCCCCCTCAGCGCGCCGAGCTCACTCCTCGCCGGAAACCGCGGCGAGAGAGCGCAGGATGGCCGTCTGCTTGGCGTCACGCTCGCGCACGTGCTCTTCGTACGTCTTCGAGCCGTAGGCCGCCTCCGCCTGCTCGATGAGCGAGCGGATGGTCTCGGCGTCCATCGGCGGACGCCCGAGCCCCTCCCAGCCGCGCTCCAGGTTGGAGCCGAGCGTGCCCAGCCACTTGCGCAGACCACCCTGGCCGCCACCCAGGTGGAAGGCCAGGAACGGGCCCACGGTCGCCCAGCGCAGCCCGATGGAGGTGGTGACCACCTGGTCGAGCTCCTCCAGCGTGACGACGCCCTCGCGCACCAGGTGCACCGACTCGCGCAGCAGGGCGGACTGGAGCCGGTTCGCGGCGAACGCCATGATCGGCTTGTGCAGGACGACCGGCTTGCGGCTGACCGACCTGAAGAAGGCGACGGCCTCCTCCACGGCCTCCGCGGAGGTGCGCTCGCCGGCCACGACCTCCACCAGCGGCACCACGTGCGGCGGGTTGAAGGGGTGGCCCACGACCAGGCGACTGGAGTCGGCCATCCGGGCGCCCATGTCGTCCGGGTTCAGGGTGGAGGTCGACGACAGCAGCAGCGCCCCGGCCGGGGCCGCCTTGCCGATCCGCTCGTACAGCTCCTGCTTGAGCTCCAGGTTCTCCGGCGCGTTCTCGACGATGACGTCGGCGTCCGCGACCGCCCGCTCCAGGTCGGGCTCGAAGCTGAGCCGCTCGGCGAAGCCCGCAGGGTCCGCACTGCCCTCGGGCAGATACGGCGCGAACAGCTCAAGCCCCTCGGCCACGATGCGCGGCGCGTCCTCGCGCCGGCTGTTGACCCGTACGTGCAGCCCGTGGCCCAGGAACAGCGCGATCCAGCCCAGCCCGATCGTGCCCGCGCCGATCACTGTGACGACGCGCTCCCGCTCCGCGCTCACGCGCCGGCCCCAAGCTTCGGGATGACCTGCTCGGCCATCAGACGCATCGTGGTGGCGGCGTCCTCGAAGGACAGGTGGCCCGAGTGCACGCCGAGGCTGATGGTGATGTCATCACCGAACCACTCGGAGATCTGCTCGAGCTGCGCCCGTACCTGGTCGGGAGCGCCGATGAGCAGCTTCTGCTGCTCCATCTTGCCGTCGAAGTGGGAGGTCCTGGTGGCCTCCACCAGCTTCTCGTACCCCGGGTAGGCATCGGAGCGGGTGGTGCCCCAGGAGGCGACGGCGTCCCGGATCGCGGCCGAGTTCCGGTCGTCGTCGATCCGGCCCTTGACCCGGGCCTCCTCGCCGTCCTCGGAGACGACGCACGGGTAGCTGAAGTGGATCTGCTCCGTACCCGGCGTGCGCCCGGACGCGGCCCACTCGGCGCGGTAGATGGCCAGCCGGTTCTGCAGCTCCTCGGTGGACATCACGTTCGGCACCGTCTGCAGGTTGTGCCCGTCACGGCCCGCCTCGGCACAGGACTCCGCGCTGCGAGCGGTGGTCACGAACACCGGCGGGTGCGGGCTCTGCACGGGCCGGGGCAGCAGCGTGACCGGGCCGAACTGGTGGAACTGGCCGTCGAAGACCACGTCCTCCTCGCTCCACAGCCGCTTGATCGCCTGGACGCCCTCGACGAACCGGTCCTTCGACTCGTCGATGGAGATGCCGAAGGCCTTGAACTCGTCCGGCAGGAAGGCCCGCCCGAAGGCGGCGTCGACCCGGCCGTTGGAGATGTTGTCCAGCATGGCCAGCTTGCCGGCCAGCTTCACCGGGTGCTGGAAGGCGGGAATGGTGGCACTGGTGCCCAGCCGCACCCGCTTGGTACGGCCTGCGGCCGCGGCGAGGAAGGTCACCGGGTCGGGGCTGTAGCCGCCGTAGGAGAAGAAGTAGTGCTCGACCATCTTCACGTGGTCGAAGCCCAGTTCCTCCGCGAGGTCGACGAGCCGCAGGGCCTCGTCGAAGTACTGCTGGGCGGACTTGTCGGCGGGGCCGACGGTGGGGAAGAAGACGATCCCGAATTTCACTGAAGCTCCTCAGCCTCGTCAGTCGCGGCCGGAGCCGTCGTGGTGGAGGTCCCGTTCGGCGACCTGCCAGGTGCCGTCCACGAGCACCAGGTGGTCGTTGCAGACCACGCTGGCGAAGATGTCGAGTGCGCCGCCGCGCTGGGTGCGCATCGCCAGCGCGTAGCTGCGTGCCCGCAGCGACCCGTCCGGCTCGGGGCGCACGTCGAGCATGCCGAGCCAGTGCCGGAAGTCGATCTTGTCGGCCTCGAGGCGCTTCTTGCGGGCCCGCGAAGAGTCCCGGATCGCCGTCCGTCCGCGCAGCGGTTCGTCGAGCCGGCTCGCCTCTTGGAAGACGGCGTCCTCCGTGAACGTCTGAGCCCACCCGTCGGGGTCGCCGCCGTCCAGGAGGCCCATCTGGCGGGCGTAGAACTGCTGCACCTGTGCGTAGAGCTCGGCGGAGACGAAGGGGTCCGCCGCGGTCCGCGCGGTGCCGGGGGTCGAGTCGCTCATACGATCTGCCTTTCGTGAAGGAGCCGGCGAGCCGGCTGTGTTACGTCCTCTGCTGTCACGGGGTGCCGGACCCGGGACCGGGGTACAGGAGCTGTGATCCGTAGGCTCCCGCCGCCGGGTCGAACCGCAGTGCCACATGGCTCGCCAGACTGTGCACGTCCCGCCAGATCCGCTGGAGCGGATGGCCGGCGAGCTGGCCGGAGCTGCCGCTCGCGCGCAGCAGCCGCTCGACGACGTCCACCAGCCGCTCCACGGCGTACGCGCAGTCGGCCGGGTTGCGCGTCAGCTCCAGCGGGCCGGCGGCCGGGGCGTCGGCGACCTCGGCGGCGCGCTCGAGCAGCAGCGCGGCGCCGTCGACGGCGATCGTGGCGCGCACCAGGGAGGTGCGCAGCGAGAGCTCTTCCTCGTCCGCGCCCGTCCGGGCGTCATCGGCCCACACCCGCAGAGCGGCCCGTGCCGCGCCGAGCGCCGGCGCGCCGAAGAGCAGGCCGCTCAGCAGCCGCAGCGGGGCGGTGTGGCAACGAGCCCGGGAACCGATGCTCCGGCCCTCGATCATGTCCTGGCGGGTGAAGCCGAGGTGGGCCGGCACGAAGACGTTGTCAGCGATCAGGGTGTTGCTGGCGGTGCCGCGCATGCCGAGCGAGGTCCAGGTGTCGGCCACCCCGTAGTCCCGGCGCGGCAGTGCGAAGAACCAGGGCACCCGCCCGCCGTCCTGCGGCACCAGCGCGCAGACCAGGGCCCAGTCGGAGAACCCGACCGCACTTGTGTAGGCCCACTCACCCGTGACCCGCCAGCCGCCGCTGACCGCCGTGGCGCTCCCGCGCGGCATCAGCGCGCCCACCACGACGGTGTTCGCTCCCTTGGCCCAGAGTTCGTCCTGACCCTCCTCGGGAAGGTAGGCACCCATCCGGCCCGCCCCCGCGATGACCGAGGCGCTCCAGGCGGCCGAAGTACACCCCTGCGCAAGGGTGGAGACGGCGCTCAGCAGATCGGCGGCCGTACCCTCCGAACCGCCGAGGCGGGCGGGCACGAAGTGCCGGGCGAAGCCCGCGTCGACGATCCCGTCGGTGACGGCGGGCGACAGTACCCGATCGGCATCGGCCCGCTCCGCGTACCGGCTCGCGACGGAAGCCAACTCCTGTGTCCTGACATGCAGGTCCGTGCCTGATGTCGGAAAGCTCGGCATCAATACCACTTTCCTCGCTGTTTCGTGGCGGTGCGTCATGCGGGTGCCAATGTGACAACCCTGGTCCCGGTGGATCCAGGCCCGCTGGAAGGCTGCTCGACCAGCTCCGCGCGCGGCCCGGGCGCGAAGCGCCGCGTACGGGACCACCGGCCCTCGATCGGGGGTCGAGGGGCCGTTCACATGCTCGGACGGACAGCAGCACGTGAGAGGCGACCATGATTAATCTCTTTCAGCCCCAGGTCGGAGCGGAGGAACTCGACGCGGTCGCCGACGTGTTCCATGACCGCCGGCTCGGCAGCGGGCGCCGGAGCAGGGCCTTCGAGACGGCCTTCGCCGAGCACCTGGGCGTCGGGCCCGATCACGTCGTCTTCACCAGCTCCGGCACTTCCGCCCTGCACCTGGCCGTCGAGACCCTCGACCTCCAGGACGGCGACGAGGTCGTCCTGTCCTCCTTCGGCCTGCCCGCCACTGCCGAGGCGGTGGCGGGGCGAGGCGGCCGCCCCGTCTTCAGCGACGTCGACCGCCGCACCCTCAACCCCTCCCTCGAGGACATCGAGGCGACCCTCACCGACCGCACCCGCGCGGTGCTCCTGCTCCACTACGGCGGCCGGGTCGGCGACGTCGTCCGGATCGCCGCACGATGCCGGGAACTCGGCATCGTGCTGATCGAGGACGGGGCCTGCTCCGTCGCGTCCCGCGTCGAGGGCACGCACGCCGGCACCTTCGGCGACCTCGCCGTGTGGAGCTTCGACCCCGGCCGGGTACTGGTCACGGGCGACGGCGGCATGGTCTACGCGAAGGACCCCGACCGGGCCGCCCGGACACGACTGCTGGCCAGGCGCGGCCTGGTGCGCGCCAGCAGCTTCGGCCACGGCACGGTGCCGGGCGAGCCGGACCTGCCCGAGTACGGCCGCGGGATCATCGGCAACGACCTGACCGCCGCCATCGGCTCCGTACAGCTGCGCCGGCTCCCCGAGATGGTCGAGCGGCGCCGGGAAATCGCCGCGCGGTACGACAGTGAACTGGCCGGCACCGAGGGGCTGCTGACGCCGCCGCCGCTGCCCGAGGGCCACGAGTCCACCAACTGCCTCTACTGGGTGCAGCTGGACCCCGCCATCCGCGACAAGGTCGTCGCCGACCTGCTCGCCGACGAGATCTACACCACCCCCCACTACGCCCCCCTGCACCGGGTCCGGGCCGACGGAATCGACGAAGGGCCCCCGGACGCCGGGCTGCCCGCCTGCGACTGGGCGGTGGACCGCACGGTACGCCTCCCCATGCACTGCGGGCTCAGCGACGGCGAGGTGGCCACGGTCATCGGCGCCCTGCGTGAGGCGGTGCGCGCACGGCTCGCCGAAACCGCGGCCTGAGCGCGGACGCGCGGCCTGCCCATGCCCCCGGGCCGGGCGTGAGGACCGCTGCGCCGGGCCGGCGGCAGCGTGATCGAGCTTCCTTCGAACCCCACTCGACCGCTCCCGGGGACCGTGGTAGGGCGGGATCAGACCTGATCAGGAGGACGCGCCGTGCCGATCTTCAGATACCCGGAACTGCCGCTCGACGGGCTGCTGCGCCGGGCTGCGCTGCGCGACCCCGCCGCCTGCGCCGTCCGCAGCGCGCACGGCATGCGCACCTTCGCCGAACTCGACGCCCGCGCCGACCGCTACGCCGCCTACCTGGAGCACACCCTCGGCAGGCGCGGAGCCCGCGTCGGCATCGCCAACACCCTCGACGAGGAGTTCCCCGCCGCCTACTACGGCACCCTGCGCAGCGGCAACACCGCCGTCCTCCTCAACCCGCTGGTCCGGGCCGCAGGGCTGCGCCACATGTGCGAGGACGCCCGCGTCGAGATCGCCTTCGTCCCCACCACCACTGCCGAGCTCCTCGTCAAGACCGCCGACCGGCTGCCCCTGCTGCGCGCGGTCGTCGTCACCGACGCGCCCGACGGGATCGTGCCTGCCGACGCCGTCCCGCTGTGCGTCGCCCTGGACTCCGCGCCGCGGCCCGCGCCCCGGACCACGGCGGCCTTCGACCCGGACACGGAAGCCTGCGTCCAGTTCACCACCGGCACCACGGGCCGCCCCAAGGGGGTGCGGCTGACCCACCGCAACCTCGTCGCCAACGCCGCGCAGACCGCCGCCGCCCACCACCTCGACGCCGGCTCGGTGACCCTGAACAACCTGCCGCTTTACCACCCGATGCACCTCAACTCGGCCGTCTACGCGGGCGCCTGCCAGGTGCTGTGCCCCTGCCCCCGCCCGGTGGCCGCCCTCGAACTGGCCGACCGCACCGGAGCCACCCACCTCTACACGCTCCCGGCCCGCCTGCACCAGCTCGCCGCCGACGTCCGCTTCGCCGAGGGCCCCCGCGGCGCCGGCCTGCCCCACCCCCTCCCCGGCCGGCCCGGCCGGCTGACCGTGGTCCTCTCCGGCGGCAGCGCCCTCGCCCCCGCCGACGCCCGGCTGCTGGCCGATCGGCTCGGCGTACCCGTGCTCCAGGGCTACGGAATGGTCGAACTCTCCCCCCTCACCCACTCCCAGCGGCCCGACGGCCGCACCGGCACCGGCACCGTCGGCGCGCCCGTGCCCGGCACCGAATGCCGCGTCGCGCACCCGGAGACCGGCGTCCCGCTCGGTCCCGGCGACACCGGCCAGGTACAGGTGCGCGGGCCCCAGCTGATGGCCGGCTACCTCGGCGAGAGCGGACCACCGGCCGACGCCGACGGCTGGTTCTCCACCGGGGACGCCGGCCGGATCGGCCCCGACGGGGGGCTGTACGTCGTCGACCGCCTCGACGACGTGTTCTCGTACGACAGCCAACTCGTCTCGCCCACCGCCGTCGAAGCCGTCCTCGCCGCCGACCCCCGGGTCGACGACTGCGTCGTCGTCGGCTGGCCCGACCCCGTCCACGGAGCCCTCGTCTGGCTCGGCATCGTCCTCGCCGATCCGACCGCCCCCGGGCTCCTCGACGTGCTCGACTCGGTCGTCGAGGCCGCCAACGCCCAGCTCGGGCCGCACGAGCAGATCCGGCGGGTCGAGGTCCTGGAAGCCGTTCCGCGCACCCCCGCCGGCAAGCCGGAGCGCCGCACGCTCCGCCGCGCGCTGCGCCGCCGCGCGGCGGCCGAGGCGGCCGTCTGAGCCGGGCGATGCCTTCACGAGGGGCCGTGGACGGCCGCTGAGGCCAGGATCCAGGATCCTTCGAGCGGACCTCCGCCGAAGCCCGCGATGGTCGAGAGCGAGGTTGAGAGAGGTGTGATCCGATGTCAGGTGAGCGTGTACAGCACACGTCGTACTCGGTGGACGTGGCCGCCCCCGCGGGAGTGGTCTACGCGCTGATCGCGGACACCACCCAGTGGCCGCTGTTCGTCCCGCCCAGCGTCCACGTCGAGCGGCTGGACTTCGACGGGACCCGGGAACGCTTCGGCATGTGGGCCACCGCCAACGGAACGGTCACCTCCTGGGTCTCCCGGCGTTCCCTGGACCCCCGGCGGCGGACCATCGACTTCCACCAGGAGGTCCCGGCACCCCCGGCGACCTCCATGGGCGGCCGCTGGGCCGTCGAGGAACTGGGCACCGACCGCTCCCGGCTGACCCTCCTGCACCGGTTCGCGGCCCGCGACGACGACCCGGCCGGCGTGGAGTGGCTCACCCGGGCCACCGACACCAACAGCCGGGCCGAACTGGACCGGCTGAAGGAGACAGCCGAACTCTGGACGAAGCTCGACGGCCTCCTGCTGACCTTCGAGGAGTCGGTACGCGTCCACGGCCCGTCCGAGCTCGTCTACGACTTCCTCTACCGGGCCGGCGACTGGCCCGTCCACCTGCCCGAGATCACCCGGGCCGACGTCGTGGAGGACCGGCAGGGCGTCCAACTGCTCGGCATGGACACCCGGGGCGCCGACGGCGTCACCGAGACCAGCGAATCGGTCCGGGTCTGTTTCCCGCACGCCGGCCGGATCGTCTTCAAGCAGACCCGCACCCCCCGCCTGCTGGCCGCGCACACCGGAGAATGGGCCGTCAACCCCGACGAAACCGGGATCACCGCCGTCGCCACCCACCAGGTGCTGCTCCGCGAGGAGGACATCGAGCCCGTGCTCGGCCCCGGCGCGGACCTCGCCCAGGCCCGCGACCACGTACGCCGCACCCTGGGCGCCGCGAGCACCCGCGTCCTGCACCTGGCCCGGCGGCACGCGGAGACGGCAGTGCACACACTGATCCCGCAGCGGTGAACGCGGCCCCTGGCGACCGCCCGCCGCCGTCCGCCGCGAGGGCCACCTCAACCCCCCTGCCATGGACCCACCCCGCGGCGCCCGTCCAGATCGACGTCCTCCTCGACGGCCTCACCCACCCCGGCCGGGGCATGTACACCGAGCAGCTGCACTGGTGCTGGAACGGCCCGCTCGAAGCCGAGCGCTTTGCCCGTGCCTGGCAGACCGTCACCGGCCAGGAGGCCGTCCTGCGCACCGGGCTCGTCGAACCCGCACCGGGGTCCGGGGCCGTGCCCCGGTTCGCCGTGCACCCGTACGCGGCCCCGCTGATCACCCACCACGGCTCCGGCGGCACCGGTCCGCGGGCCTGGGAGGCGCTGCTCGCCGCCGAGCGGATGCGCGAGTTCGACCTGACCCGGCCCGGCCCGCTGCGGATCGCCCTGCTCGGCGGTGCGGACGGCGGCACGCGGGTGCTGCTCACCTACCACCGCGCGCTGCTGGACCCCGTGGGCGTCCGCCAGCTGCTGCGCTCCTTCCACCGCGCCTACGCCGCCGAGGGCCCGCCCCGGGGCGGCGAGCGCCGGCCCGACCTGCGCGACCACCTGCGCTGGGTGGGCGCCCGGGACCTCGCACCCGCCCGCGCGTTCTGGACCTGGGCCGCCCCGCCCGCCGGGAGCGTGACCCTGCCCGCCCTGGACAGGGGCCCCACCCACCAGCGCGGCCACGGCCGCACCCGCCAGCGCCTCAGCCCGGCGGAGGCCGGCCGGCTGCGCGCCTGGGCCGCGCTGCTGGGAGCGGCCGAGAGCACCGCCCTGCAGGCCGCCTGGGCGCTGCTGCTGTACCGCGCGGGCTCCGGGCGCGCACCGGGCGCGGTGCCGGTGGCCTTCTCGGCGGCCGTCTCCGGGCGGGGCATCCCGCTGGAGGGGGCCGGGCAGCTGCCGGGACCCCTCGGGAACGCGCTGCCGGTGGCGGTGGACGTGCACCCCGGGGCGACGGTCTCGGCGCTGCTGGGTGAACTGGCCGGCCGGGCCGTCGACCTCGCGGCGTACGAGTGGGTCTCGCCGGGGCAGATCCGGGGCTGGGCCCCCGGGAGCCCGCGCACGGAGTCGGTGCTGGCGTTCCTCCCGCCGGAGTCCGGCCGGCAGCCCGCGGCGCCGCTGCCGGGGGCGCCGGGGCCGTCCGAGCCCGCGGTGCCCGATCCGGTCGAGGCCGTCGGGGCCCTCACCGGGATGCCGGTCGCCGTCTCGGCCCGGCACGACCACGACGGCGGGCTGACGCTGACCGCCGTGCACGACCGGACGCGGATCACGGACGGGGACGCCGCCGAACTGCTCTGGCAGACCGCCCTGCTGCTGCGGCGGCTGCCGCTGGAGGCCGGGCCCGACACCACCGTCGCCGAGGCCCTCGGGCCGCTGCACGGAGCACCGTCACCCCGGGTCGCCCCGGACCCCGTGCCGGCGCCCAGGGTGCTGTGCCCGGCCGCCGCGCCCAGGGCCGGGCTGGTCTGTCTGGTCCCGCCGCCCGGCACCGCCGAGGACTGTTACGACCGCCTCGCGGAACGCCACCGGGGCGCGCGGGCCCTGCTGACCACCGCCCCGGACCCGGCCGTCGTCCTGGCCGCGCTGGCCCCCGCCCTGGCCGCCGGTGACCCCGTCGCCGTCGGCGGGTACCCGGGCGCGCGGGCCCTCGCGAACGAGGCCGCCCGGCGGGTCGCCGCGTACGGCTGGAGCCCCCCGCCGGTGGTCGTCGCCGGCTCCGACCGGGCCCTCGCGAAGGCCCTGGCGGGGCTCTCCTAGGGGGTGCCTGACGGATGTCCGTGGGGAAGGAGCGTCGTGGCGCCGCGGACATCCGTCAGACACCCCCTAGTGCTGACCGCAAAGCTTTACCGTGTCGCGGCGCTCCCCAGCTACCGCTGGGAGGTGCCAACAGGCGGGGCACCTCGCCGCGTTGCCGGACCACGGAAGCACGTCCGGTACGAGCCGAGCCGTGGCCCTCCGCCTTGCGATGCACCGCGCCGGACACCGAGACCCGGCAAGCCTCTCCGGCCACAGCCCCAGCACGCTTCGAGCGGTCCTGCAGGGACCTTCAACCGCCGACGCCGACCTTGGTATGGCCCTGTCACCGGGAGCGCCCAGCGCAGAGGGGAGCAGAGCCGTGCCGGCCCTCGCCCAACCGGAACCGACGCACATCCCGCACCTGTCACTCGACGGACTGCTCCGCCGAGCCGCCGAACGCGCCCCCGACGCCCCCGCGCTCCGCGTGGGCGAACGGACGCTGACCTTCGGCGAACTCGACGCCCGGGCCGACCGGATCGCCGCCTTCCTGGAGTGCTCGGTCGGCCGGCGCGGAGCCCGCGTCGGGGTCGCCAACACCCTCGACGCCGACTTCCCCGCCGCCTACTACGGCACCGTCCGCAGCGGCAACACCGTCGTCCTGCTGAACCCGCTCGTCTCGCCCACCCGCCTCGTGAAGGTGCTGGCCTCGGCCGGAGCGGAACTCGCCTTCGTCCCCCGCGCCACCGCCGAACTGCTCGCCGACGCCGACGGCCGCCCGCCCTGTCTCTCGCTCGTCCTGGTCACCGGCGCCGGGGACGACCCCGTCCCCGGGGACACCGTCCCGGTGGACCTCGTCGTGGACGCGGTCGCCGCCGCCACCCGCCGCGCGGCCCCCGGCGAGCCCGCCGCCTTCGACCCCGGCGCGGAGGTCTGCGTACAGTTCACGACCGGCACCACCGGCCGCGCCAAGGGGGTGCGGCTGACCCACCGCAGCCTCGTCGCCAACGCCGCGCAGACCGCCGCCGCGCACCACCTCGACGCCGGCTCCGTCGTCCTCAACCACCTGCCGCTCTACCCGCCGATGCACCTCAACTCGGCCGTCCACGCGGGCGCCTGCCAGGTGCTGTGCCCAGACCCGGAACCACTGGCCGCGCTCGCGCTCGCAGAGAGCACCGGAGCCACTCACTACTACGAGCTGCCCGCCCGCCTGCACCGGCTCGCCGCCGACGAACGGCTGCGCGGCCCCGCCGCCCTTCCCGGCGTCCCCGCCGGCCCCCGGCTGCGCGCCGTGCTGTCCGGCGGCAGCGCCCTGTCCTCGGACGCCGCCCGGATCCTGGGCGAGCGGCTCGGCGTACCCGTCATCCAGGGCTACGGCCTCGCCGAATTCTCCCCGCTCACCCACTCGCAGAGGCCGGACCGGCCGGTGCCCGGCTCGGTCGGCACCCCCGTGCCCGGCACCGAATGCCGCCTCGTGCACCCCGAGACACGGGAGCCGTTGGGCCCGGGCGAGACCGGCGAGGTGCAGGTGCGCGGCCCCCAGCTGATGGCCGGCTACCTCGGCGAGAGCGAACCGCCCGCCGACGCGGACGGCTGGTTCTCCACCGGGGACATCGGCCGGATCGGCCCCGACGGAGACCTGTTCCTCGTCGACCGGCTCGGGGACGTGTTCCTGCACGACGGCGAACTCGTCTCGCCCAGCGCGGTCGAGCGGATCCTCGGCTCCGACCCGCGGGTCGCCGAGTGCGCGGTCGTCGGCTGGCCCGACGCCGTGCACGGATCGGTCACCTGGGCCGGCGTCGTTCTCCGCGACCACGCGGCCGCCGGCCCCGCCGTACTGGAGGAGATCGCCGCCCGCGCCAACACCCGCCTGGCGCCCTTCGAACGGATCCGCCGCGTCGAGGCCATCGACGCCGTCCCGCGCACCCCCGTCGGCAAGCCCGTACGCGGCGAGCTGCGCCGCACCGTCCGTACCCGCGCCGCCGCCGAAGCGGCGGCCTGAACCACTCCACGCCGTCCGGCGGGCCGTCCGGGACCAAGGTCCGCGGCGGTCCGACCAAAGTACCGTCCACCGTCCTGACCCGCGGCGGGAAGAGATCACGAAGGTAACGTCCGATCCGTGCCCCACTTCACGACTGCCCCGGCCCGTTCCCGCCCGCAGGAGTCCACGGGACCGGACCGTGGACACCCTTCTGTTCCTGCTCGCGGTGGCCTACGCGGTGGCGACCGCGCGGAGCCGCACGCAGGCGGCCCCGGAGCCGGGGCCCGACTGGACGGGCGGTGGCCGCGGGCGGCCTGGCGGGCCTGATCGGGGGCTTCCTCGTCAAGTTCGGCGAACTGTCCGTCACCGTGTCCGACACCCGGGTGCTGCTCACCCGTAGGGGAGAGCCGAGGGAATTCGCGCGCGCCGACATAGCCATGGCCTTCCGCGACGGCAAGCAGCTCGTCCTGCTCGGCCACGGCACCGAGGAACTCGCCCGCGAGGACTGCGACCAGGACCGGCGCAGGCTCGCCGACGCCTTCACCGGACACGGCTACACCTGGTCGGACGAGGATCCCCACGGGGCGGAGTTCCGGCTCTGGGTGCCGGAGAGCCCCCAACTGCCCGCCCAGGCACACGCGCTGTTCAAGGCCCGACGGCAGCTCCTGAAGCAGCCGGGCGCGGTCGGCGAACTCGGGGAACTGCGCCTCGACCTCCAGCGCCTCGACCTCGTCGTGCGCGACCGGAACGAGTCCCAGTACTGGCGCCGGCTGCACCGCTGACCGGCGGCGGGAGCACCGGAGTCCGGAGTCCCGGCGGCCCGGCTGCGGATATGCTCGCCGAATGACCACAGCCGAGCAGTCCACGGTCGACGTGCTGATCGCGGACGACGACCCGCTCGTGCGCATGGGGCTGTCGGTGATGCTCGGCGGAGCCCCGGACCTGCGGATCGTGGCCGAGGCCGGTGACGGCGCCGAGGCGGTCGAGCTGGTGCGCCGGCACCGTCCCGACGTGGTGCCGATGGACATCCGCATGCCGGTCATGGACGGGCTGGCGGCCACCGAGGCGCTGCGCGCCATGAGCGACGCCCCCGAGGTCCTGGTGCTCACCACCTTCGGCGCCGACGAGTACGTGCTGCGCGCCCTGCGCGCGGGCGCCGCCGGCTTCGCGTTGAAGGACACCCCGCCGGCGGAGCTCGTCGAGGCCGTCCGGCGGGCGGCCCAGGGCCGGCCGGTGCTGTCGCCGGCCGTCATGCGGCGGCTCATCGACAAGGTCGTGGCGCTGCCCGAGGACAGGGGCGGGCAGGACGCCGAGGAGCGGCTGGCGGTCCTCAACGAGCGCGAGCGGGCGGTGGCCCTCGGCATCGGCCAGGGCAAGTCGAACGCGGAGATCGGCGCGGCGCTCTGTCTCGGCGTCTCCACGGTCAAGACCCACGTTTCCGGGATCCTGGCCAAACTCGGCCTCAACAACCGGGTCCAGGTCGCGCTGTTCGTGCACGACGCCGGAAATCCGGAAGACCGTTCCTGACGCCGGACCGTGATGGTTCGTCAATTCTCTGCCGGAATTCCACCGGTGATCGACAACCGGGTCGCCGCGGTCCTGCCCGGATGACACAATAAATCCGCTCCGGAAAAAACAGGAGGTATCCCATGTCCGATACACCGGAAAACGAAGCCGTCGAAGCCGCCGAAGCCGTCGAGCCCGATGACAAGGCCAGGTTCCGCGAGGCTCTGGAGCGCAAGGCCCGCGCCACCCGCTCCCAGCAGGCACACAACGCGGGCGGCCTGAAGCTCAAGGGCAGCAGCGGCCCCAGCGGCCAGGGCCGGACCTTCCGCCGCAAGGCCGGCTGAACCATCCCCTGACACCCCGCCCAGGCTGCCGCGATCCGAATCCCCCATCGGATCGCGGCAGCCTTTTCTCGTATTCCCGCCGGGCGGAATTCCGCCCGGTCAGCCGACCGGGCGGAACACCGCGTCGAGCAACCCGTCGAAGACGCCCAGCCCGCTCGGGTACGCGGTCCAGCTCACGAGCGTGCGCTACTTGGGCCGGTTCATGCCGGACCCGCGGCAGGTGCCGGCGGAGGTGGCCGAGTATCTGGCCGAGCAGCTGGAGATCGAGGACCCGTCGTGCCTGAAGGAATACGGCGAGCGGGACGGGACTGCTCGCACCCACGCCGGGGAGATCCAGGAAGCCGGGGGTGGCGGGACTTCGCCGAGGTCTCGGCCGAGCTGGGTGAGTGGTGGACGCGCGGGCCTGGACGACCGGGGACGGGCCGAAGGCGTTGTTCGACGCGGCAGCCGGGCGGCTGCGCGAGCGCAGGGTGCTCCTTCCCGGGGCGAGCCGCCTGTCACGGCTGGTGGGCAGTGTCCGGGAGGCGGCGAACCAGCGACTGTGGGACACCCTGTACGGGCTGCTGAACACCGGCCAGCGGGCGGTGCTGGACTCGCTGCTGACGGTGCCTGCCGGTTCGCGGGTCTCGGAGCCGGACCGGCTGCGGCGCGGGAACGGTGCGGGTGTCGGGTCCGCAGATGAAGTGGTCGCTGGCCCGGGCGGAGGAGATCGCCGACCTGGGCATGGGTGAGCTGGACGTGTCGGGGATACCGCCGCGCCGGCTGGCGGAGCTGTCGAGGTACGGGGTGGACGGCAAGGCGACGCTGCTCAAGCGCCACAACGACGCGCGGCGTCTGGCGACGCTGCTGGCCACCGCGGTGCACCTGACGACGCGGGCGGTCGATGACGCCTTGGACCTCCTGGAGGTGCTGATCGCCACCAAGCTGCTGGCCAAGGCCGAGCGGGAGACGGCCAAGGAGAAGATGAAGACCCTGCCGAGGGTCGAGCGGGCCGGGGCGAAGCTGGCGACCGCGTTCCAAGTCGTCTTCGACACCACCTCCGAGCAGATCGACACCGATACCGGGGAGATCAAGGCGCCGAAGGTGGAGACGCTGGCGGCGATGTGGGAACAGATCGAGGCGGTGGTGCCGCGCAGCGAGCTGGCCGCCGCGATTGCCGCGCTGTTCGAGCTGGCGCCGCCGCTGGACTCCGATGCGGACCAGGCATGGCGGGCGATGCTGGTCACCCGGTTCGGCACGGTGCGGCCGTTCCTGAAGCTCCTGGTGAAGGTCGTGGATTTCGACGCCACCCCGGAGGGCGCTCCGGTCCTGGCTGCGCTGAAGTCGCTGCCGGAGTTGATGGGCCGTAAGAAGGTCGGCCCGGCCGAGATCGACACCGAGCTGCTGGCCGGGTCGTGGCGGCGTCTGGTGCTTTGGCCTGCTGACCTTGGCGGGGTTCACCTATGCGCCGCAGCTGGCTGACCTGCCGGACCAGAAGATGTGGCGCATCGACCGTGCCGCCGACTACGGCGCGTTCCAAGACGCGGCCCAGGGGCCGGGTCGACCTGGTCTGGATAGATCGGCACTGGGAGGACATCCTGCGGATCATCGGCTCCATCCACACCGGAGCCGTCCGGGCCTACGACGTGATCCGGATGCTGTCGCGCGACGGACGGCCCACCCCGCTGGGCGACGCGATCGCGCACTACGGGCGGATCGCCAAGACCCTGCACATCCTGCGCCTGGCAGACGAGCCGGCCTACCGGCGGAAGATCAAGGTGCAGGCCAACCTCCAGGAGGGCCGTCACGCGCTCGCGCGGAAGATCTTCCACGGCAAGGCCGGGCAGCTCTACCAGCGCTACCAGGACGGCATGAAGGACCAGATCGGCGCCCTCGGGCTCGTGCTGAACGCTCTGGTGCTGTTCAACACCCGCTACATGGATGCCGCCATCACCCAGCTGCGGGCCGACGGCTTCGATGTACGCGACGAGGATGTGGTCCGCCTCTCGGGCCGCAGGCCGCCCGGCGGGTCGGGGAGCTGGAAGGAGTACCTGCCGAGCATGTTGATGTGGTGGCGCACGGATGCCGTCGATGAGGAATGATGCCGCCAACCCGTCATCCTGGTCGCGGCCGTCATGGCTGTGGCGTCCGTAACTCGTCAGCGACGCGGAATCGGTACCGGAAGCCGAAGCGCCGACGGCGGTGGTGCCCGCTTCGCGTACCGGTTACGTGCGGCGGGCCCGGTAGGCGGGGCGGGCGGAGAACGTGTCTCGGTCAGGCTGATTCTTGCCGGTCTCGGCGTAACGGCGGCGACGCCGAGACGGCAGAGCCGACTACTAACTGCTCCCAGGTGCGGGCGACCATCTGCCACCCGGGCAGTTGGCCGACCGGCCCTCTCACTGGTCGCGCCGTTGCGCGCTGGTGACGGCGAGCACGGCTGTGGTGAGCGCCCACACCGCGTAGACGGTCCAGGCTCCGCCGGTCGTCCACGGAAAGTCGGTCCGGGGGGAGCCGACCTCCACGAGCCGTGACCACGCCTGGTAGAGCGTGGCGTGCCCGGCGACCGCCGACCAGTGGCGGCCGTCGGTGAAGACGATGGGCAGCACGAGGATGGCTACCACCGAGACGATCATGGTGGCCGAGGTGTGCCTGATGACGGAGCCGATGGCCATGCCGGCGACCGCGCACACCGGCGCAAGGAGGGCGGACGCCACTACGACGCGCAGGGCGCCCGGGTAGCTGATCGATATGCCTGCGCCCCGGCCGCCGAGGATCGCCTGCGTCAGGCCGAACGAGACCCCTGCGACGATCGCGCCGAAGACGGTGGTGACCGCCGTGACGACCACCGTTTTGGCGGCCATCACCGAACGGCGGGCCGGAACGGCCGCGAACGTCGTACGAATGGTGCCCGTGCTGTACTCGCCGATGATCGCGACGGCGCCGAGGGCACCGAGGGCGAGCATCATGACCATGGCGGCGTTCGCCGTGAACGCCTCCTGCAGCGGAATTCCGTCCCGGACGAAGTCGGCCCGGTCCGCCGCGGTCCGCTGTGGCCAGTAGCTGTACGTGTCGTAGGCGGTGCCCGCGTTGAACGCGATGACGGCCAGGGCGGTGGCCCCGTAGGCGATCCAGGTCGAGCGCAGCGACCGGATCTTGATCCATTCGGCGGCGACCAGGTCGTGAAAGCGGGCGCGGGGTTCGTCGGCGCCGAGTTCGCTGGCGGGAGCGTATGTCGTGGTCACTGGGGGTCTCCTGCGAGGTATTGCACGCTGTCGGCGGTGATCTCCATGAACGCCTCTTCCAGGGAGGCGGACCGGGTGCTGAGGTGATGCAGCGGAATACGGTGCTCCAGGGCGATCTCACCGATCCGGACCGCGGTCAGACCGGTGACGGTGAGCAGCTCGCCTTGTGCGTGTACGACTGCGCCCTCGGCCGTCAGCAGGTCCCTCAGGACGGCCGCGGCGGTGGTACCGACCACGGCGCTCTGCCGGGTGCCGCGGGCCGAGAACTCGGTGAGGCTTTCCGCCGCGATCAGTTCGCCGCGGCCGATGACGATCAGATGGTCGGCGGTGTGCTCCATCTCGGACATGAGATGGCTGGAGACGAATACGGCGCGGCCTTCGGCGGCGAGCTGCCTGAACAGGTCGCGCACCCACTTCACTCCTTCCGGGTCGAGGCCGTTGAGCGGTTCGTCGAAGAGCAGGACCGGTGGATCGCCGAGCAGGGCGGAGGCGATGCCGAGCCGCTGTTTCATGCCGAGCGAGAATCCTCCGATGCGGCGGCGGGCGACGTCGGCGAGGCCGACCTCCCGCAGCACCTCCTCCACCCGACGCTGCGGTATGCGGTTGCTGCGGGCCAGGGCGGACAGTTGCGCCCGCGCGCTGCGCCCGCCGTGCACGTCGTGCGCGTCGAGGAGAGCGCCGATGTGGCGCAGGCCGCGGGGGCGGTCACGAAAAGGGCGGCCGTCGATGGTGACGGTGCCGCTGGTGGGCTCGTGGAGGCCGAGGATCATCCGCAGCGTGGTGCTCTTGCCGGCGCCGTTCGGTCCGAGGAACCCGGTCACCTGGCCGGGTCGCACGGTGAAGGTCAGGTCGTTGACGGCCGTCGTGCCGCCGTACCGCTTCGTGAGTTCGTTGACTTCGATCACGGGGACAACGGTGCCGGGGGCGGCCCCGCCGGTCGTCGGGCCGGAGCTGACAATCGCCGGGCGCGAGTGTCAACCCCGGTTGTACAACCGCGGGTCGATGGCCCCTCAACAGCACACGGATACGATCACCAGATGTCAGCCTCCGTGTCTTTGCCGCTACTCAAGCGCATACCGCCGGGCCTGTGGACAGCGCTGGCGTGGTTGGCGGCAGCGGTGGAGCCCATCGTCCAGTACGTCGTGATGCCGCCGGGGCCGACGTACTCGCTCAACTTTCCCCGGGGCGGGCTCGATTCGCTTGGCGCCAGGGCTCTGCTTGCGCTCGCCTTCATGCTGGTCCTGGCCGGTAGTGCGGTGCTGCGCCGCAGTACTTCGTCGGCGTACGCACTGGTGATCGCCGGTACGGTCGCCTCGACGGTGGCCTGGCGCCAGGACGAAATCCCGCCCCTGCAGTTCCTGGCAGTGGATGTGGCCCTCTGCTACATCGCGGCCATCCGGTCCCGGCGGAACTCGCTCGCGGCGGCCGCGGGGGCACTCGGCGTGCTCACCTGCTATTTCATGCTGCGGCTGGTCGCGGGGGACGACTCCGGGATCGCTCCTGAGCCCTTCCTGGCCCTGACCGTGGCCATCGCCTGGCTCATCGGCAACTCGGTCCATCAGGCCCGGGCCCACACCGAAGAGCTGTACGCACGGGCCGCCGCGCAGGCCGTCACCGCCGAACGGCTGCGCATCGCCCGCGAAATGCACGACACCGTCGCCCACAGCATCGGCATCATCGCCCTGCAGGCCGGCGCCGCAGCCCGGGTCGTCGAGACCCAGCCGGCCAGGGCCCGGGAGGCGATGCTCACCGTGGAGAAGGCGGGGCGCGAGACCCTGTCCGGGCTGCGCCGGATGCTCGGCGCCCTGCGAGAGGCCGACCAGGATCAGGAAGGCCCCGGCCAAGACCATGGGCGTGCACCAGCGTCTCTGCAGCCGGCCGCCGGCCTGTCGGACGTGGAACAGCTCGCCACGGCGGCCATGGCCGCCGGTGTCCGCGTGGAGGTGTGCTGGCAGGGCCGGCGTCGCCCGCTGCCCGCTGACATCGACCTAGCGGCGTTCCGGATCGTCCAGGAGTCGGTGACCAACGCCGTACGGCACTCGGGGGCCGATTCCTGCCTCGTGCTCGTCGACTACCGCGCGGACGAACTCGCGGTCGAGGTCTCGGACCGAGGGAAAGGCGGCGGCACCAGCACGGACAGCGGATACGGCCTGATCGGCATGCGCGAGCGGGCCGCCCTGCTGCACGGCGATTTCACAGCCGGGCCCCGTCCCGGGGGCGGCTTCCTGGTAGCGGTCAGATTGCCGCTACCGGCAACGACCGAGGCGGGAGCCAGATGACCATCCGTGTCGTACTCACCGACGACCAGCCCCTGGTCCGCGCCGCTCTGCAGATGGTCATCACCGACACCGCGGACATCGAGGTGGTGGGCGAGGCCGGAAACGGCGCGGAAGCGGTACGACTGACGGAGGAACTCGCCCCCGACGTCGTCGTGATGGACCTCCGGATGCCCGGCATGGACGGCATCGAGGCCACCCGGCTGATCACGAAGGGCGCCGGCTCCGCACGCGTCGTCGTCCTGACGACCTTCGACGACGACGACTACGTCTACGGGGCGCTGCACGCCGGCGCGTCCGGATTCCTCGTCAAGGACATGGCCCTGGACGACATCCTCTCCGCAATCCGGATCGTTGCCGCCGGGGACGCGCTGATCGCACCGGCTGTCACACGTCGGCTGATCAAAGAGTTCACCGCCCGACCCGCAGCGTCACAGCCGCGGCGGGCGAAGCTCGGCGGCATCACCGCCCGGGAACGCGAGGTGCTGACCCTCGTCGGCAGGGGCCTGTCCAATACGGAGATCGCAGGCGAGCTCTGCATCAGCATCGCTACCGCCAAGACTTACCTGACCCGCCTGCTCGCCAAGCTCGATGCCCGCGACCGGGTGCAGCTGGTGATCCTGGCCTATGAGGCGGGCCTGGTGGCACCGCCCCAGTGAGCGAACGGACTCCCCGCGCAGCGAGCACCGGCGGGCGGTGCACGAGCCCGCTCCAACCCCGCCTGCCGTCAGTGCGCAGGTTGATCAAGGATCTGGCTCACCGCCGGCTGTCACCGGGGGCCAGAAGGCTGGTCAGCTCGGCGATGGCCGCCGGTGAGGGCTTGAAGTAACGGCGGAGGTTCTCCGGCTTCTTGTGACGCGACTTGGCCATCAGCATCAGCAGCGACGCACCTTGCTCGCCGAGGTGGGTCAGGGCAGAGTGCCGGTACTCGTGAAGGTCCCAACCGCTGCCCGGTCCACGTACTGCGGTGTGCCCATCCAGTAGGGCGCGGGCCTGGCCGTACGAGAGCCGGGCGAAGTCTGTGTCCGGACACACGTCTCGCGGGCCCATCACCTTCCCAGGGCCGGCTCGGCGGTGGGTGACGAACACCGGCCCGCGCGTGCGTCCCTTGAGCAGACGGGGCAAAAGTCTGGCCGTGCCCGCGTCCCAGTACACGGTCTCCAGCACGAAGTCCTCGCGCGTTTGGCTCCGTCGTCGGGCCTTCGCCCGGGCACCCTTGGCCTTGACCTGACAGCGGCGTCCGGCGAAGTCCAGATCCTCGATGTTCACGCCCAGAATCTCATCGGATCGAGCGGCGGTCTCATAGAGCATCCGGTACAGGGTCTTCTCTCGCAGGTGCACCTCGCGCCGCGCGATCAGCCGGTCGATGGCCATGCGCGAGCGGGCCGGGGTCTCGGAGTCCGGCACCGCCAGCCGCTTCGCCCAGGCCGGGACTGCCGGACACTCGTAGCCGCGCTCGCGGGACCACGCCAGCCAGGACAGCACCGATGCCCGACGGGAGTTCCAGGTGTTCACCGCCGCGGTGCCCAGAGCAGTTCGAGGGCTTCCCCCACTTCGTCGTCCGCGACCGAGCCGAGCGGCCGGCCCTCGCCGAGCCGCGCGGTGCCGGAACCAGGCCTCGCCGACACCCTTCTCGAAGAACTCCGCGTCGTTGCCGTAGTTGAAGATGCCGCTGGTGTGGTCGAGCAGCTGCCGCAGGGTGACCGTACGGCCGTCGTGGCCGTTGCCCGCGACCAGGCCGGGCAGCCACCGCTCGACCGTGTCGTCGAGGCCCAGCCGCCCCTCGGCCGCCAGCAGGAGGACCACGGCGGCGGTGAACGCCTTGCTGGTGCTGCCGATCCGGAACCGCTCGGACGGCCGCCGCCGCTGCCCGGTCGCCGTGTCGGAGAAGCCGGCCGAGCCGAACCACGCAGCGTGGCCGTCACGGACCTCGGCGGCGATTCCGGGAGCATCGAAGCGGGCCACGGCCTGGTCGAGGGCGTCCTGCGGGGTGGTCGTCGCGGGGGAGGGCACGGCGGTCATGTCGGGGTTCCTTCCGGGGAGTCGGGCGGGGAGGGGAGGTGGAGGGGGGACGGGGCGCGGCGCGTCAGGCGGCGAGGGCCGGGGCCGGGACGGCGGCCGCCGCACGCCGCCGGGCGGTGACGGCCACCGCCGCGCCGGCCGCCCCCCCGAGCAGCAGGACCACGGCGAGGGCGAGGAGGGTGGCCGCGTCCGGGTGGGCCGGGGACTGGCCGCGCCAGGCCTGCCAGGTCACCACCGCGACCAGCCCGCCGTAGCCGAGGGCGGCACTGCCGACCAGGCGGGCGCGCACCCTCTCGTCGCGCAGCCAGACGTGCTTCGCGGCCAGGGCGGCCAGCACGGCGGCGACCAGCAGGAGCACCTGGATCCCGTGCAGGGCGAAGAAGTGCGGGACCCGGAAGTCGCCGCCGGTCGTGCTCCAGCCGGTCAGCGGCATTCCGTGGCCGTCGGGGTCGCCGATGCCGTGGCCCTGGTACATCGGCACGGAGCGGCCGTTGGCGTCGGTCACCGTACGGGCGTGGATCTCGGTGGTCATCCAGAAGACCGGCACGAGCATCCCGAAGGTGGCCAGCGCCAGCCCGGCGCGGACGGCCCGGTCCAGCGCGGGACCGCCGCCGCGCTGGAGGAGTACGACGACCGCCAGCACCAGTTGCGCGATGACGATCACCATCACGCCGAAGGTGAGTACGGGGACCAGGGCGCGGGTGACCGGGTCGCCCTGGTCGGCGTTGAAGTGGCTGAAGGTGCCGCGCGCCGCCTGGACGGTGATGGCGCCGACCTCCGCCGTCGCGGCCACCGCGAAGACGGTGCCGAACCACTGTCCGACCCGCCTGCCCCTTCGGAGCTTCGTCAGCAGCCACGCCAGCGTGCCGGCGTAGAGGGCGAAGGCGAAGCCGAACTTGAGCGGCTTGACCCACACCGGCTCGTCCAGCAGCGTCCGCCCGTCGACCGCGAGCCCCACGCCGGAGACGAGGACCAGGCCGAGCATGAGCGCGGCGCAGACCACCAGGGGGCGGTGCCAGGTGCGCAGCGGGGTGAGGAAGGGCGTCATCGCGGGGCTCCTTGTTTCGCGGATGACTGAAAGCTAATTAGCTTTCAGTCATCCGTCAATGAATGAGCCGAGTCTACTTGCAAAAAAGCAGGTCAAGGCGGTGTGGTTTTGCAATGGGCGTGAAGGCT
This sequence comes from Streptomyces sp. NPDC037421, assembly GCF_055602105.1. Classification (NCBI taxonomy): domain Bacteria; kingdom Bacillati; phylum Actinomycetota; class Actinomycetes; order Kitasatosporales; family Streptomycetaceae; genus Streptomyces; species Streptomyces sp. NPDC037421. Next base: position 22,292 of record NZ_JBVJWV010000033.1, read on the forward strand.
AATGCAAAGGCCTGGCCGGTTGTTTGCAATGAGCTGCCTTCGAAAGCAATACTGGGGCCCGATGCGGCGCGAAGAGACGATGGAGGTGGCCCGTGCCCGGAGGCCGGCTGACGCACGAGGAACGGCGGGAGATCGCCCAGGGGCTGGCGGCGGGCCGGACCTACTCCGAGATCGCCGCCCGGCTGGACCGGCCCGTCTCCACCGTCACCCGGGAGGTGGCCCGCAACGGCGGTGCGGGCGCCTACCGGGCCGACGCGGCACACCGGGCGACCGCCGGGCGCGCCCGGCGGCGCGCGCAGGTTCCGGCCCGGACCCCGGCCGCCCCGGGCGCGGAGGACGCGCACGGGCGCGACCCCGAGGCCGTACGCCAACTTGAGGAGCAGTTCACCGCGATGATGGTCGGCACCGGCCTGCCGCGGATGACGGCCCGGGTGCTGACCTGCCTGTACGTCACCGACGGCGGGAGCCTGACCGCCACCGAGCTCGCCCGGCGCCTCCAGGTCAGCCCGGCGTCCGTCTCCAAGGCCGTCGGTGAACTCGAACAGCAGGAGCTCATCAGGCGCGAACGCGACCCGGGGCGGCGGCGCGACCGCTACGTCATCGACGCCGACGCCTGGTTCCGCGGCTGGATGGCCAGCGCCCGGCAGAACACCATGCTGGCCGACTTCGCCCGCCGCAGCGCCCGGACCCTCGGAACGTCCACCCCCGCCGGCACGCGGATGCAGGACATCGGCGACTTCTTCGAGCACGTGGGCCGGGCCATGGTCCAGGCGGCGGAGGAGTGGCGGCGCGGCAGTGCCCCGTAGCGTTCAGTCTTCGTCTGTTGCAACGCGAGGGTGGTGTTCGTTGCGTTGAATTCAGGCCCGGTGCAACGATTGCATGGCTCTGACCTGCAAGGATTGTTGTTCTTCGCAACGGGTGTGTTGCTCGACATGTGAACGCGACGTAGCGTTCAGGTCATCGGAAACGACGAGCAACGAACCCGAAGGAAGAGAAACCATGCAGAAGTTCACCACCGCCGCCGCGATCGCCGCCGTCCTGGACGTCCCGGCCGGGAACATCCGCTTCATCGCCGCCGACCGCGCCGACACCACGGTCGAGGTCCTGCCGGCCAACGCCTCCAAGAGCCGTGACGTGAAGGCCGCCGAGGAGACCACCGTCGAGTTCCAGGGCGGTGTCCTGCGGATCAGCGCGCCGCACAAGAACCAGGTGTTCGGGGCCTCGGGTTCGGTCGAGGTCACCGTCCAGCTCCCGGCGGGGTCGAGCGTCGAGGCGAAGACGGCGTCCGCCGAGTTCCGCGGTGTCGGCCGCCTGGGTGAGGTGTCGCTGGAGAGCGCGCACGGCACGGTCAAGCTCGACGAGGCCGCCGGGGTGCGGCTGGTGCTGGCCGCGGGTGACATCGCGGTGGGCCGGCTCGGTGGCCCGGCCGACATCCGGACCCAGAAGGGCGACCTGACGATCGCCGAGGCCACCGGCGGCACGGTCACGCTGCGCACCGAGCACGGGAACATCTCCGTCGGCGCGGCCCGGGGCGTCTCGGCCTCCCTCGACGCCGGCACCTCCTACGGCCGCATCAGCAACGCCCTCCGGAACACCGGCGAAGGCACCGCCCTGAACATCCACGCCACCACCGCCTACGGCAACATCACCGCCCTCACCGCCTGAACACGGCCCTGCTCCTCAGGCCCCGCTCTCGCGGGGCCGCAGGACGTCCCGCAGCACCCCGCGCGGCAGGCCCCGCCGCCTGCGCTCGCGCGGGTAGCCGATGGACACCTCGTCGAAGCGCACCCCGTCGTGGTACGTCGTACGGGGGATGTGCAGGTGTCCGTACACCACGGCCGCCGCCCGGTAGCGCAGGTGCCAGTCCGCCGTCAGCGTCGTCCCGCACCACTGCGCGAACTGCGGGTACCGCAGGACGTCGGTGGGCTCCCGCACCAGCGGGTAGTGGTTGACGAGTACGGTCTCCAGCGCCGGGTCCACCTCGTCCAGCCGGGCCGCCGTCGCCGCCACCCTGGCCCGGCACCAGCCGTCCATGTCCGGGTACGGATCCGGGTGCAGCAGGAACTCGTCCGTGCACACCACCCCCGACGCGTGGGCGGCGGCGAGGGACTGCTCCTTCGTCAGCGCCGGGTCGCGGAACGAGTAGTCGTAGTGCGTGAACAGCGGAGCCACCACCACCGGCCCGCCGGGCCCCTGCCACACCGGGTACGGGTCCTCCGGCGTGAGCACCCCCAGCCTCCGGCACATCTCCACCAGGTACCGGTAGCGGGGCTCCCCGCGCAGCTGCACCGGGTCGCCGGCCGGCGTCCACAGGTCGTGGTTGCCCGGGGTCCACACCACCCGCGCGAACCGGTCGCGCAGCAGCCCGAGCGCCCACTCGATCTCGGACGCGGTCTCGCTGACGTCCCCCGCCACCAGCAGCCAGTCCCCGGGCGCCCCGGGCACGATCTCCTCCTCCAGCAGCCGGCGGTTCTCCGCGTGCACCACGTGCAGGTCGGACACGGCCAGCAGCCGGCCCGGCGCCGCCATCAGCCGGCCACCTTCCGCAGCCAGCCGTCCACCGTGTCCGCGACGGCACCCGCGTCCGCACCCAGCAGCGAGAAGTGGTCGCCCGCCACCTCCGCCAAGTGGTCCGCGTACTCCCAGCCGCCCGCGGCCGAGGCCGCGGACGCCGAAGCGCGCACCAGCAGCGTGGGCGCCGACGCCGGCTCCGGCGTCCAGTCGGTGAACACCCTCAGGTGGCCGCCCATCGCGAGCAGCCGCGCGTCGTCGGGCACCCCCGGCGGACCGTCCGTCCCCAGCAGACGCTCCGTCAGCACCGCCAGCCCGCGCCGGTTCTCGCCCCGCGCGTACGTGTCCAGCAGCACCACCGCCGCCGCCTCACGGCCGATCTCCAGCAGCTCCCGGGCCACGGCGTGCGCGATCCACCCGCCGGACGAGTGCCCCAGCAGCACCGGCCGCGCGGCGCCCGCCGCCTCGGCCACCGCCTCCGCCTGGGCCCGCACCAGCGCCTGCCGGCTGCGCGGCAGTACCGCGTCACCGGCGAAGCCGGGGTGCCCCAGCACCGTCAGACCCCGACGGCCCTCCAGGGCCGCCGCCAGCGCGAGGAACTCGTCCGGGCCGGACGCCGCGCCCAGCGAGGGGAACGCGAACAGCCCCGCCGCCCCCTCCCGCCCGGTCGCCAGTCGCACCGGAGCCGGCCAGCGCGCCACCCCGGACCGGGAGTCGTAGCCGGGCAGCAGCTCGGCCGCCGCCATCAGCAGCGCCGCGCCCTCGGCGGTACGGCCCTGCGCGTGTGCCCCGCGCAGCAGCCCCGCGAAGGTGCCCCCGGCGGCGGGCGGCGCCTGCGGCCGGCCCGCCGCCACCGGGCCCCGCTCCGCGAGCGGCCCGGCCGGCCCCCCGCCCGGCGAAGCGCCCTCGTCGGCCCGCGGGTTGGCGGCCCGGCGCGGCCGCTGGGCCACCAGGCTCCGCAGCAGCGCCGGTACGGGAGCCCCGGCGGTACGCGGCCCGCCCGCGTCGGCGCGGGCGGCCACCAGGGTCAGGCTCCGCGAGAGCGCGTGCCCCAGCAGGCCGGCCCCGTCCCCGCCGGCCGGGGCCGCCAGCCCCGCCGGGAGGCCCTCGGCGTCGGCGCCCCACCCCAGCACGGCCGCGGGCAGTCCGGCCGCGCGGCGGCGGGCGGCCAGCGCGGTGAGGAAGGCGCCCACGACCGCGGCGCACTCCGGGCCGCCCGAGCCGACGGCGGCCCCGACGGTGGTGACGAACGCCAGCGGCGTCGGGTGCCCGTCCAGGGCGAGCGCGGCGTCGACCGAGGCCTCCAGCGAGGGCCCGTCCGGACCGCTCAGGTGCACGACCGCGGCGGCCTCCTCGCCGGGCCCGACCAGCCGTACGCCGTACGCCTCCACCAGGTGCCGGGCGCTCTCCTCGGCGCGCGGCCCCTCGACGGCGCCGCTGAGCCGGACCGTTGCCGGCCCGTCGGCGCGGGCCGCCCCGGGCACCACGGTCTCCGTCCGCACCAGACGCCGCGCGTACGCGACCCCGTCGCGCAGGGCCAGGTCCGGTTCCCCGCCGCCCAGCGCCCGCGCCAGGGCCTTGCGGCTGGCGTCGCTGTCGTCCACGTCCACCAGCATGATGCGGCCCGCGCCCGCACCGTCGAGCCACGCCTGCACCGAGCGCACGAAGCCGCGTACGGCCGACCCGAAGAGATCGGCGACGCCCTCCCCGGGCAGCACCTCCTCGGCGCAACCCGTGACCACGGCCAGCACCGAACCGGCCAGCCGCTCCTCGGCGAGCCAGGCACCCACCAGCTCCCGCACCTCGTCCACCGCCGCCGCCACGCCCCGCCCGCACAGCTCGGCGTCGGTGGCCGGCCCCGCGAAGCGGGCCAGGACCAGCTCCGGCACCGGGCCCCCGTCCGCCGCCACCGCCAGCAGCTCGGGCAGCCCGGAGTACGCGGGCGCCCCGTCGCACTCCGGCAGCGGCGACGGGACGGGCCCGCCGCCCGGCATCCCGAGCAGCGCCCGGCGCGGCCCCCGGACGGGCTCGGCGGCCTCCGCCGCCCGCTCCCACACCAGCGCCAGCGGGGTGACGGGCCGTCCGTCCGGCCCGCCCGGCAGCTCGGACAGGGTCACGGCCGCCGCGGCCACCGGACCGCCCTCCGCGTCGGCCAGCTCCAGCGCCACCACCCCGAACGCGCCGCGCACGGCCCGCACCCGCAGGGCGGTCGCCCCGGTCGCGTACAGGGCCGTGCCCCGCCACGCCCCGGCCGACAGCGGCTCCGGCGCCGCCGCCAGCACGGGGTGCAGTGCCGCCTCCAGCAGCGTGGGGTGCAGGGCGTACGGCTGCCCGTGCAGCCCGGCGGGCAGCAGGACCTCCGCGAGGAACTCCTCGCCCCGCCGCCAGGCCCGCGCCACGGCCGGGTGCTCCTCGGCCTCCTCCAGCGGTTCCGCGTCCCGCGGCGGCCACTGCGCCAGGGCGAAGGACGGTGCCCGGCCCGGTGCCAGAACGGCCGTCAGGTGTCGCACCCACGGCTCCTCCGGGCCGGCGCCCTCGGCCCGCGAGACCACCGTCAGCCGCCGCCGGCCGGCCTCGTCGGGGGCCTGAGCCAGCAGCTGGAGCAGCACCCCGCCCCGCGAGGGCAGCGCCAGGACCACCTCCGCGGCGGCCTCCTCGACCTCCGGCGCGCCGATCGCGCCGCCCACCGCGAGCGCCGCCTCCACCAGCGCCTGCGCCGGCACACGGCCGGACGCGGCGAACTCCGGGTGGCTGCGCGCCGAGACCGTGCCCGTGAACAGGACGGCCCCCGCCTCCGGGAGGTCCAGCCGCCACGCGGCCAGCGGATGCCCCGTCGCGGTCATCCCCGTCGCCGCCGTCCCCGGGGTGCCGGGGGTGCCGGCCCGCACGGACCCCCCGGCGTGGTCCCGTGCCACCCGGGCGGCTGGGCCCTGGCCCGGCCGGCGGTCCTCGCGCCGGAAGGGGTACGTGGGCAGGCCGTACAGCGGCGCCCCGGCGGGCAGTCCCAGCGGCAGCCGGCCGAGGACGCCGTGGGCGTACAGGGTCGCGGTCGCCGTGAGCAGCGCCCGGACCTCGTCGCCCCGGCGGCACAGGGCGGGCACCACGACGGCGGAGCCCCCGTCGGCGAGGCAGGGCCGGGCCATGGCCGCGAGGGCGCCGTCGGGACCCAGCTCCAGTACGGCGGTGGCGCCTTCGGACTCCAGGGTGCGGACGGCGTCCTGGAAACGGACGGTCTCGCGGACGTGGCCGACCCAGTAGTCCGGGTGCGCGACCTCCTCGGTGACGATGCCGCCGGTGAGCGCGGAGACGAAGGCGATCCGCGGCCGCCGGAAGTCCAGGCCCGCGATGGCCCGCCGGAACTCCTCCAGCATCGGGTCCATCAGCGGCGAGTGGAAGGCGTGGCCCGCGCGCAGGGTCTTGGACTTGACGTCCTGCTCGGCCAGCCGTCCCACGACGGCCCGGACGGCTTCGCGGGCGCCGGAGACGACGACGTCCCGGGGCCCGTTGACGGCGGCGAGCGCCGTGCCCGGCACCAGCAGCGGGGCGACCTCCTCCGCGCCCGTCCGGACGGCGACCATGAGCCCGGCCTCGGGCAGGGCCTCCATCAGCCGTCCGCGCGCGGTGACGAGCACGGCCGCGTCCTTGAGGGACAGCACCCCGGACACGTGCGCGGCGGCGATCTCGCCGGCCGAGTGCCCGCCGACGAACTTCGGCACGACCCCCCACGACTCGACGAGCCGGTAGAGCGCGACCTCGACGGCGAACAGGGCCGCCTGCGCGGTCCCGGTGCGGCTCAAGGCCTCGGCGGCGTCGGCGTCGTCGCCGAAGACGGCCTCCCGGACCCCGCCGCCGAGTTCGGCGCACACCTCGTCGAAGGCGGCGGCGAACACCGGGAAGGCCGTGTACAGCCCGCGGCCCGTCCCCGGCCGCTGGCCGCCCTCGCCGGTGAACAGGACGGCCAGGTCCCGCCGCCGCGCCGCGGTCCCGCGCACCAGGCCCGCGTCCCGCCGGTCCCGGGCGAGGGCCTCCAGCCCCCGCGCCAGCTCCTCCCGGTCCGCGGCGACGACCACCGCCCGGTGCTCGAAGGCCGTACGGGTGGTGGCGAGCGCCCGGCTCAGGGCCCCCGGCCGCGCGCCGGAGTGCTCGCCCAGCCAGGCCAGCAGCCGCCGGGCCTGGGCGCGCAGGGCCTCGGGGGTGGCGCCGGAGACGGTGTACGGCAGCGGGTGCGCGGCCCCGACGGCCCCGTCGGCCCCGGCGTCGGCGGCCGGGGCCGTACGCGGTGCCTCCTCCAGGACGACGTGGCAGTCCGGGCCGCCCGTACCGCGGGAGCTGACGCCCACGACGAGCCGCCGGCCGGACACCCCGGCGCGCGGGCCCGGCGCCGGCTCGCGGCGGTCCCGGCCCAGGCCCGGCAGCGCCCCGATCAGGTCCGTGATGCCCACGGCGCCGTGCGGTTCGACGTACCGGACCTCGCGCGGGTCGACGCCGGACCGCTCGCAGACCCGGCGCAGCACGTCCTCCCGGCCCTGCGGTCCCTCGTCGCCGGGCGCGGCCGGCCCCGTACCGTCGCCCTCGTCGACGCCGCTGCCCGCGATCACGCCGAGCACCCGGTCCCCGTCGGCCAGGGCCCGGGCGAGGGGCTTGAGGACGACGACGCCGCCGCCCTCGCAGCGCACGGAGCCGCGGGCGCGGGCCCCGCCGGGCCCGGCCGCCGCGACGGCCGCGCCGGGGACCGGTTCGGGACCGAGCCCGCCGACCAGGGCGGCGTCGCACTCGCCGGCGCGCAGGCTCTCGCAGGCCAGGTGCACGGCCACGAGCGAGGAGGAACGGCCGGTGTACACGGTCGTGCTGGGGCCGCGCAGGCCCAGCAGGCCGCCGGTGCGGTGGCCGATGGTCTCCGGCCCGTGCTGGTACGACGGCGCGGTGTGCCCGTCCCGCACGGCGCCCACGAACACGCCGACGCGCTCGCCGCGCAGCGACCCCGGCACGATCCCCGCGTCTTCGAGGGCCTCCCAGCACAGCTCCAGCACCAGCCGCCGACGCGGGCCCATCGACGCGGCCTCGCGCGGGGAGATGCCGAAGAAGGCCGGGTCGAAGGCGTCGGCGGCGTCGTCCGGCAGCAGCCACGGGGCGTCCGGGGCCGGGGCCTTCGGGGCCGGGGCCTTCGGGAGGCGGCAGGACAGGCCGACGACCGCGATCCGGTGGTCGGCGGGCACGGCGACGTCCGGGAGCGGACCGCGAGCGTCTTCAGGCATTTCTTCTCACCCATCCGTCCTGACGCGAGGTGATGCGGGGGAGATGGTGCGCACAGTGGCTGGAGGCGGGCTCAAGAACGGCTGAATCCAGCCGCCCGGCCGGTGGGGCGCGTCCCCCGGTGCCCCCAAGACCGGCCACCCGAAAGGGAGATGAGAGCATGCCGGGAGGGCTGGTAACGCCACGGAAGACGAGAGGTCATCTGCAATGGAGAATTCCGCCGACGGTGTGTACGACGTGGTCATCCTCGGTGGCGGCAGCGGGGGCTACTCCTGTGCCCTGCGCGCGACCCAGCTCGGCCTGGACGTCGTCCTCATCGAGAAGGGCAAGCTGGGCGGCACCTGCCTGCACAACGGCTGCATCCCGACCAAGGCGCTGCTGCACGCCGGCGAGGTCGCCGACGAACTGCGCCGCAGCGAGTCCTACGGAGTGAAGTCCACCTTCGAGGGCGTGGACATAGCCGGGGTGCACGCGTACAAGGACGGCGTGATCGCCGGCCTCTACAAGGGTCTCCAAGGCATGCTGAAGACGCGCAAGAACCTCACCCTGGTGGAGGGCGAGGGCCGCCTCGTCTCCCCGACCGAGGTCGAGGCCGGCGGCGTCCGCTACAAGGGCCGCCACGTCGTCCTCGCCACCGGATCCCAGCCGCGCTCGCTGCCCGGCCTGGCCATCGACGGCAACCGGGTCGTCTCCTCCGACCACGCGCTGTTCCTCGACCGGATCCCCGAGTCGGCGGTCGTGCTCGGCGGCGGCGTCATCGGCGTCGAGTTCGCCTCGGCCTGGAAGTCCTTCGGCGTGGACGTCACCGTCGTCGAGGGCCTGCCGCACCTGGTGCCCGCCGAGGACGTCGACATCTCCAAGTCCCTGGAGCGCGCCTTCCGCAAGCGGAAGATCAAGTTCGAGCTGGGCTCCCGCTTCTCCGGCGTCGAGTACACCGAGAACGGTGTACGAGTCTCCCTCGAGAACGGCAAGCAGATCGAGGCCGAGCTGCTGCTCGTCGCCGTCGGCCGCGGCCCGGTCTCCGCCGGACTCGGATACGAGGAGGCGGGCGTCGCCCTCGACCGCGGCCACGTCGTCGTCGACGAGCTGCTGCGCACCAGCCTGCCGACCGTCTCGGCCGTCGGCGACCTCGTCCCGACGCTCCAGCTGGCCCACGTCGGCTTCGCCGAGGGCATCCTCGTCGCCGAGCGCGTCGCCGGCCTGCCGGTGACGCCGATCGACTACGACGGCGTCGCGCGGGTCACCTACTGCGAGCCCGAGATCGCCTCCGTCGGCCTCAGCGAGGCGAAGGCCAAGGAGGTCTACGGCGAGGACAAGGTCGTCGTGGCCAGGTTCAACGCCGGCAGCACCGGCAAGAGCAAGATCCTGAAGTCGGCGGGCGACGTCAAGCTCGTCCAGGTCGCCGACGGCCCCGTCGTCGGCATCCACATGATCGGCTCGCGCGTCAGCGAGCAGATCGGCGAGGCCCAGCTCATCTTCAACTGGCAGGCCCTCCCGTCGGAGGTGGCGAGCCTCATCCACGCCCACCCGACCCAGACCGAGGCCCTGGGCGAGGCCCACCTCGCCCTCGCCGGGAAGCCGCTGCACGTCCACGGCTGACCCCCGCGGTCGGTATTCCGCCATTCGGAAGGGCCGGGGTGAACTCCCCGGCCCTTCCCGCGTCTTCGGTGAAACCGCTGGTACGAGACCGGCCCGGATGCCACGATCACTGCGCCGCGGGTGTGGGGCCCGCCGGTAACCGGCCATCAGGCGAGGACGTATCCATGAACCCGGAACACGGCACCAACCTGGCACACGGCACGCACGGCACGCACGGCACGTCACGCACGGGCACCGACAGGGTGGCCACCCTCCTCCTCGGTCTCTCCACCGTCCTCATCGGCCTGATGGCGGGTCTGTTCTTCGCCTTCGACGTCTCGGTGATGCCGGGCCTGGCCGCCGGCGACGAGCGCACCTACGTCACCGCCATGCAGAGCTTCAACGCCGCCATCGACGGCAACGGCCTCTTCGGCAGCGCCTTCGTCCTCGCGCTGCTCGCCACCGCCGCCGCGGCCGTCGTCGAGTACCGCAAGGGCCGTCGCGGGACCGCCGTGTGGGCGGCCGCGGCGGCCGTCGCCTACCTCGTCGTACTGGTGATCACCTTCGCGGTGAACATCCCGCTGAACGACGAGCTCGCGGCCGTCGGCGACGCCGCGAAGCTGACCGACTTCGCGGTGGTGGACAAGTTCAAGGGCACCTGGGTCACCACGAACGTCCTGCGCACCCTGCTCTGCACCGCCGCCCTCACCGCCCTCGTCCGCGCCCTCCTCCTCCACGGCCGCGGCACCGCGGCCCGCTGACGCCGCCGCGGCCGCCGGGCCGCCGGTCTAGGCGTGCTGTCCGTGCAGGACCAGCGCCCAGACCAGCAGCCCGAAGGCCACCGTGCACAGGAGGGTGCGCCACACGTTCGCGCGGACCCAGGTCCCCTCGAACGCGCGGCGCACGGCGGCCGGATCGGCGATCCGGTCCACCGGGCCCGCCTGCTCCAGGGCGTTGTTGAGCGGGATGTTCACCCGGGCGGTGACGACCATCGCCAGGACGTACGCGACGAACGCGCCGGCCAGCGGCACCAGCGCGTGGTGGCCGTCGCCCGGCAGGTGCAGGCCCAGGGCCAGCCCCGTGAACACCAGCGAGCCCATGTAGCCGAGCAGGAACCAGCCGTTGAGGATGGCCACGTTGATCCGCTGCATCGTCTCGATCACCGTCCGGTCGGACGAGGCGCGCAGCCCTGGCATCACCGCCACCGAGAACCCGTAGAAGAGGCCGCTGACCAGGCCCGTGGTGATGGTCGCAGCGATCAGTGACGCGAACCGTGCCGTTTCCACGTGGTCCCCCCGCGTATGTGGGTGCCGCATGTACTGCCGCACCGCGATGGCCGGATTCTCGCCCATCCCCGGTCGTTCCACCCCTGATACAAGCCGTCCCCAGCTGATACTACGGTCGTACGCAGGCCACTTCTCGTGCCATTGCACAGGCCCAACACCCTTGCCGCGCAGGCCGGATGACCTCTTCCGGGAGCACCCCCGGCGCGCGGTACCCTCCCGCTGGGCCCGCACGCCCGCCAGAACGCCGGAGAGGAATCAGACCGTGACCGACCCGAAGCAGAGGCTGGACGCACTGCGGTCCGACATCGAGCGCCGCAACCCCGCCCAGCCCGAGTTCCACCAGGCCGTACGGGAGGTCCTGGACACCCTGGCCCCCGTCTTCGCGGCGCGCCCCGAGTACGCCGAGACCGGGCTCGTGGAGCGGCTCGTGGAACCGGAGCGGCAGATCATCTTCCGGGTGCCGTGGACGGACGACCACGGGCACGTCCACGTCAACCGCGGCTACCGGGTGGAGTTCAACAGCGCGCTCGGCCCGTACAAGGGCGGGCTGCGCTTTCACCCGTCCGTGGACATCGGCGTGGTGAAGTTCCTCGGCTTCGAGCAGATCTTCAAGAACGCGCTGACCGGGCTGGGCATCGGCGGCGGCAAGGGCGGCAGCGACTTCGACCCGCACGGCCGCTCCGACGCCGAGGTCATGCGCTTCTGCCAGTCCTTCATGACCGAGCTCCACCGCCACATCGGCGAGCACACCGACGTCCCGGCCGGGGACATCGGCGTCGGCGGCCGCGAGATCGGCTACCTGTTCGGCCAGTACCGGCGCATCACCAACCGCTGGGAGGCCGGCGTCCTGACCGGCAAGGGACAGGGCTGGGGCGGTTCCGCGATCCGGCCCGAGGCCACCGGCTACGGCAGCGTCCTGTTCGCCGCCGAGATGCTGAAGGTCCGGGGCGAGTCCCTGGACGGCCTGACGGCCGTGGTCTCCGGCTCCGGGAACGTGGCCCTGTACACCATCGAGAAGCTCCAGCAGCTCGGCGCCAACCCGCTGACCTGTTCCGACTCGCAGGGCTACGTGGTCGACGACAAGGGCATCGACCTCGCCCTCCTGCGCCAGATCAAGGAGGTCGAGCGGGGCCGCGTCAGCGAGTACGCCGCCCGGCGCGGCCCCTCGGCCCGCTTCGTGCCGGGCGGACGCGTCTGGGAGGTCCCGGCCGACGTGGCCTTCCCCTCCGCGACCCAGAACGAACTGGGCGCCGAGGACGCGCGCGCCCTCATCGGGAACGGCGTCAAGGCGGTCTCGGAGGGCGCCAACATGCCCAGCACCCCCGAGGCGGTCCACCTCTTCCAGGCGGCGGGCGTCGCCTTCGGCCCGGGCAAGGCCGCCAACGCGGGCGGCGTCGCGGTCAGCGCCCTGGAGATGGCCCAGAACGCGGGCCGTACGGCCTGGACCCGGGACCGGGTCGAGTCGGAACTGGCGGGCATCATGAGCGCGATCCACGAGGTAGCGCACGAAACGGCCGCCCGCTACGACGCCCCGGGCGACTACGTCACCGGCGCCAACATCGCCGGCTTCGAACGCGTGGCGGACGCGATGCTGGTCCAGGGCGTGATCTGATCCCTGCCGCCGCCGGGTCCGCGCCCCTCCCAGGAGGCGCGGACCCGCTCTGCCCCGGGCCTGCCGCTCATTCCGGTTCGGTACCGGGCTCCCCGGCCCGCTCCGTCCAGGCGGTGAGCTGCCGCCCGACGGCCAGGGACCGGGGATGGCCGGGGCCGTGGACGCGCTCGACGTCCGCCGCGAGGGCGCGGTAGAGGTCGCGTGCGGCGGGTGCGTCGCCCGCCACGCCGGTGTAGCGGGCGTGCTGGGCGCGGCTGGCCAGGGTGTCGGGGTGGTCGGGACCGAGGACGCGGGTTTCGTCCCGCACCAGGTCGCCGAAGAGGTCGCGCGTGGTGGCGGGATAGCCCGCCTTGCCCGTGTAGCGGGCGTGCTGCTTGCGGCTGATCAGGGTGTCGGGGTGGTCGGCACCCAGGACACGGGTCTCGTCCCGGATGAGGGTGCGGAAGAGCTCGCGTGCCGCTTCGAGTCCGCCCGCCTTGCCGGTGAAGCGGGCCAGCTGGTAGCGGCAGACCAGGGTGTCGGGGTGGTCCGCGCCCAGGATGCGGGTCTCGTCGGCGACGAGCACGACCAGCAAGTCGCGTGCTGTGGCGGGGTCGCCCGCCTGGCCGGTGCCGTAGGCGATCTGGTACCGGGTGCCGAGGGTGTCGGGGTGGTCGGGCCCCAGGACGCGCGCGTGGTCTTGCGCGAGCACCGCCAGCAGCTCGTGGGCGGCGGCGGGGTCGCCCGCTTTGGCGGTCCAGTAGGCGAGCTGGAGACGTGTGCCCAGGGTGTCGGGGTCGTCGGGACCCAGAGCTCGCTCGCGGTCGCGGACCAGTGTCCCGTAGAGGTCGCGTGCTTCTGCGGGGTCGCCCGCTTCGCCCGTCCAGTAGGCGAGCTGGTGGCGGCTGGTGAGGGTGTTGGCGTGGTCGGGGCCCAGGACGTCGGTTTCGTCCGGGATGAGAGCGGCCACCAGATCGCGTGCCGTGGCCGGGTCGCCCGCCTCGGCGGTGCAGTACGCGTAGTGGTAGCGGCTGAACAGGGTCCCGGGGTCGTTGGGGCCGAGGAAGGCGGCCGACGCCGTGGTGAGGAGTGCGTAGAGGCGGGCGGCCGCGTGGAAGTCGCCCGCGTCCATGGCGGCCTCGGCCTCGGCGCGGAGTTCCCCCGCCGTCTTGTTCGGGGTGTCCGTGCTGGTGGAGAGGTTGTCCGGGACAATGACGGGCACGGGTTCGCCGAGCTCGGTGGCGATGCGGTGGACCGTGTCGCTGTCGGTGTCGTTGACCGCCGTCACGCGGGCGAGGGCCGTGTCGATGTCGTTGCCCTCGGGGTCCGCGGGTCTGGCCGGGCCGGTGAACGGGGCGAGGCCGGGGACGTCGTCCGCCGGGGCGGGGCCGCCCTGGCCGCGCAGCAGGTCCAACTCGTCGGTGAGCGCGGTGATCTGCTCCTGCAGGCGCGCCGCAAGGGCTTCGGCCTGCTGTTTCTTCTCCTCGGCCCGTCCGAGTTCGTTCTCGGCCTTGGCCTGCTGCGACCGGGCCCGCTCCAGCTTGGACTGCGCGGCCTCCAGGACCTCCCGGCCGACGGCCTGGTCGCGCTCCCGGCCGAGTGCGCCGACGCGGTCGTTCAGCTTGTGGATCATGCCGAGCAGGATCCAGATCAGCCGCGCGGCGTTGTCGGCCGTCTGGCGCAGCTCCGCCTGCTGCTCCAGGGCGCGGGTGAGCCGGTCGTAGGTCTCGATCTGCTGCGCCTGCACGGCCGCCAGGTCCACCACGCCCGGCCCGGCCGTCGCGGCGGGCGCCCTGGGGGCCGTGGTGCGGGGCGGGTGCTTCGCCTCGTACAACAGGGCGTCGGCCTCGCCCTGGCGGCGTTCGCGCAACGGCGCGGGGACCGTCGCTTCGATGAGCGAGGTCACGAACCGCTGCGGCGGGATCCGCCCGCCGAGCAGCGAGCTGATCTGTGTTGAGGAGTAGCTGATCTCCTTCTCCAGCACGGCCAGGGTCTTGCCGGAACCGTCCACCTGTGCCCGCAGGAACGCGGCGAGCCTGCCGGCCGCCGGGTTCTCCGGGCGGATCTGCCCCCAGGGGCGGCCCTTGCGCTTGTTCGTTTCCGCCACCCACGTACCCCCTGGTGCGCGCGCCGTGCGTTTGTCCGGTCCGGCCGGGACAAGTGCCCTTTCATCCGCAACCTATCTGCGATGTTCCGCCCGGAGGGTCCGGACAAGTCAAATGCCGCGCAAGGTCTGCCCACCGGCCGCACTCCGCGGCCCGCACCCGAAGGGCCCTGTCGCCATGACCGACCTCCTCTCCGTCGCCGCCGACGTCCTCACCCTGATCGGATCGGCGCTCTCCCTCACCCTCGAAGTCCGCCGCGCCCGCCGGGAGGCCCGTGCGGCGGCCAAGGACGGCGAGAACCCCGAGGAGTGAGCACGGGCAGCCCGCCCGGGCGGGCCTGCGGCGCGGCGGCGTAGCCTGGGGGTCCGCCACCGACAGGGAGTTGCCGCGTGCTGACCGCGCTTGACGGGACGTACGGCGACCGCGCGGACGCCGTACGCGTCGCCGGCCGTACCGCCTCGTACGAGGAACTGCTCGGCGCGGCGGCGGCCGTGGCCGCCGACGTCGCCGGAGCCCCCGCCTTCGCCGTGACGGCGACCGCCTCCCTGGAGACCGTCGCGGCGGTCGTCGGAGGGCTCCTCGCCGGGGTGCCCTTCGTGCCGCTGCCCCCCGACGCCGGCCCCGCCGAGCGGGAGCACGTCCTGCGCGACTCCGGTGCCGTCGAGGTCCCCGTCGACTTCGCCCGCCGGGCCGTGGCACCGGGCCCGGCCGCGGGGCCGGGGGACCCCGCGCTGGTGCTGTACACCTCCGGCACCACCGGCCCGCCCAAGGGCGTGGTCCTGACCGCCGGCGCCCTCGCCGCCGACCTCGACGCCCTCGCCGAAGCCTGGCAGTGGAGCGCCGAGGACACCCTGGTGCACGGGCTCCCGCTGTTCCACGTACACGGCCTCGTGCTCGGCGTGCTCGGCGCCCTGCGCACCGGGAGCCGCCTCGTGCACACCGGCCGCCCGACCCCGCAGGCGTACGCGGCCGCCCGGGGCAGCCTGTACTTCGGGGTGCCGACCGTGTGGTCCCGCATCGCCGCCGAACCGGAGCACGCGGCCGGGCTGTCCGGGGCCCGCCTCCTCGTGTCCGGCAGCGCCGCCCTGCCCGCGCCCGTCTTCCGGGACCTGGAGCGCCTCACCGGCCACCGCCCCGTCGAGCGCTACGGGATGACCGAGACCCTGATCACCGTCAGCGGCCGCGCGGGCGGCGAGGTCCGCCCCGGCACCGTCGGCACCCCGCTCCCCGGCATCCGCACCCGGATCGCCGCCGAGCCGGGCGCCGAGATCGGCGAACTCCAGCTCACCGGGCCCACGCTGTTCTCCGGCTACCTGGGCCGCCCCGAGGCGACCGCGGCCGCGTACACCGAGGACGGGTGGTTCCGTACGGGCGACATCGCCGCCGTCGATCCGGAGGACGGGGTCCACCGCATCGTCGGCCGGGCCTCCATCGACATGATCAAGTCCGGCGGCTACCGCATCGGCGCGGGCGAGATCGAGAACGCCCTGCTGGACCACCCCAAGGTGGCCGAAGCGGCCGTCGTGGGGGTCCCGGACGCGGACCTCGGGCAGCGGATCGTCGCCTTCGTCGTCGCCGAAGGGGTCACGGGCCCCGAACTCACCGACTTCGTCGCCGCGCACCTGTCCGTGCACAAGCGCCCCCGCGAGGTCCGCTTCGTCCCCGCGATCCCCCGCAACGCCATGGGGAAGCCGCAGAAGAAGCTCCTGCTGACCGGCGAGACCGGTGCGTCCGGTGGGTCCGGGGAGGCGCGGTGAGCGCCGCCGACCGGCGGAGCCCCTGGATCCGCCGCTTCCACCCGCCGGCGGTGCCGCCGGGGACGGCCGTGCCGGTCCTCGTCGTCCTCCCGCACGCGGGCGGCAGCGCCTCCTTCTACTTCCCGCTCTCCCGCGACCTGGCCGCGCACGCCGAGGTGCTCACCGTCCAGTACCCCGGCCGCCAGGAGCGGCTGGGGGAGCCGATCCCGGACACCATCGCCGGGCTGGCCGACGGGGTGGAACGGGCGCTGGAGCCCTGGCGCGGCCGGCCCCTCGTCCTGTTCGGGCACAGCATGGGCGCGGTGCTCGCCTACGAGCTGGCGCGCCGGCTGGAGGCGGCGGGCGGGACGCCGCGCGGCCTGATCGTCTCCGGGCGGCGGTCGCCGCTGATCGAGCGGGAGGAGGAGCACCTCCACGCGCAGGACGACGACACCCTGCTCGCCCGGGTGCACTCCCTCTCCGGCACCGACCCCGCGCTGCTGGCCGACCCGGAGTTCCGGGCGCTGGTCCTGCCGGCGCTGCGCAGCGACTACAAGGCGGTCGAGACCTGGCGGCACGTGCCGGGGCCGCCGTTGCGCACTCCCGTCAGCGTGCTCTGCGGGGAGTCCGACCCGCGGGCGAGCGTGGCCGAGGCGATGGGCTGGCGGGAGCTGGCCGGGGCCGGGTTCGGCTTCCGCGGCTTCCCCGGCGGGCACTTCTACCTGGCCGAGCAGCACGCGGCCGTGGTGCGGGCGGTGGCCGAGGACCTGGCGGGGTTCACGGCGGGCTGACGCCGCATCAGGCCGTCCCGCTTCAGGCCGTCGTCCCGTCGCCGCGCACCGCCAGGTGGCGGGCGAGGACCTCCAGCGCCCGCGTCACCTCGGGCAGCTGCTCGGCGCCGACTTCGCCCAGGGCGCGGGCGAGCGCCTCCTCGACCCTGGAGCTGCCGGCGGCCCGTACGGCGGCCACGCGCGCGGAGGCCGTGGGGGACTGGCGAACCAGGGTCCGGCGGCGGTCGGCGGGGTCGGGGGCCGTCTCGACCGATCCGGCCTCGCGCAGCCGGGCGACGGCGCCCGAGACCTGGCTCTGCGGCAGGCCCGTGCGCTGCGCCGTTTCGCCGACGGTGGTGTCCGGGTGCGCCGCGATGTCCCCGGCGACGATCACCACGGCGCGGGTGCCGCCCGCGTACTGCCCGGATCCGCCGGGGGGTTCGGGCAGGGCCTCCTCGCCGAGCTTCATCAGGGCGCGGCCCAGCAGGAACAGTTCGATTCCATCCACCGGTCCAAAGTACATCAGCATCGATTCATCGAAATCGATCCATCGTTCTTGATGTATCGAGATCGATGGAATACCTTGATTGCAGGGCGGCGGACGAAGGGTCCGGCGCCGACAGCCGTAGCAGTCGAAGCAGTCGAAGGAGAGCCGTCATGCCCGGTCTCGCCGTTCCCGGAACCACCCTCCACTACCAACTCCAGGGTTCAGGGCCCCTGTTGCTCATCTCGCAGAGCGGCGAGGGCGATGCGGACCGCACCGTGGACATGGTCCCGCACCTCACCGACACCTTCACCGTCCTGACCTACGACCGCCGGGGCCTGTCCCGCAGCCGCCTGGAGCAGCCCGGCCGGACCACCTCGCTCGCCGAGCACGCCGAGGACGTCCACCGGCTGCTGGCCGCCGTCACCGACGAGCCGGCCCTGATGCTCGGGTGCAGCCTCGGCGCCGTCATCGGCCTGCACGTGGCCGTCGCGCACCCGGGGCAGCTCTCCGCCCTCGTCGCCCACGAGCCGGTCGCCCCGCGCCTGCTGCCGGACGCCGCCGACCGCGAGCGGCACGAGGCGGAGCTCGTCGAACTCCAGCACCTCTTCCGGGAGGAGGGGCTGCCCGCGGCCGCCCGGGAGGCCGCCCGGGTGCTGGGCATGGACACCAGCGGCAAGGACTACGAGCCGGGCCTCACCCCGCAGCCGATGAGCGAGACGCGCCGCGCCAATTTCGCCTACTTCATCGAGCACGACTTCTCGGCGATCCTCCAGGACACCCTCGCCCCGGCCGCCGTGGCCGCGACCACGACCCGCATCCTGCCGGCCGTCGGAGCCACCACGCCGTCCACCGTCTTCGACGTCGCGTGCGCCCACGCGCTGGCGGATCTGGTGGGTTCGGAGATACGGGTCTTCCCGGGCGGGCACAACGGCAACACCAGCCACCCCCGGGCCTACGCGGAGCGTCTGCGGGCGGTTCTGACCGCTTGCTGAGAGCCCGCTGAGCGCTTGCTGACAGCCCCTTGACGCCCTGCTTGCGGCCCGGCCGGATCACCCGGGACGGCCTAGGCAGCGTCATTGCCCGTCGGTACGTTGGCCCGCATGGATCAAACGACCGGTGCCTCCCGAACCAGTCTCGATCAACGTGCCCTCGCGGCCGCCGCCGTCACCGTCGTGATGTGGGCCTCCGCGTTCGTCTCCATCCGCGCCTCCGCGGAACACTTCGGCCCCGGGGCGCTGGCTCTGGGCCGGCTCCTGACGGCCTCGCTCGCGCTTGGCGCCGTACTGCTGGTCAAGCGGACACCGCTGCCGCCGCGTCAGGCGTGGCCCGGGATCCTGGCCTCCGGGGTGCTGTGGTTCGGGCTGTACATGGTGGCGCTGAACTGGGGCGAGCAGGGGGTCGACGCCGGCACTGCCGCCATGGTGGTCAACATCGGGCCCATCGTCATCGCCCTGCTCAGCGGGTGGATGCTGAAGGAGGGCTTCCCGCCGATGCTGCTCGTCGGGATGGGCGTCTCCTTCGCGGGGGCGGTCGTCGTGGGGATGTCCACCTCCAAGGGCGGCACCTCCTCCCTCACCGGTGTGCTGCTCTGCCTGGTCGCCGCGCTCGCCTACGGCGCCGGGGTGGTCTCGCAGAAGCCCGCGCTGCAGTACGCGAACCCGCTCCAGGTGACCACGTACGGCTGCTTCGTCGGCACCGTCTGCACGCTGCCCTTCGCCGGCCAGCTCCTGCACCAGCTCCCCGAGGCACCCCTGTCCGCCACCCTCAACATGGTCTACCTGGGCCTCTTCCCGACCGCCCTCGCCTTCACCACCTGGACGTACGCCCTCTCCAAGACCACCGCCGGGAAGATGGGCGCCACGACCTACGCGGTGCCCGCCGTGGTGATCGTCATCGCCTGGGCCCTGCTGGACGAGGTCCCGGGCTGGCTGACCCTCCTCGGCGGCGCGATCTGCCTCGCGGGCGTAGCGGTCTCCCGCCGCCGCCCCCGTCCCGCCCCGCAGCCGACGGCAGCGCTGAAGTAACCGGCGAGTCGTGCGGCGCGGGCCCGCCATCTGCCCCTCGCCCCCTGGGCCACGACGGCGCTCGCCCACCCGCCCCCTGGCAGGGGCGGGGTCGGCCCCTATCTTCAGGCGGGCTCGACGTTCGCGACCACGGTGGTGAACTCGCGGCCCGAGGAGCCCCGGATGTAGGCCAGTTCGACCCAGTGCTCACGCAGCACCGAGTCCGACACGTTCTCGTTGATCACGGCCATCAGCTCTCCCTCGGCGCCCGAAGCGATGTCACGCACGCGGCGGCGCAGTAGCCGGTGCGGTACGTATTCGTACTGCTCACTCATTCGGACATGCCGGTTACCTGCCCGCATGGGCGCCCTCCTCGGTGTGACGTGCCGTCACCGTAGGGGCGCTGTAGCCGGGTCAGGGGGACCGCTTGTCCCCCTGACCCAGACCGTCCCCTTACGCGATGGCCACACCGACCGCCTCGGCGAGGCGCCCGGCCTCCGGACGCAGCGCACGCGGGGCCTCGCGCCACAGGTCGAGTACCGCCACGCGTGCCTGGGGGTGTAGGCCACGGTTTCCGCGTTGATCCCGTGCGCGATCCAGCCCTTAGCCCCGTTCGCGGAGGTGGGCCTCCAGGGCGGCGGCGCCCGTCAGGAGGGCGCGGCCGCGGGCCGACAGGCGGGCGTGCCAGTCGTGCAGGGCGGCTTCCAGGGGCTCCGGGCCACCAGCCGCGCGGACCTGGGCGATCAGCGGGGAGATCTGCTCCAGCAGGTAGCCGCCCCGGCGGAGTTGGTGGGTCATCCGGGCGTCCCGTACGGCGGCCGCGTCGTAGACGCGGTACCCGGTCCGGGGGTCGCGGTGTGGGTGCACCAGCCCCGCCCCCTCCCACTTGCGCAGGGTCGCGGGCCGGATCCCGAGCTTCGCCGCCAGCGGGCCGATGAAGGTGCCGCCGGGCTCGGACGGCGGGAGGGGCTCCAGGTCGCGGAGCGCGGCCTCCACGGCCCGGAGGGTCCGGCGGTCGTCCAGGAGCTGGGCGTGGCTCTCGTCGATGAGGCGGAACGCCTCGTCGGCCGCGTCCTCGTTCACGGCCCGCATGACCGCCGTCGCCGTGCGGTGGCCGTGACCCGGCAGCAGGGCCAGGAACGCGCGCAGGGCGCTCGCGTGCAGCGGGGTGTAGGCGCGGTAGCCGCTGGCCGTGCGGGCGGCGGCCGGGAGGACGCCGGCCTCCTCGTAGTTCCGGACCGCCTGGGTGGACAGGCCGTGCGCGCGTGCCAGGTCGATCGGCCTGAGATGTCCGCTGGTTTTAAGGTTCTGGCCCATTGGAGCCGAGAATAGCGGCCAAAGTTTCAATCGAAGGTTCAACGATAGCGTTGAAGCCATGGAAACCTCCGTGAAGGACCACGTCCGTTCCGTCGACGCCGCCGGCGTCCTCCGCCTGCTCTCGCGCAGGCCCCGGCTGCTCGCCCTCGGTGAGCCCACGCACTTCGAGGACACCCTGCTCGAACTGCGCAACGAGCTGTTCCGGCAGCTCGTGGAGGAGGGCTACCGGACCATCGCGATCGAGAGCGACTGCCTGATGGGCCTGACCGTGGACGACCACGTCACTTCCGGCGAGGGCGTCCTCGACGAGGTCGTGGAGCACGGCATCAGCCACGGCTGGGGCACCTCCGCCGCCAACCGCGAGCTGGTGCGCTGGATGCGCGCCCACAACGAAGGGCGGCCGGCCTCCGAACAGGTCCGCTTCGCAGGCTTCGACGGCCCGTTGGAGATCACCGGCGCCGCGAGTCCCCGGCAGGCCCTCACCCGGCTCCACGGCCACCTCGCCGCCCGCGTGGAAGCGGACCTGCTCCCCTGCACGCGGGAGACCCTCGACCGGCTGCTCGGCACCGACGGACAGTGGACCGAACCCGCCGCCATGATGGACCCGGCCCGGTCCGTGGGGCAGTCGGCCGAGGCGGGCCGGCTGAGGCTGATCGCCGACGACCTGGCGGCCCTGCTCGACGAGCAGGAGCCCCAGCTGATCGCGGCGGGCCCGCGGGAGGAGTGGGACCGGGCGCGCCTGTACGCGCGGACGGCCACGGGCCTGCTGCGCTACCACCACTGGACGGCCGACCGCTCGCCCGCCCGGCTGGCCCGGCTGGCGGGGGTGCGGGACCGGATGATGGCCCGGAACCTGCTCGCCCTCGCCGAGTGGGGGCCGGTGTTCGTCCACGCCCACAACGCCCACCTCCAGCGGGAGAAGAGTTCCATGCGCATGGGCGGGCAGCCGCTGGAGTGGTGGAGTGCCGGTGCGCTGGTGGACGCCCGCCTCGGTGCGGAGTACGCCTTCGTGGCCACGGCCCTCGGCACGATCCGGCGCCGGGGAGTGGAAGAGCCGGCGCCGGACACCTTCGAGGGGCTCCTGTACGCCCTCCCGGAGGACCGCTGCCTGGTCGACACCCGGCGGCTGGCGACAGCGCTCGGCGGTGCCCGGCCCGCGCCCCGGGTATCGCCCTGGTTCGGCTATGCCCCGCTCGACCCGGCCCACCTGGAGGACGCCGACGGGGTCGTGTTCCTCAAGGACATGGCTCCGGCGTAGCGTTCAGTCTTCGTCTGTTGCAACGTGAGGGTGGTGTTCGTTGCGTTGAATTCAGGCCCGGTGCAACGATTGCATGGCTCTGACCTGCAAGGATTGTTGTTCTTCGCAACGGGTGTGTTGCTCGACATGTGAACGCGACGTAGCGTTCAGGTCATCGGAAACGACGAGCAACGAACCCGAAGGAAGAGAAACCATGCAGAAGTTCACCACCGCCGCCGCGATCGCCGCCGTCCTGGACGTCCCGGCCGGGAACATCCGCTTCATCGCCGCCGACCGCGCCGACACCACGGTCGAGGTCCTGCCGGCCAACGCCTCCAAGAGCCGTGACGTGAAGGCCGCCGAGGAGACCACCGTCGAGTTCCAGGGCGGTGTCCTGCGGATCAGCGCGCCGCACAAGAACCAGGTGTTCGGGGCCTCGGGTTCGGTCGAGGTCACCGTCCAGCTCCCGGCGGGGTCGAGCGTCGAGGCGAAGACGGCGTCCGCCGAGTTCCGCGGTGTCGGCCGCCTGGGTGAGGTGTCGCTGGAGAGCGCGCACGGCACGGTCAAGCTCGACGAGGCCGCCGGGGTGCGGCTGGTGCTGGCCGCGGGTGACATCGCGGTGGGCCGGCTCGGTGGCCCGGCCGACATCCGGACCCAGAAGGGCGACCTGACGATCGCCGAGGCCACCGGCGGCACGGTCACGCTGCGCACCGAGCACGGGAACATCTCCGTCGGCGCGGCCCGGGGCGTCTCGGCCTCCCTCGACGCCGGCACCTCCTACGGCCGCATCAGCAACGCCCTCCGGAACACCGGCGAAGGCACCGTCCTGAACATCCACGCCACCACCGCCTACGGCAACATCACCGCCCTCACCGCCTGAACACGGTCACAGCAGTAAGGTCCAGAGCCGTGACGACCGACATCGTGATCGCCCAGACCACCGTCGACGACCCGGAGCGCGCCCAGCGCCTGGCGCGCGGGGCGGTGGAGGAGCGGCTGGCGGCATGTGCGCACGTCGACGCTCCCCTCACCGCCGTATACCGCTGGAAGGGGAGCGTCGAGACGGCCGCCGAGTGGCGGGTCTCCTACAAGACCGCCCGGGACCGGCTGCCGGCCCTCGCCGAGTGGGTCGCGCGGGCCCATCCCTACGAGGTCCCGGAGTGGATCGTCCTCCCCGTCGTCGGCGGCTCGGCCGCCTACCTCGAATGGGTCGACCGGGAGAGCCGCGGTTGACGGGCCGTCAAAGGACGTAGGTCGCCTCGTTGCGGCCGAGCAAGTACCCGAGCTGGAGCCGGTTCAAAGCGCCGAGGTCCTGTTTGATGGCCGCGATGTGGGCCTGGAGGGAACGCTCGCTGATCCCTATGCGGCGCGCGATGGCCTTGTCGGAGTAGCCCTCCACGAGCAGCCGGCTGATGGACTCCCGGATCGCCGGGACCACCTCGTCCGCCGCCTTGGCCGCGTGCAGCGGGACGAAGGGAAAGGGTTTCGCCCGGTCCCAGGCCTTGTCGAACGTATCTCTGAGAAATCGTACGATGGTCGGTTCGGTAATGGAGATCGCCGTGGTACGGTCCTCGTTCGCCGAAATGAAGGCGACATCGTCCACAATGATCAAACGGTCAAAGAATTCTTCCAGCGTCCGCACTTGAGCGCCGTATTCCGTGACGGTGCGGACATATTCCTTCGTCGCCTCGTCGAATCTCGTCGTGTGCTGATACAGCGTCCGCATGGCGATCCCCGCCGCGATCTGCCGCCGTACGGATTCCAGGGCTTCCTTCAGCACCGCGCTCGGGCGCGCCCCGTCGGGCTGTGCCGTGAGGATGTCCCGCCGGACCGACGCGAGGGCGTCGTTGATCGCCGTCGAGATGCTGCCCAGGCCGTGCAGGTACCGGACCCCGGGCCCCACCACCTCCTCGCCGCAGGTCTCCAGGGCCGCGGCCGGCGCCGGGTGCGCCGCCGCCTGCTGCGCCGCTTCCTGCGCCAGCAGGCCGAGGTGCGTTGCGAGTTCCCGCAAGAACGCCTGCGGTTCCCCTGCCGCAGCCGCGTACAGCTCCTCAGGTGCACCGCTTTGTGCGGTTTTGACGTATTTGACTACGTCCACTTGCCACCCCTGTCTGTCCGGTATGCAGGTATTTGCGGCGGTTGAGACCCCGTGGGTTCCCGCAATGCGGAAACCGGAGCCATCGTAGGTCTACCTGGTCTCGAGTCGGCAGGGGAGATTTGGTCTCACCGCAGGAACGAACACCGAGAAGGCGCACCGGAGATCAGCACCGCCGGAAACCGCCTCGGTTTGGCGTTCCTGGAATGGCCAAAGACGAAACGACTTGAGGGGACTGGGAAAAATGGGGAAGAACCACATGGTGACTCGTCCGGCCGGCCGCGTTTCGGGAATCCGCGGCCGTGTCGTACTCGCGACCGCGGGCATCGCCCTCGGCCTGGGTACGACGGTCGCCGGCATCGCCACCCAGGGTGCCTTCTCCGCCGACTCCGGCAGCCACCTGCGCCTCGGCGACGTCGGCTGGAACAACGCGAACCCGCACGTCGTGGCCGGTGACGCCGATGACGTCGGCTGGAACAACCCGCAGCCGGGCACCACCCCCGCGCCGACGCCCTCCTCCACCAACGACGTTGGCTGGAACTGATCCACCCCCAGAGCCCCGTACTGCACTGCCTCACCTCCCGCCACTGACCGACCGGCAAAGGAATGGCTGATCCTCGTGGTTGCCTCCCCCTGGTTCCTGACCTCCGAGACCGTCGCGGTTCCCGACCCCGCCGCCCGGGTCTTCTGCTTCCCGCACGCCGGCGGCAACCCCCGGACCTTCCTCGGCTGGCAGCCCTCGATGCAGGACGACGCGCAGGTCCTCGCCGTCTGCCCGCCCGGCCGCGGCCACCGCTTCCGCGAACCGGCCCCCGCCTCCCTCGCCGAGCTCGCCGACGGCTCCGCCGCCGCCATCACCCTCGCCGCCACCACCGACGACCGGCCCCTCCTCCTCTTCGGCCACAGCTTCGGCGCCGCCCTCGCCTTCGAAGTGGCCCGCCGCCTCGACGGCGTACGCGGCTTCGCCGGACTCGTCGTCTCCGGCTGCAGCGCGCCCTCGCTGCTGCCCACCCCCCGCGTGGTCGAGACGGCCCGGCTGGAGGGCCGCGCCTTCACCGAGGCCGTCGGCTTCTTCGGCGGGCTGCCCCCCGAGGTGCTGGAGGACGAGGCCGTGCAGGAGCTCCTCCTGCCGCACCTGAAGGCCGACTTCCGCATGGTCGCCGGCTACCGCTACCGGCCCGGCGCCCCCCTCGCCGTCCCCGTCACCCTGCTCAACGGCACCGAGGACCCGCACGTCAGCGCCCCCGCGCTCGACGCCTGGTCCCGCGAGTGCGCCGCACCGCCCGACCGGCACTGGACGGACGGCGGCCACTTCTACTTCGAGGACCGGCCCGACGCCGTCACCTCCGTCCTGCGCCCGCTGGCCCGCGCGGCCGCAGCAACCCGCAACAGCGCTGGGTACGTTGAGCTGATCTAGGCCGCGACCTGGGGCCGCCCGCGTACGACAGCACCCCTGCGAGGAATCCCATGCACCCCACCACCACCCCGAGCACCGACCACGCCGCCCGGCTCCGGCGCGCCGTCGCCTTCCGCGACCTGCACGCCGGTCCCGGCCCCTTCGTCGTCCCGAACCCCTGGGACGCGGGGACCGCGCGGATCCTGGCCTCCTTCGGCTTCGCCGCCCTCGCCACCACCGGCGCCGGCCTCGCCCACAGCCTCGGCCGCCCCGACGGGGCCAACCAGGTCAGCCGCGCCGAGATCCTCGCCAACGCCACCGCGATCGTCGACGCCACCGGCCTGCCCGTCACCGCCGACCTGGAGAGCGGCTTCGGCGAGCGCCCCGAGGACGTCGCCGAGACCATCCGCCTCGCCGCTGCCGCCGGCCTGGTCGGCGGCTCCGTAGAGGACTCCACCGGCCGCGACGAGGACCCCGTACGGCCCCTCGAAGAGGCCGTCGAGCGCGTCGCCGCCGCCGTGGAGGCGGCAAAGGCACTGGACTTCCCCTTCACCGTCACCGCCCGCGCCGAGAACTTCTTCCAGGGCCGGCCCGACCTCGACGACACCATCCGCCGCCTCCAGGCGTACGAGGCCGCCGGCGCCGACGTGCTCTACGCCCCGGCACTCCCGGACGCCGACGCGGTCCGCGCCGTCTGCTCCGCCGTCGAACGGCCCGTCAACGTCCTGATGACCGCCGCCCTGAAGCTGTCCGTGGCCGACCTCGGCGCCCTCGGCGTACGCCGGATCAGCACCGGCTCCGCGCTCTCCCGCGCCGCCCTCGGCGCCCTCACCCGCGCCGCCCGCGAGATCACCGGAACGGGCACCTTCGGCTTCGTCGCGGAGGCCCTCCCGTACGACGAGGCCAACGCCCTGCTGGCCGCCGCCCCCGCCCCGTCCGCCGACCCAGAGAGCGATCCGGCACCGTGAGCCTTCCGTACGCGTCACCCGCCGCCTCCGCACCGGCCGAGGCCCCCGCCGTCCACCTGTCCGCGCCCCGCTACGTACTCGGCGAGACCGCGGGCGACCACACCACCGTCGAGGGCCTGCTGGAGCGCGCCCGCGGCTTCGGGATGCCGCCCCGCGCCGACCTGTGGGGCTGGGGCACGGTCCACCGCACGGCCAAGACCCTGGAGACCCTCGCCGCCGAGACCGCCGCCGCCACCCTCGACGGCGCGGGGGTCTCCCCGGGGGAGGTGGACTGCCTCATCCTGTGCTCCACCCGCTTCCCCGGCGGCCCGCGCACCCACGGCACGTTCGTCGAGAACGTCATGGCCGCCACCGGCCTGGGCGCCGCCGCCTTCACCGGCCTCACCCTCGGCCGCTGCGCCAACCTCCTCGCGGGCATCCGCACCGGCCAGGCGTACGTGGCCTCCGGCATGCACCGCCGGGTCATGGTCATCACCGCCGACCGGGTCACCGACGAGGCCGTCCGCATGGAGAACTTCGCCCTCTTCACCGACGGCGCCGCCTCCTGCCTGGTCAGCGCCGACCCCCTCGGCCCAGACGCGTACGAGATCGTCGCCGGGGCCGGCGCCCAGGACCCCGCCGGACTCGACTGGTCCAACGAGATCAGCTCCGACCTGGCCCGCGAGGTCAACGAGCGGATCCTCGACGAGGCCGGCATGAAGATCGGCGACATCCACGGCGTGCTCCACGCCAACCTCTACAAGCCCCTGGTCGTCCTCAAGGAACGCCAGGCCGGCTTCACCCGCGAGCAGCTCTTCCTCGACAACATCCCGCGCGTCGGCCACTGCTTCGCCGCCGACCCGCTCATCAACCTCGTCGACCGCGACGCCGCCGGAGCCCTCAAGCCCCACGGGCACTACCTCCTCGCGTCCAGCGTCCCGGGCGTGCGGATCGGCGTCCTGCTGCGCAAGCTCCCGCACCACACCACGCCGGACACCGCACCGGACACCGCACCGGCCACCGCACAGCTGGGGGACCACTGACATGACCGCGCCCATCACCCCCGACGAGGAGACCTCTCTCGACATGGCGCGGAGCTTCTACGCCCCCGCCTTCGCCCTTCCCGACCTGACCACCTCGCTCCCGGCCGGCCCCGTCGAGGCCTCGGCGGCCGGCGCCGACGAAGCCGCCCGGATCACCGCCGAGCCGCCCGCCGGCCTGTTCCGCCGGCTGATCTCCGACCAGGAGAGCGAGGCCGTCCTGCTCGCCGCCCGCCGGGTCCTCGCCGCCTTCCTGACCGCCCCCGACGCCGACGCCGCCGACGAAGAGGACGCCGACGCCGTCGCCGCCGAGGTGCTCGCCGCCCGCGACGGACTCGCCGCCGTCCTCGCCCCGCTGCGCACCCACCCCGACCCGGAGGTGCGCGGCGCCGTCCTGCGCCAGCGCGCCCCCCTCGCGCTGACCGGCGGCTGCTGGCTCGACACCCTCTCCCAGGCCGCCACCCAGCCCGCCGAGATCGTCGGCCGCCTCTTCGGCCAGCACTGGCGGCTCCAGGGCGAGGGCACCGCCGAGGCCGGGCTGCCCGCGCGCCGCCGACGGGCGCTGGTCGCGCAGGGCGTCTTCCTCCCCGGCGTGGAGGCCGCCGCCTTCCTCGACGAGGCCGGCGCCCTGCCCCTGACCGCCCTGCACGGCGCCTTCCGCCTCGCCCTGTCCCGGCTGCCCGCGTCCCACCTCCCCGAGGTCGTCGGCGTCCACTACGCCGCCCACGCCCTCGGCACCGACGAACTCCTGCTCGGCGGCGAGCCGGTGCTCGCCGAGAGCGACGTACGCCCCCTGCTCGCCGCGTACCTCTCCTACACCCGGCGGTCACCGACCGGGCCCGAGGACCGCCGCCGCGCACTGGCCGCCGTACGCCTCCTGGTACGCCTGGAGCGCGAGCACGCCGCAGCCCTCGCCGAACTCGCCGCCTGGCACGAAGGGCTGTCCCTCGACGCCCGGGTCGCGCGGATCGTCGAGCGGCACGCCCCGCACGCCGGCCGCCAGCACCGCGCGGTGCGCCTGGGCACCCGCAAGCTCACGGACTGGCTGGACGGCGGGCAGCTCGACGCCGCCGCCTTCGTCCGCGAGTTCCGCACCGCCCGGCAGCTGCGGCCCGCACGCGACGGCGGCCCCTGCCGCTTCCTGAAGTCCATCAAGTTCGGCGGCCCCATGTTCGGCATCTTCGACGAGCGGGAAGCGGCCGTCCTCGCCGCCTGGGCGCGGTCCGTCGCCGACGGCGAGCCCGCCGGTGCGGACCTCGTCCCCACCACCGCCGGACAGGCCGCCGCCCGCGCCTGGAGCGAACGCCTCGCCGACGCCGAACCCGCCGGGCTCCTGCTGCGCGAGCCCGACGGGCCCGGCGGCCTCGCCGACACCCGCGACCACCGGCGGTTCTTCCACCGCCTCGTCAACTTCGAGCGCCACCCCGGCGTCCTGCCGGCCGCCCGCGCCCGCGCCGAAGCCGGGCTCGCCGAGGCCGAGCTGCTCTTCGAGCACGGCGCCGCCGGGCTGCTCACCGACGCGTCCTGGTTCACGTACACGCCCGAGGCCCTGCTGGAGCGGGTCGAGCGGATCTACTGGGACAAGCTCGTGGACCCGTACGAGCCGCTCACCGAGATCCCCTCCCGCGACGAGGTCGTCTTCGAGCAGTCCACGTACGCGCTCGGCAGCCTCATCGACGGCGCCTGGGCGCACCGCGTCGGCAACCTCGGCCGGCGCGGACGGCGCAGCGACGACATGCTCTTCTCCATCTACGCGGACGAGATGGGCCGCGGCGACATGGACAAGAACCACATCACGATCATCCACAAGGTCCTCGCC
Organism: Streptomyces sp. NPDC037421; assembly: GCF_055602105.1. Classification (NCBI taxonomy): domain Bacteria; kingdom Bacillati; phylum Actinomycetota; class Actinomycetes; order Kitasatosporales; family Streptomycetaceae; genus Streptomyces; species Streptomyces sp. NPDC037421. The sequence goes on from NZ_JBVJWV010000033.1 coordinate 51,463, forward strand.
AGCATGGACATGGACCTGCCGCACATCCGGCAGGAGGCCTTCCTGCACCAGGGCGACCTGCCCGACCACCTGTACGGCTTCTCCATCCACCAGCTGTGCCTGTCGCTGTTCCCCGACAGCCTCTACAACGAGATCCTCGGCTACAACCTGGGCATCGAGATGTTCGGCCTCGGCGCGGTGCGGCTGCACGAGATCCAGAAACTGCGCCGGCACGGTCTCGACGTCTCCTACGAAGAGGCCCACCTGTCCATCGACAACTTCTCGGCGGGCCACGCCCGCCAGTCCGCCGACATCGTCGTCGCCTACCTCGACGACGTCCGGCACCTGTCCGGCGAGGAGGCCGTCCAGCGCGAATGGCGCCGGATCTGGCGCGGCTACGCCTCCTTTGCCTTCTTCATCGAGCACGCCCTGGTGAGGAAGGTCCGCGCCGAGGCGGCCTCCGGGGCGGCCTCCGGGGCCGCCACCCCCGCCGACCTGGTCATCTGAGGAGCGAGGCGATGGAAATGACGACGAGCTTCGACCCCGAGGTCCTCGCGCTGCCCTTCTACGAGGACTCCCACCGCCGCCTCGCCGCCGAGGCCGGCGCCTGGTGCGACAGCAACCGGGTGCTGTGGGAGGAGATCCGCGCCCTCGACCCCGACGCCGCCGGACGGCGCCTCGTACGCGTCCTCGGCGCGGCGGGCTGGCTGAGCGAACTCGACCCGAGCGGCGCCCCGGTGGACGACTTCCGCGCGGTGTGCCTGCGCCGCGAGGCCCTCGCGTACGCCGAGGACCTGGCCGACTTCGCCTTCTCCATCCAGGCGCTGGCCGCGACCCCGCTGCTGCGCTTCGGCAGCGAGGCGCAGCGCCGCCGCTACCTGCCGGGGATGGCCGCCGGGACGCTGATCGGGGCCTTCGCGGTGTCCGAGAAGGAGGCCGGGTCGGACGTGGCCTCGGTCGGGCTGGAGGCGGTGCGCGACGCGGACGGGGACGGCTCGTACGTGCTGAACGGCCGCAAGGCGTGGATCGCCAACGGGACCATCGCCGACGTGTTCGTGGTCATCGCCCGCACCGGACAGGGCCCGGGGCCGCTGGGCCTCTCGGCCTTCCTGGTGCCGGCCGGCACCCCCGGGCTGCGGGCCGAGCGGATCGACGCGATCGCCCCGCGCTCCTTCGCCCACCTGTCCTTCGAGGACTGCCGGCTGCCGGCCGACGCGGTGCTCGGGCGGCCCGGGAAGGGGTTCGTGGTCGCGGTCGACCTGCTGGAGCGGTTCCGCACCACGGTGGGGGCCGCGGCCCTCGGCTTCGCCCGGCGGGCCTTCGACACCGCGCTCGCGCACGTGCTGGCGCGGGAGGCGTACGGGGCCACGCTCTTCGACCTCCAGCTGGTCAAGGCCTCCCTCGCCGACATGGAGGTCCAGCTGAACGCGGCCGCGCTGCTGGTGGCGCGCGCGGCCTGGGAGACCGACCGGGGCAGCCGCCGGTTCGCCCGGCACTCCAACATCGCCAAGGTCCACGCGACCGAGGCCGCGCAGGGCGTCGTCGACAACGCCGTGCAACTCCTGGGCGCGGCGGGCATCGTGGAGGGTTCGGTCACCGAACGCCTGTACCGGCAGATCCGCTCGCTGCGGATCTACGAGGGGACCTCCGAGGTGCTGAGGATGGCCATCGCGGGGTCCCTGGACATGCGCCGGGCCGCGCGCGCTGCGGCCGCCTGAGCCGGTACGAGCGGTTGCCACCGGGAAACGGCGATCACCGCGACCATCGACCGAGCAACCAGAACGGCGGGCGACCACGTCCGCGAGAGCGGCGCCGGTTCAGGCGCGAAAAGGGGAGTCTTCAAGTGAGCACCACCACCGTCAGCAGTCCCGTCGAGGCCGTCCGGCTCGCCGACCCGTACCCCTACTACGCGCGCCTGGTGGCCGAGCGCCCCTTCGCCTGGGACGAGGCGCTCGGGGCCTGGGTCGCCGCCGACGCGGCCGCGGTGCGCGCGGTGCTGGGCAGCGGCGCGCTGCGGGTGCGGCCCGTCGCGGAGCCGGTCCCGGCCGGGATCGCGGGGACGGCGGCCGGGGAGGTGTTCGGCGAGCTCGTACGGATGACGGACGGCGCCCCGGCGGCCCGGCTGAAGGGGGTCGTGGCCGGGGCGCTGGCCCGCGCGGACACCGCGTACGCGGCCTCGCTGGCGGCCCGCCTCACCCGCGAGGCGCTGGCGGCGGGTGGTGAAGTGCCGTACGAGGAGCTGATGTTCGGGGTCCCGGCGCGGGTGGTGGCCGCCCTCAGCGGCCTCACCGACGGGGCGGACCGGGAGGCGGCCCGCGCGATCGGTGACTTCGTCCAGTGCATTCCCGCCACCGCGACGCCCGAGCAGCAGAAGGCGGCCGTGGTGGCGGCGGAGCGGCTGCGCGGGCTCCTCGGCCCGGCGCTGGCCTCGGCGCAGGCCGCGCCCACCGGAGCCGGAGCCGGAGCCGGAGCCGGAGCCGGGCAGTCGGCGCCGCCCGGGGCCGACTGCCCGGCCGCCGGGGCCCCGCACTCCGCCCGGAAGGGCCGGGCGCAGGGGCTGTTGCGGGAACTGGTCGCGGCCGCCGAGCGGGACGGGTGGCCGCATCCGGGGCCCTTGCTGTCCAACGCCATCGGCTTCCTCTCCCAGACCTACGACGCCACCGCCGGGCTGATCGGCAACACCCTCGTCGCCCTCGCCCGGGGCGCCGACGGCACCGACACCGGCGCCCTGGTGCGCGAGGTGGTCCGCCACGACGCGCCGATCCAGAACACCCGCCGCTTCGCCGCCGAACCCTTCGCGTACGCCGGTTCCACCGTGGAACCCGGGCAGCAGGTCCTCGTCCTCCTCGCAGCCGCCAACCGCGACCCCGCCGTCAACCCGGACCCGCACGCGCTGACCCCCGGCCGGGTGAATCCGGCCGTCTTCACCTTCGGCGCGGCAGCCCACCGCTGCCCGGGTGCGGAGCTCGCCACGGCCCTCGCCGGCGCCGTCGTCACCGAACTGCGCGCGGCAGGCTTGGGCACCACCGCGACCCCCGCCTACCGCCCGCTGGCGAACGCACGGATCCCGCTCCTCTAGCGCGCGGGCCGTCCCCGACGGAAGCCGACGCAGCCCCCGCAACCGCGATCAGGCCGGGGGTCGGTCACCCCTATGCCTTCAGACAGGACAAACCGCATCATGTCGGACAGCCTTCACCTCTGGATGCGTCACGAGGCCCGCCCCACCGAGCGCCGGGCCCCCCTCACCCCCGAGGACGCCGCCCGCCTCGTCGAGGCCGGCATCCGCGTCACCGTCGAGGAGTCGGACCGCCGCGCCTTTCCCCTCACCGCCTACACCGCCGCCGGCTGCGCCACCGCCCCCGCCGCCTCCTGGCACGAGCAGGCCCCCGACGACGCGTACGTCCTCGGCCTCAAGGAACTCCCGGCCGGCCCCGACGCCCCCGCCCTGCGCCACCGGCACATCTACTTCGGCCACGCCTACAAGGGCCAGGCCGGCGCCCGAGAGCTGCTCGCCCGCTTCACCGCGGGCGGCGGCGCCCTGCTCGACATGGAGTACCTCACCGACGAAGCCGGCCGCCGCGTCGCCGCGTTCGGCTACTGGGCCGGCTACGTCGGCGCCGCCCTCGCCGTCCTGCACCACCGCGGCGCCCTCACCGCCCCCCTGCGCCCCACCGACCGCCCCACGCTGGACGCCCTCCTCGCCGCAGGAGCCCCCGCAACCGGCACCACCGCCCTCGTCATCGGCGCCCTCGGCCGCTGCGGCCGCGGCGCCTGCGACGCCCTCGTCCGGGCGGGACTGGAGCCCACCCGCTGGGACCTCGCCGAGACCCGGAACATCGACCGCCCCGCCCTCCTCCGCCACGACCTGCTGGTCAACACCGTGCTGACCACCACCCCCGTGCCGCCGTTCCTGACCAAGGCCGACCTCGACGACCCCGAGCGCCTGCTCTCCCTGGTCAGCGACGTCACCTGCGACGTCACCTCCGACTGCAACGTCCTGCCGGTCTACGACGAGACCACCACCTGGACCGAGCCCGTCCGCACCCTCCGCGAGGGCGAACGCCCCCTCGACCTCATCGCCATCGACAACCTCCCCTCCCTCCTCCCCGTGGAAGCCGCCACCGCCTTCTCCGCCGAACTCACCCCGCACCTGCTGCGGCTGGCCGAGTGGGACGGCGTCTGGGCCCGCGCCCTGCACACCTTCGAGGCGGCCGTAGAAGCCCAGGAGGCACCCCTTGACCACTGACCGGCAGCCCGCCGCGCCGGCCTCCGGCACCGTCCACTGGATAGGCACCGGCCTGTCCACCGGCCGCTCGGGCCTCTCCCTCGTCTGCGAACGCGCCCGCCGCGTGGTCCTGTGGGACCGCACCGCCGAACGCGCCGCCGCCCGCCTGGCCGCCCTCGGCCTGGCGGGCCGCGCCGAGGTCCGCGCCCTCACCCCCGCCGCCCTGGCGGCGGAGACGGGCGCGGGCGACGTCCTCGTCTCCATGCTCCCGGCCGCCGAACACCCCGCGCTGCTGCGCCTGGCGGCCGACCGCGGCGCCCACTTCGCCTGCACCAGCTACACCACCCCGGAGCTGGCCGAGCAGGCGCGGCGGGCCGCCGCGCAGGCCCGTACCGTCGTCCTCACCGAAGCCGGACTCGACCCCGGCATCGACCACCTGATGGCCCACGACCTGGTAGCCCGCGCCCGCGAGGCCGTCGGACCCTCCCCGGCGACCGCCGTGTTCACCTCCTACTGCGGAGGCGTCCCGGCCGTCCCCAACGCCTTCCGCTACCGCTTCAGCTGGGCCCCCTACGGGGTCCTCGCCGCCCTCGGCACCCCCGCCCGGTACGTGGCCGACGGCGCCGAGGCCACCGCCGCCCGGCCGTGGGAGGCCACCCGCGCCCTGACCCTGGGCGGCGAGGAGTTCGAGGTCTACCCCAACCGGGACAGCCTCCCCTTCGTCGCCCAGTACGGCATCCCGTACTACTGGCACCTCGACACCTTCGTACGCGGCACCGTGCGCAACTCCGGCTGGCGCACCGCCTGGCAGCAGGTCTTCGACACCGTCGCCGCCGGGGACGCCGGGGCCGTCCGGGAGCTCGCCGCCGAACTCGCCGCCCGCCACCCCACCACCCCCGCCGACCGCGACCGCGTCGTGCTCTCCGTCTCCCTGGAACTGCGCACCAGGTCGGGGGAGAGCTGGCGCGGCTCGCGGCTGCTCGACCTCACCGGCGACGGCGCCGAATCCGCGATGGCCCGCTGCGTCTCCCTCCCCGTCGCCTACGGCGTCACCCGGATCCTGGCCGGCGCCCTCCCCGCCGGGCTGAGCCGCGCCGCCGAAGCCCCCCGCGAGGCCGGCCGCTGGCTGGCCTTCCTCGGCGCCCACGGGCTGGCCGGGACCCGCGCGGAAACCACCTCCACCGCCGCACGAATACCGGCCTGACCGCCGTACCCGCGCGCGCACGGCCGACACGGCCCAGCGCTCCCACCCCACCCACCCCTCCCTCCCTCACCTCACACACCGAATCGAACGAGAGGTTCCGACAATGGGGCACGAGAGCTTCCGGCCGGGCACCATGCACTTCCGCTGCGTGGGAGTCGGCGTGGGCCCGGCCAACCTCAGCCTGGCGTCCCTGCTGCACGGCAGGCCGGACGTACCCAATCTCTTCCTCGACCGCAAGGAGTCCTTCGGCTGGCACGACGGCCAGCAGATCCCCGGCAGCACCCTCCAGGTCTCCCAGTTCAAGGACCTGGTCAGCCTCGCCGACCCCGCCAACCCCTTCTCGTTCCTGTCGTACCTGCACGCCAAGGGACGCGTCTACCACTTCCTCAACGCCCAGTTCGACGACGTGCCCCGGCTGGAGTTCCGCAACTACCTGGCCTGGGCCAGCCGCCGCAACGAGAACGTCGTCTTCGGCGAGGCCGTCCGCGAGGTCGACTTCGACGACGGACTCGGCGTCTTCACGGTCCGCACCGACCGGCGCACCGTCACCGCCGACAACGTGGTGGCCGGCGTCGGCAGCCGCCCCTGGGTCCCGCCGCAGGGCGAACACCTGCTCGGCCCCACCCAGTTCCACGTCGCCGACTACGTCCACGCCGCGCGCGACGTCGGCGGCAAGCGGGTCGTCGTCATCGGCGGCGGCCAGTCCGGTGCCGAGGCCTTCCTCGACCTGATCTCCCGGGGCGGCTGGGAACTGCCCCGCCGGGTCTCGTGGATCTCCCGGCGGCAGAACTACTTCCCCATCGACGACTCGCCCTTCACCAACGACTACTACATGCCCAGCCATGCCGACTACTTCTACGGACTGCCCCGCGAGCGCCGCCAGTCGCTGAACTCCCGCAACGTCCTGACCAGCGACGGGATCTCCGAGTCCACCCTGCGCGAGATCTACCAGACCATCTACTGCCACCGGTTCGTCGAGGGCAACGAGGACCTGGTCGCCCTGCACCCGGGCCGCGAGGTCTTCGACGTCAGCCCCGGCCCCTTCGGCGGCTGGGAGGTCTGCGCCCGCCACACCGGCGAGCCCGAGTCCGTGGAGAAGTTCGAGGCCGACGTCATCGTCTGGGCCACCGGCTACCGGCCCGCCGCCATGGACTTCCTCGCCCCCCTCACCGCACGCCTGGAGCACGAGGGCGAGGAACTGCGCGTCGACGAGGACTACGCCGTCCGCTGGGACGGGCCCGCCGACCGCCGCGTCTTCGTACAGAACGGGGTCCGCGGCCAGCGCGGCCTCGCCGACCCCAACCTCAGCCTCAACGCCTGGCGCAGCCGGCGCATCGCCGACCGGCTGTGCGGAGTGCGCGGCGACGAGCAGCTCGCCTCCTTCATCGAATGGTCCTCGAAGGCCCCCCAGGAAGAACGGTGGACCGCCTGATGAACACGGACAGCACCCGCGCCTGCCGCACCCTCGCCACGGACCAGGCCGCCAACCCCATGACAGCCGCGGCCGGGACCGCCACCACCCCGGTGGCCGCCGCGGGTTCCATACCCGCCGCGGCCGCAACCGCCGCCGCCGTCCCGGTGCCCGTCGCGGCCGCAACCGCCGGCGACCCCACCGACCCCGCCGTCTACCGGACCGCCGCCGCCCGCAGCGGCGGCCCCGCCGGGGCCCGTACCGACGTCGCCGTCGTCGGCGCCGGCATCCTCGGCGTCCTCATCGCCCGCGAGATCCTCACCCGCGACCCCGCCGCCACCGTCACCGTCCTCGACCGCGACATGATCGGCTCCGGCGCCACCCGCCGCTCCGCCGGACTGCACTTCCCGCGCGGCGCCAACGACACCGTCCGCACCATGGCCGCCGAGAGCGAGCGCTTCTACGCCGACCTCCACACCGCCCGCCCCGACCTGCCCATCCACCCCCTCGGCATGACCGTCCTCGCACCGGAGGCCGCCGAGGACCGGCTCCGCGAGGTCTACCTCCCCGAGGCCAAGCTCCGCTGGACCACCGAACTCCCGCCCGCCGCAGCCGCGCTGCCGCGGGACTTCGGGGCCTGGGAGGGCGACGGCTGCCAGTACGCGGACGTCCACGGCCTCACCCAGCTCCTCGCAGCCGAGCTGCGCCCCGCGGTCTCCTTCCGCGAGGGCGTCGCCGTCGAGACCGTCGCCGCCGGCCCCGGCGGCGCCCGCCTCACCCTGACCGGCGGCGCCACCCTGACCGCCGGGCACGTGGTCATCGCCCCCGGGCCCTGGCTCGCCGAACCCGCCTGGCGGGAGCTGGTCGCCCCGCTCGGAGCCCGCGTCAAGAAGATCGTCGCCCTGCACGTGGAAGTGCCCCCGGCCCCCGGCGACCGGGCCCTCGTCCTGCACACCGAGGACGCCTTCCTGCTGCCCTTCCACCACCGCGGCCACTGGCTCTTCAGCTACACCTGCCAGGAGTGGGACGTCGACCCCGCCACCGTCGGCCCGGCCGTCACCGCCGGCCACCTGCGCGAAGCCCGCGCCCTGCTCACCCGCTACGCCCCGGCCCTGGCCGCGCACTGCCGGTCCGGGCGGGTGTTCTGCGACGCGTACGGGCCCGAGGGCACTCCGCTGGCCACCCGCCTCGACCCCTACGGCCGGCTCCTCTTCGCGGGCGCCGCCGGCGGCTCCGGCTACCGGCTGGCCCCGGCCCTCGCCGCCCGGGCCGCCGACCTGATCCCCTCCCTCCCGTCCCCGCGAAAGGCCACGACATGATCATCGCGAGTTATGACGCCGACGTCCTGGAGCAGGCGTTCGGCATCGACATGAGCGGCGTGGAGGGCCTGGGCACCGGCGCCGGCTGGGGCCGCGTGGCCCCCGGCGGCGCCACCGACGGCCACCACCACGACGAGACCGAGCTGTTCGTCATCGTCTCCGGCCGCGGCGAGTTCGTCGTCGACGGCGAACGCCACCCCGCCGCCCCCGGCACCGTCGTCCTCTTCGAACCCTTCGAGTCGCACGTCTTGGAGAACACCGCGGGCGACGGCGGCGACCTCGTCTTCTTCACCCAGTACTGGCGCGACGCCGAACGGGCCATGGCCTCCGCCGCCGCCCCCGCCCGCGAGGGCTTCGCAGGCCGCCCCGTCTTCGTCTTCTCCACCCCGCCCACCCCCAACGGCGACCTCCACCTCGGCCACCTCTGCGGCCCCTACCTCGGCGCCGACGCCTTCACCCGCTTCCAGCGCATGAACGGCGCCGAGGCCTACCACCTCACCGGCAGCGACGACTACCAGAGCTACGTGGTCGGCGCCGCCCGCGCCGACGGCCGCACCCCCGCCGAGACCGCCGCCCACTACAGCGCCGAGATCGCCGAAACCCTGCGGCTGATGGACATACCCGTCGACCAGTACACCGTCACCGACCAGGACCCCGGCTACCGCGAGGGCCTGAAGGACTTCTTCACCAAGGTCGCCGCCTCCGGCGGGGTGTCCGTCGCCGAGCACGACGCCCTCTTCGACGCCGGCACCGGCGACTACCTCTACGAGGCCGACGTCAAGGGCGGCTGCCCCGGCTGCGGCAACGACACCTCCGGCAACATCTGCGAGGAGTGCGGCGAGCCCAACACCGTCGCCGACCTCGCCGAGCCCCGCTCCGCCGACCGGGCGGCACCGGTGCGCGGCACCTCCGCCCGCTGGACCCTGCCCCTGCACACCTTCTCCGGCGAGGTCCGCGACCACCACGGGCGGGGCCGCGTGCCGGCCCGGCTGCGCGAGCTGGCCGACCGGCTCTTCGCCCGCCCGAGCCTCGACATCCCGATCACCCACCCCTCCGGCTGGGGCGTCGAACCGCGCGAGAGCGACACCGACGGCCAGGTCATCTGGGTCTGGCCCGAGATGAGCTACGGGTTCCTGCACGGCATCCAGTCACTCGGCAGCCGCCTCGGCCGCCCCTGGCAGGCCGCCGCCCCCGCCCCCGACTGGAAGATCGTCCACTTCTTCGGCTACGACAACAGCTTCTACCACTCGGTCCTCTACCCCGTCCTCTACCGGCTCGCCTTCCCCGGCTGGACCCCCGACATCGACTACCACGTCAACGAGTTCTACCTGCTGGACGGCGAGAAGTTCTCCACCAGCCGCCGGCACGCCATCTGGGGCAAGGACATCCTCACCCCCGACACCGTCGACGCCGTCCGCTGGTTCCTCGCCGCCACCCGCCCCGAAGGCCTGCGCACCGACTTCCGGCGCGCCGCCTACGAGGCCGCCCTCACCGACACCCTCATCGGCACCTGGCAGCAGTGGCTCACCGACCTCGGCGCCCGCACCGCCAAGCACCACGGCGGACGCGCCCCCGACGCCGGGAACTGGACCCCCGAGCACACCGCCTTCCTGGCCCGGCTCGGCACCCGCCTCGGCGCCGTCACCGCAGCCCTCGGCAAGGACGCCTTCTCCCTCAACCAGGCCGCCGCCGAACTCGACGGGATCGTCCGCGACGCCGTCCGCTTCGCCCGCGCCGAGAGCCTCCTCACCGACACCCCCGGCTGGGAGGACGAGAACCGCACCGCCGTCGCCCTCGAACTCGCCGCCGCCCGCCTCCTCGCGCACGCCGCCGCCCCCGTCATGCCCGGCTTCGCCGCCCGCCTCGCCGCCGCCCTCGGGCAGGACGCCCCGGGCACGTGGCCGCGTACCGTCGAACTCCTCGCACCCGGCACCGCGATCGCCCTCGCCGACGCCGTCTTCTTCCGGCCCGCACCCGACGCCGGCGGCACACCCGACGCCGACCCCGTCCTCACGCCCTGGCTCACCCGGATCGCCCGCACCGCCCTGCGCCTCGGCGAGGACGAGCAGATCGCCCACCGCACCCTCACCCAGCTCGCGGCCGGCTCCCTCCAGGCCGTCACCGTCCAGTACCAGATCCTCGACGCACTCGACGTCGACCTCTCCATGGACGAACTCCTGCACGGCGGCACCCTCGCCGAACTCGCCGCCGTCATCGCCGAACGCGCCGAGCCCGCCGCCGTCGCCGCCCTGACCTCGGGGGAGGCCCGATGAACACCCGCCAGATCCTGCGCGAGATAGCCGAGCGCGGACTGTCCGTCGCCCTCGCCGACGGCGACCTGCGCCTCCAGGGCAACCGCGAACGGATGGACGCCGAGTTCATCTCCCGCGTCAAGGCCGCCAAGCCCGCCCTCGTCGCCCACCTCGCCCGCGAGGCCGAACACGGCCCCGGCTTCCCCCTCACCCCCCTCCAGCGCAGCTACTACCTGGGCCGCAGCGGAGTCTTCGAGATCGGCGACGTCTCCAGCCACGTCTTCCACGAGATCGAGGGCGACTGGGACCTCGACCGGCTGCAGAGCTCCCTCGACACCGTCGTCGCCGCCCACAGCGCCCTGCGCTCCCGCTTCCTCTCCGACGAACGCCAGGCCACCGAGCACGGCGACGCCGCCTCCCCGCGCATCGGCGTCCTCGACCTGCGCGCCCACAGCCCCCGCCAGCAGGAACTGATCCGCACCGAACTGCGCGAGATGCGCTCCCACCAGGTGCTGCCCGCCGACCAGGCCCCGCTGCTCACCGTCGACGCCACCATCCTCGACGACGACAAGACGGTCCTCCACGTCGGCCACGACGGGCTCGTCATGGACGGGATCAGCATGTTCCTGTTCTTCCGCGCCTGGTGGCACGCCTACCAGAACCCCACCGCCGAGGTACACGAGGAACTCCCCTACGAGGACTACCTCGCCGCCCTGGAGGCCGCCCGCGACCGGGCCCCCGCCCGCCGCTCCCGCGAGTACTGGACGGCACGCGCCGACGACCTCGCCCCCCACCCCGACCTGCCGCTGCGCACCAGCCCCGCCGCCCTGTCCGGCACCCGCTTCACCCAGCGCGAGGTCCGCCTCGACCGCGCCGCCTGGACCGCCCTGAAGGAACGCGCCGCCGGCCAGGGCCTGACCCCCTCCGCGCTGCTCCTCGCCGCGTACGCCGAGACCCTCGCCACCTGGGGCGCCGGCGAGCGCTTCACCCTCACCACCACCGTCGCCAACCGGCCGCCCGTCCACCCGCGGGTCTTCGAGGCCATCGGCCAGTTCTCCGACACCCTCCTCGTCGAGGCCGAGATCGACCGCTCGCTGCCCTTCGCCGCCCGCGCCCAGGCCCTCCAGACGCGCCTGCACACCGACATCGACCACCGGCACTTCTCCGGCATCGAGGTCCTCAAGGAACTGGCCCGCCGGCGCGGCGGCATCGCCGGCGCCCGCATGCCGTTCACCTTCAACAGCGCCATCGGACACGTCAGCAGCGAGGTCGACGGCTCCGCGCTGGAACTCTTCGGCAAGGAGGTCTTCTCCGTCAGCCAGACCCCCCAGGTGTGGCTCAACGCCTTCGCGATGGAGCAGCACGGCGAACTCGTCGTCCAGCTCGACGGCATCGACGAACTGTTCTGCGAAGGCCTCCTCGACGACCTCGCCCACGGCTACGACACGCTGCTGCGCACCCTCGCCGACGAGGACGCCTGGCAGCGCCACGCCTTCGACCTGCTGCCGCCTGCCCAGCGCGAGCGCCGCGCCGCCGCCAACGACACCGCCGTCCCGCGGCCCGAGGAGATGCTCGGCGACGCCATCGTCGCCCAGGCCGCCCGCACCCCCGCCGCCCCCGCCGTCCTCACCGCCGACCGCACCGTCAGCTACGGCGAACTCCTGCACCGCGCCGCCACCGCCGCCACCTGGCTGCGCGAACAGGGCGTCGGCCGCGGCGAACTCGTCGGCCTCGTCATGCGGCGCGGACCCGAACAGATCGTCGGCATCCTCGCCACCGTCCTCGCCGGAGCCGCCTACCTGCCCGTGGACGCCGGCCTGCCCGCCGCCCGGCAGGAGTACATGCTCGCCGACGGGCAGGTGCGCTGCGTCCTGACCAACACCGGCTGGACCTCCACCGGCTCCATGGCCGCCTTCGACCTCACCCGGCCCTGCTCCGGCCGCGCCGAACTCCCCGACCGGCTCCCCGGATCCAGCCCCGACGACCTCGCGTACGTCCTCTACACCTCCGGCACCACCGGCGCCCCCAAGGGCGTCATGGTCACCCACCGCAACGTCGCCAACGTCGTCGCCGACTGCCAGGACCGCTTCGGGATCACCCCCGAGGACCGGTTCATGGCCGTCAGCGCCTTCAACTTCGACCTGTCCGTGTGGGACGTCTTCGGCGCACTGTCGGCCGGCGCGGCCCTGGTCATGCCCGACCACGACCGGGCCGTCGACCCCGCCCACTGGCTGGAGCTGTGCTGGCTCTACCAGGTCAGCGTCTGGAACTCCGTCCCCGCCATCGTCGGCCTGCTCCACGGACAGGCCCGCGCCGACGGCGACGTACCGCCCGGCCTGCGGCTCGTCATGATGAGCGGCGACCGGCTCCCGCCCGCCCTGCCCGCGCAGCTGCGCGAGATGATGCCCGGCCTGGAGGTCGTCTCCCTCGGCGGCCCCACCGAGACCACCATCTGGAACATCCTGCACCCCGTCGGCGAGGACGAGGACGGCACCGAGTCCATCCCGTACGGCCGGCCCAACGCCAACAACCGCGCCTACGTCCTGGACCGCGACGGCCTCGACGCCCCCGACTGGGTCACCGGCGAGATCAACGCCGCCGGCACCGGACTGGCCCGCGGCTACTGGGGCGACGAACAGCGCACCGCCGAGCGGTTCCACGAGGACCCCGAGCGCGGCGAACGCATGTACCGCACCGGCGACCTCGGCCGCTACCTGCCCGACGGCAACATCCAGATCCTCGGCCGCACCGACTTCCAGATCAAGATCAACGGCTACCGGATCGAAGCCGGCGAGGTCGAGACCCGCCTCGCCGCCCTCGCCGAGGTCTCCCGCGCCGTCGTCGCCGCCCAGGGCAACCGGCTCATCGCCCACCTCGTCCCCTCCGCCGGCCACCGCCCGACCCTGACCGAGATCCGCCAGGCCCTGCGCGCCGACCTGCCGGACTACATGCTCCCGGCGGCCGTCCTCTGGCACGAGGAGCTCCCGCTCACCAGGAACGGCAAGGTGGACCGTACGCGGCTGGCCGTGCTCGGCGCCGAGGACGGCGCCGCGCGGGAGAGCGGCGGCAACGCCCCCGCCACCCAGGCCGAGAAGATCCTCTGCGACATCTGGTCCACCGTCCTGCGCCGCCCCGACATCGGCGCCCTCGACACCCTCGCCTCCCTCGGCGGCGACTCCATCGCGGCCGCCCGCATCCTGACCGCCGCCCGCAAGCGCTTCGGGGTCACCATCACCCTCGACCAGTTCTCCGAGATGGACACCGTCCGCGCCATGGCCGCCGCCCTCATGCCGGCAGGTGACCGATGACCCCCCAGGGGCGCGGGGAACCGCGCGACCAGCCACAGCCGGCCCGCAGCCGACACACCACCGTGCCCGACACGATCCGGCGCATCGTCTCCGAACAGCCCGCCGGCGGCCACCTCCACGTAGCCCGCCTGGAAGGCACCCGCACCGTCCCCCTGCGCGAGCTCCACGCACGCTCCGGCCGCCTCGCCCGCCACCTGCGCGAGCGCCACGGCATCGGCCGGGGCGACCGCATCGGCATCCTCGCCGCCAACAGCCTCGAATGGGTCCTGCTCGACCTCGCCGCCCTGCGCCTCGGCGCGCAGACCGCCGGCCTGGAACCCGGCAAGTTCACCCCGTCCACCGAACTCATCGACCGCTACGGCCTCCACCTGCTCTGCACCGACCAGGACGCCGACGGCGTCCCCGACACGATCCCCATGGCCGGTCTGTGGGAGCTGACCGGCGGCGACGGCCCCGGCACCCCGCTGCCGCCCGTCACCTGGAGCTCCGAGGACGTCACCACCATCAAGTTCACCTCCGGCAGCACCGGGATCCCCAAGGGCCTCGGCGCCACCGCCGGGAGCATCGACAGCTCCCTCCAGGCCGTCCAGGAGATCTTCGAACACACCCCGGAGGACCACCTCTTCGTCTTCCTGCCCCTCTCCCTCCTCCAGCAGCGCTACTGGGTGTACTCCGCCCTCCTCCACGGCCACGACGTCACCATCACCACCTACGAAGCCGCCTTCGCCACCCTGCGCCGCGTCCGCCCCACCGTCGTCATGGGCGTACCGGCCTTCTACGAGAGCGCCCGCCGCCAGATCGGGGCCCGGCTGCGCCGCACCCCCGGCCGCACCCCCGCCGAGGTCGCCCGGACCCTGTTCGGGGACCGGATCCGCTACCTGTGGACCGGCTCCGCACCCGCCTCGCCCGCCGTACTGGGCTTCTTCAACGACACCGCCGGCCTGCCGCTCTACGAGGGCTACGGACTCAACGAGACCTGCATCGTCACCAAGAACCACCCCGGCGCCCACCGCGAGGGCAGCGTCGGACGGGCCGTACGCGGCAAGGAGGTGCTGATCGGCGACGACGGCGTCATCAGCGTCCGCAGCACCCATCCCGTCAACAACCACTACGCGTACGCCCGCCCCGGCGACTCCGAGAAGGTCTTCTCACCCGACGGGACCGTCCGCACCGGCGACCTCGGCCACCTCGACGAGGACGGCTTCCTCTTCGTGCACGGCCGTGCCGACGACGTCATCGTCCTCGACAACGGCAAGAAGGTCATCGTCCGCCCCATCGAGGAACTCATGCGGGCCGACCCGGCGATCGCCGAATGCGTCCTGTTCAGCCCCACCCAGACCGACCTCGTCGCCGTCGTCTCCCCGGCCGCCCTGCCCGCCGACCGCCGGGCCATCGCCGCCCGCCTCGCAGCCGTCAACGCCGCCACCACCCCCGACGAGCGGATCAGCCGCGTCGTCGTCGCCGATCCGCCGTTCAGCATCGAAGGCGGCCTGCTGACCTCCCAGTACAAGCCGAAGCGCCCCGACATCCGGGCCGCCTACCACTCACCGCTGCACACCCAGGAGGCCGGAATCCATGCCTGACACGACCGACACCCACGCGGCGATCGAGGCCGCCGCCCGCGACCAGCTCTCCCTCGTCCTGGTCCCCGAGGTCGAACCCGAGGCGATGGACCCCGACGCCGACATGGTCTCCGCCTACGGACTGACCTCCCTCAACAAGGTCCTCTTCCTCACCGAGGTCTGCGAGGAGACCGGCGTCGACCTCGCCCACTTCACCGAACACGACCTCGCCGACATGAAGACCCTGCGCGACGTCACCGAAGCCCTCGCCCGCCACCACCACGCCACCACCACCGGAGTCTGAACCATGAGCGCCCTGAGCTGGACCGAGCAGACCGCCGCCGTCCTGGAGAACGACCGGGTCCGCCTCACCCCCGTCACCGAGGCCGACCGCGAGGGCGTCCGGGCGGTGGCCATGGACCCCGACATCTGGCGCTACTTCGTCGCCGCCGTCGACACCGACGCCGACTTCGAGGCCTTCTTCGACGCCAACCTCGCCGACCACGCCGCCGGCCGCCGCGCCGTCTGGACCATCACCGACAAGGACAGCGGCCGCATCGCCGGCAGCATGAGCTTCGGCAACATGGCCGAGGCGGACCGGCGCCTGGAGATCGGCTGGTCCTGGCTCGGCCGCGACTTCCGCGGCCGCGGCGTCAACCACTGGGCCAAGGCCCTCCTGCTGGAGCACGCCTTCGAGGTACTGGGCGCCGAACGCGCCGAGTTCAAGACCGACGTGCTCAACACCCAGGCCCGCCGCGGCCTCGCCAACATCGGCGCCACCGAGGAAGGCGTCCTGCGCAGCTTCAACTACATGCCCGGCGGCCGCCGCCGCGACGCCGTCTTCTACAGCGTCCTGCGCTCCGAATGGCCCGCCGTCCGCGCCCTCCTCGCGCACGGTCCCAAGAAGGCCGTACCGGCATGAGCGAGGAGACCGCCGACCCCGGCGTCACCCACATACGGGCGTCCGGCACCCCCTGGGAGATCGGCCGCGCCCACGGCGCGGCCCTGGCCGCCCCCCTGCGGGCCTTCCTCGACGACGGCCTCGCCCGCCTGGGCCACCTCGTCGACCGGCCCCTGACCCTGCCCGCCCTGCTGCCCTCGATCGCCGCCCACCGGGACACGGTCGAGGCGGCCCTGCCCGACCTCGCCGAGGAAGTGGCCGGCCTCGCCGACGGGGCCCGGATCAGCGAGGACGAGGCCTGGCTGCTCCAGCTGCGCCGCGAACTGACCGGGTACTCCAAGGTCCGGACCGGCGGCGACTGCACCACGTACGCCCGCACCGGCCCCGGCGGCCCGCCCGTCCTCGCCCAGACCGTCGACCTCAGCGGCAACCTCGACACCCACATCGCCGTCCTGGAGACCGCCCGCGCCGGCGCCGCCCGGCGCTCCCTCGTGCTCAGCTTCGCCGGACTCCTCGGCTACCTCGGCGTCAACAGCGACGGCCTCGCCGTCGGAATCAACCTGGTCCTCGGCGGCACCTGGCGCCCCGGCGTCCCCCCGTACCTGGCCGTCCGCCACCTCCTCGACACGGCCGCCACCGCCGAACAGGCCGTCAAGGTCCTCGCCGACCTGCCGCTGTCCAGCTCCCGCTCCCTCATGCTCTGCGACCACGAGCGGGTCCTGTACGCCGAACACCTCGACGGCGACCTGCGCGTCGCCGAGGCCGCCCCCGGCGCCCTCGCCCACACCAACCACTACCTCCACCCGGACTTCGCCCCCGCCGACGAGCTGAACGTCTTCGCCCGCAACTCCTCGCGCCGCCGCCTCGCCGCCGCCCGCGAAGGGATCGCCGCCCTCCCCGGCGACGCGGGCGCCGAGGACCACTTCGCGCTGCTCGCACGGCCCCCCGTACGCGTCCCCGACCGGGGCGACATCCGCGCCGAACGCACGGTCGCCGCGGCCGTCGTGTTCCCGGCGGCCGGGCGGCTCCACCTCCGGCCGGGCGACCCCGCGGGCTCCCGCACGAGGGTGTTCACCCTGTAGCCCCAGGGCCAGGGATGTGTCCGAGAAAGGAGAATGATGGACGCATGGCTGGTCGACCTCGACCAGGTCGCCCCCACCGACATCACCGCGCGCTATCCCGAGGGCCTCACCAAGGACGAACTGCGGCGCGGCGCCGAGTTCGTCCACGCGCGTGCGGCCCACCGCTTCTACCGCGCCCGGCTCACCGTCCGCCGCCTGCTGGCCGAACGCCTCGGCCTCGACGCGCACGACCTGCGCATCCACTACGACCCCGCCGGCAAGCCCTACCTGCCCGACCAGCCGGGCACCCACGTCAGCTGGTCCCGCTCCGACGGCCTGCTCCTGCTCGGCGCCACCGAGACCGGACCCATCGGGGTGGACGTCGAGCTGGTCCGCCCGGCCTCCAGCAGCCTCGACGTGCTCACCTTCATCTACCCGGGGGTCCCGGACGGGGTCGGCCCCGAGACCTTCTTCCACGCCTGGACCCTGCTGGAGGCCGCGGTCAAGGCCACCGGGCGCGGCCTGACCGACGGTGCCCGCGAAGTCGACCTGGCCTTCGGCCCGGACGGCTCCGTCGGCCTGCGCGGCATCACCGGCCACGGCGCCCTGCCCTGGCACGGCCACACCGCGCTCCAGCCGACCCGGCAGGACTGCCCGTGGGCGATGACCGCCTTCGTCTCCCGCGAACTGCCCCCGGTCACCGTCCTGACCTGGCCGGACGGGGCCACGGCCGCCACCGTGGCCCCCTCGGGGCTCACTCCGCGCTGACCACCGGCGAACCGTCGGGGGCGATCGCCGAGAAGCCGGCGTACGGAACCAGCGCGGGCGGCACGGCCACCGAGCCGTCCGCGCGCTGGTACTGCTCCAGGACCGCCACGAGCGTCCGGCCCACCGGCAGCGCCGAACCGTTCAGCGTCGCCGCGAACCGCTTGCGCCCGTCCCGGTCGCGGACCTTGATGCCGGCCCGGCGCCCCTGGAAGTCCCCGCAGTCGGAGCACGAGGAGATCTCCCGGTACGTGCCCTGCCCCGGCAGCCACACCTCGATGTCGTAGGTGCGCCGGGCAGCGAACCCGAGGTCCCCGGCCCGCAGTTCCACCACGCGGTGCGCCAGCCCCAGCCGCTGGAGCGCCGTCTCCGCGTGCCCGGTCAGCAGCTCCAGCTCCGCCGCCGAGTCCTCCGGCCGGCAGATCCGCACCAGCTCCACCTTCTCGAACTGGTGCAGCCGCACCAGCCCCCGCGTGTCCCGGCCGTACGAGCCGGCCTCCGCCCGGTAGCAGGGCGTGAACGCGGTCAGCGCCAGCGGCAGTTCGCCCTCCCGCAGGGTCTCCCCCCGGTACAGGTTCACCAGCGGCACCTCCGCCGTCGGGATCAGCAGCAGGTCCCGGTCGGCGGCGTTCGTCAGGAACAGGTCGTCCTCGAACTTCGGCAGCTGCCCGGTCCCCGTCATCGTCTCCCGGGTCACCAGGTGCGGCACCCCGTGCTCGGTGTACCCGTGCTCGGTGGTGTGCAGGTCCAGCAGGAACGCGGCCAGGGCCCGCTCCAGCCGGGCCCCCGCCCCCCGGGTCACGGCGAACCGGGACCCCGACAGCCTGGCGGCGCGCACCTGGTCCAGGATCCCCAGCCGGGTCCCGATGTCCACGTGGTCGCGCGGGGTGAACTCGAACCCGGGGACCTCCCCCCAGGTCCGGCGCACCACCGGCGGGTCCTGCTCGGTCCCGTCGGGCACGTCCGGGTACGGCCGGCTGGGCACGGCCAGCAGCAGCGCGCCGAGCCCCTCCTCCGCCGCCCGGAGCTCCTCCGACACCGACCGCAGGCGCTCCTTGGCCTCCGCCGCCCGGGCCCGCGCCGCGTCGTCGGGCCGGACCCTCTCCCGGGCGGAGCGGTTCTGCTCGGCCCGCAGCTTGTCCCGCTCGGCGATGAGCCGGGCGCGCTGTTCGGTCAGGTCGCGCAGGGCGGCCCGGTCCAGGGTGTGTCCGCGGCGGGCCAGATCGGCCCCGGCCGCCTCCTGGAGCAGGCTGTGCGGGTCGTGCATGACGGCTCCTCAGTCCTCGTCGGTGACGTGCGCGGTGGCGATGGCCCGGTACCGGTCCGGCCGGCGGGCGCGCAGCCGCCAGGCGTGGCCGAGCCCGCCCAGGGTGGCGCCCGCCATCAGCCAGGGGATCCGGTTCACCCAGGGCGAGGTGCTCCCGGTGACCAGGGCGAAGTTGTCCAGCAGCAGCCAGAGCGCCCCCACCAGCCCGGCCAGGGCCAGTACGGGAGCCAGCCGGGTCCGCCACCAGTGCGCCTCGGGGTGCCGGCGGAAGAAGACCAGCACCGCCACGGCCACCGCCGCCTGGAGGGCGACGATCCCGACCGTGCCCAGCGCCAGCATCGTGGTGGCCAGGTTGGTGTACGGATGCGCCCCCGCGAGCGCGAACACGGCGCACACGGCGGCCGTGGCCGCCGACAGCACCACGCTCGCCCGGTGCGGGGAGCCGTGCCGGGGGTGCACCCGGGCCAGCGGGCCGGGCAGCACCCGTTCCCGGCCCAGGACGAACAGGTACCGGTTCGCCGCGGTGTGCAGCCCGAGCAGCGCCCCGAACAGGCTGGTGCACAGCAGCACCTGCATCACGCTCGTCGCGAAGGTGCCCAGGTAGTCGTCCGACAGGTGGAAGAACAGGTCGCCCAGCTCCTTCCCGGCGGTGTCCGCGACCCGGTCCGCGCCGACCGCCCCGACCGCCGCCCAGCTGATCACCGCGAAGAAGACGGTGATCAGCACGACGGAGGCGTACGTGGCGACGGGCACGCTGCGCTTCGGGTCGCGGCTCTCCTCGCCGTACAGCGCGGCCGCCTCGAAGCCCACGTACGAGATCAGCGCGAACATCAGCGCCACCCCGAGCCCCGGGGCCAGGACCGTGTCCGGCCGGAACGCCTCGGCGGGCAGGGTGTCCGTCCCGTGCCGCACCCCGATGGCCAGCGCCAGCAGCCCCAGCACCGCCACCTCGGCGACCATCAGCACCGCCAGCAGCCGGGCGCTCAGGTCGATCCGCCGGTAGCCCATCACCGCCGTCAGGGCCAGCGCCCCGCCCGTCCACACCGGCCACGGCACCGGCAGGCCGTGCGCGGCGGAGACCAGTTCGGCGAAGTACCCGAAGGCCCCCGCCACCCCGGCGACGGCCGCCGTGTACGCGAGGACGGCCGTCAGTCCGGCGGCGACGGCCGGCGGCCGCCCGAGCCCCTGCCCGATGTACGTGTAGAAGCCGCCCGC
This sequence comes from Streptomyces sp. NPDC037421, assembly GCF_055602105.1. Classification (NCBI taxonomy): domain Bacteria; kingdom Bacillati; phylum Actinomycetota; class Actinomycetes; order Kitasatosporales; family Streptomycetaceae; genus Streptomyces; species Streptomyces sp. NPDC037421. Next base: position 71,932 of record NZ_JBVJWV010000033.1, read on the forward strand.
GCCCACCACGTGCCGGCTCATCGCCGCGTACCCGACGGAGAAGCACAGCAGGATCAGCCCGGCCAGGGCGAAGGTCGCGGGCACCCCCGCGCCGTTGCCGATGGCGTAGGCGAGGGGCACCGAGCCCACCACCCCGGACATCGGGGCCGCCGCCGCGACCACCAGGAAGACGATCCGGGGGGTGGTCAGCGTCCGGCGGAGCCCCGGCGCGGCGGCGGGGGCCCGTGCGTCCCCTGTGACGGGGATCGTGGAGGTCACCGGATCACCTCGGGTGGTTGCGGATGATGTCGACGGCCTCCGGGACGCCCATGTACGGCAGCCGCACCTCGGCCATGTCGTCCGTCCACTGCTCGGCGAGGTCGTAGCGCTGCTTGGGCGTGGTCTCCAGCAGCCGGCAGCCCGGGAACACCTCGTAGTCCTTCAGCAGTTCGGAGTGCGCGAACATGCCCTGCTGGAACAGTTCCTCGCGCTCCAGCACGAACTCCTCCGACGGCAGCTCGTCCCACAGCCGCCGGCCGCGCCGGATCAGCTCGATCAGCCGCGGCCGGTACGAGGGGTTGCGCGCCAGGTGCTCGCGGACGATCGAGCTGCCCACGGTCAGGTGGCGGATCTCGTCGATGGACGCGCCGCGCGCGATCTCCGCGGCCGCCGGGTCCAGCAGGGTCCACTTGCGCTCGCTGAGCTCGGCGGCGGGCGCCAGCACCCCCTCGATGACGATCGTGAACACCGCGACCGCGCCGATGAAGTCGCCCTCGTCGCGCACCACGCCCGTGGCGAACTCGGCGATCGGGTTCAGCACCCGGCGGGTGTAGTCGGCGCCCTGCTCCTCGATGAACCCGAGCAGCCCCGCCGCGGGCACCCCGAGCTCCACCAGGTGCTTGCGGAAGATCATCGCGTGCCGGGCCTCGTCGACCACCTGGGTGGTGAAGAACTCCTGCTCCACGACCCCGGGCGCGCCGATCACGTAGTGCGAGAGCACGTCCACCGCCCGGGACTCGGCCAGCGACCGGTTGCCCAGCTCCAGCACGAGCGCCTGCCGCAGCGGCCCGTCCTCCTGCATGTGCGCCGGCGTCTGCGCGGCGTGCCCGGCCTCGGCCCGCCCGCGCAGGGTCCCCTGCGCCACGGCCGACAGCCAGTACCCCAGATCGCACTCCTCGGCGGTCAGGGTCATCTCCTGCGCCCCGTCGAGCAGGTTGGGCGCGCGGTCCCAGTCGGCCTCGACGGGGATCTGCGAAGCGGTGTTCATGACGCGACCTCACTGGGGGAAGCGGGAACGGAGACGGAAGCGGCGGGGGTGACGCAGGCGCTGTGCATGCGGCCGGCGAAGCTGAGCATCGGGGAATCGACGGTGTGGGAGCCGCCCGTGACCTCGGCGAGGAGCATGTCGTGGTCCCCGACCTGGTGCCAGCCCAGCACCCGGCACGCCATGTGGGCGAGGCTCCCGCCGATCAGCGGGGCGCCGGTGAGCGGGTCGGTGGTCCAGTCGAAGCCGTCGAACTGGGCGTCGCCGAGCGGGCGGGAGGGGTTGGCGAAGCGGCGGGCCACGTCCTGCTGCGCCGCGCCGAGCACGTTCACCGAGAAGCGGCCCGCCCGGCGGACCATCCCCGCGAAGGTGGAGGTGGGCCGCAGGCACGCGCCCAGCACCAGCGGGTCCCGCGACAGGGTGACCACGGCGCTGGCGGTGGTGCCGTGCCGGACGCCGTCGCGGCTGACGGTCAGCACCGTCACGCTCGACGCCAGCCGGCGCAGCGCCAGCCGGGCCGCGTCCGGGTCCTCGTACCCCTCGGCGGACACCGACGGGGAGCGGTCCGTCAGCCAGGCCGGGTAGCGGCTCACCGGTGCGCCCCGACGGCCGGGGCCGCGCCGGTCGCGGCGATCGTGGCGGGGTGCTCCCCGTACGGCAGCGGGACCGGGCCGCCGGTCGCCGAGCGGCGCTTCAGCATGGCCGTCAGCTGGTGCACCAGCGGAGTGTCCTCCGGCTCGAAGGGCAGCCCGAACGGCTTCAGGAAGTTCCCGAAGACGCCCCGGTCGCCGAAGACGTGGAACGGCAGCGCCAGCAGCGCCCACTCCGGCCCGATCAGCCACATCCACAGCAGGCCCACGGCGGCCACGCTGAGCAGGCTGTGCATCGAGTTGTAGAGCACGTAGTACGCCTTGTGGATCCGCCCGTCCTCGCTGCGCCGGTAGGCGATCGCGCCCGGGATGTAGCCGAGCAGGTCGATGTACAGGAACAGGCCGATCGCCGCGAACCAGTTGATGTCCGTGAAGTGCCACAGGATGAACCCGATCGTCACGGCGAACGCGACCAGGTACTCCAGGCGGTGCAGGTTGAAGGTGACCGGTGACTCCACCGGGTTCTTGATGTCCATGAGGGGTCGTCCTTCCGACGTGCGGGCGGGCGGCGGGCCGGGGCTGCGTGATGCTTTGCGGGGTCAGGACAGCCGCAGCGGACCGCCGGCGAACCAGCCGGCCAGTTCCGCGGCGACGCTCGCGCGCGACGGCGGGTGGAAGGCCAGGGCGCGCACCGCCGAGGACAGGTACGACACGTCGGCGGAGCGGATGAAGGCCATCCCGCCGAGCATCTCCACGGCCTGGTCGACGGTCCGCGCCAGCAGGTCCTGCGTCGCGTAGCGGGCGGTGAGCACCGCCGCGACCGCCTCGTCGCCCTCCGTGCCGTCCTCCAGGGACCGGGCCGCGCCCTCCACCAGCGCCACCGCCGCCTCCAGCCGCACCGCGAGCTGCGCGCGCTCCGGCGCACTGCCGCGGCCGCCGTCCAGCACCTGGGCGACCAGCGCGGAGGCGGCCCCCACGTACGAGGAGGTGGCGAGCAGCTCGAACCAGGTGAACCCGGCCGTCTGGAGGTCGTCGAGCCGTTCGGCGTCCTCGGGGGTGCTGTGGATGACCAGGTCCTGCGGCACCTCCACGTCGGTCAGCCGGACCTCGTCGCTCTGCGAGGCGGCCAGCACCGGCGTCGCCCAGAACGGCCGGGTCTCGATCCCGGGGGAGGAGGCGGGGATCAGCATCAGCGCCAGCGAGGAGCGCCCGTCGTCCTGCGCCACCATCACACTGGCCGTCAGCACGTCCATCGAACGCGACAGGCTGCACGGCTTCTTCGAGCCGTTGACCAGGTAGCCGCCGCCCGGGGCCCGGTCGGCCACGACCGCCGGCGCCAGGATGTTCTGGTCGGTACGCCCCTCCGCCCAGCCGGACGCCAGCAGCAGCCCGTCCGAGGCCACCGCCGACATCAGCTTCAGCTGGGCGGGGGTGAGCCGGTCCGCGACCTCCGCCAGCCGGAACAGCATCGCCACCGTGAAGTGGTGCATCACCGTGGCCACGCCCAGGGAGGGCGAGGCGGCGGCGACCGCCCGCTGCACCCGCACCGCCTGGAGCGCGGAGGCGGCCGCGCCGCCGTACGCGGCCGGTACGAGCAGCCCGGGACCGCCGTGCTTGCGGTACAGCTCCAGCACAGGGCTGTCCGCGCCCTCCCGGGCCATGAGCGGCAGCTCTTCGAGTGCGTCGAGAAGGCCTGCGTGGAATTGCTCGCAGACCCCGCGCGCTGTCGTCAGGGAACGCATCGCCGTGTTCTCCTCGGGCTGTCTCGGAATTCCGTTCCGGACCGGCGGGTATTCCCCGTGATCCGAAAGTCAATATGCGGTGAGAAGTCTTTCACTCGCCATCTGACTGAGGCCTGACACCCATCTGACCAGCGATTTCAACTGACCCACCGCTGACCGGCAGCTGACCGGAAGGCCGTTCGGGGGTTGTGGTGCATGGCCTCGCGTGCCATAAGTGAGGAAGTTGTCGGCGCGAGAATGGATCTGAAATGACCGGAACGGTTCTGGATACGGATGTCGCGCTCGACGCCATCCGGCAGTACGCGGACGCGGGAAATCCCAGCGCGTATTTCGCCTTCAGTGACGGGAACAGCCACTTCCGGCTCCCGGGCGTCCCCGGGGTGATCGTCTACCGCCCCGTCGGCCGCTACCTGGTCCAGTTCGGCGGCCCGTTCGCCCCCTTCGCCCCCGCCGGACCGGACGGCCCCCGGGCCCGGCTGCTGGCGGGCTTCACCGCCTTCGCCGCCGGGCAGGGCCGCGAGGTCGTGTCCGTCCAGCTCCAGGGCGCGGACGCCGACGTCTACGTCGACCAGGGCTTCACCGTGAACCAGATGGGCGCCTCGTACGCCGTCGACCTGGAGACCTTCACCCTGGCCGGCACCAGGTTCATGCAGCTGCGCAACAAGATCTCCCGCGCCCTGCGCAGCGGCCTGGAGATCAAGGAGGTCGAGTACGACGCCTACGCCGAGCGGATCGCGGCACTCGACACCGCCTGGCTCTCCACCAAGGGCGAGGGCGTCAAGCCCCTCGAATTCCTCGTCGGCCAGACCGGCGGCCGCTACCAGCACCTGCGCCGCCTCTTCGCCGCCGTCCGCGACGGCGAGCTGATCGGCTACGTCTCGTACGCCCCCGTCTACGGTCCGCAGGCCGGCTGGATGCACGACCTGAGCCGCCGGCGTCCGGACTCCCCGCCCGGGGTGATGGAGGCCCTCAACAAGGCGGCGATCGACGTGTTCACGGCCGAGGGCACCCGCTGGCTGCACTTCGGCTTCACGCCCTTCACCTCGCTGACGGCCCCGCAGTTCCCGGGCCACAGCCTCGGCTTCCACTGGTTCATGGAGCACCTCTGGGAGCACGGCGCGCACATCTACCCGGCGCGCACGCAGCTGGAGTACAAGCAGAAGTGGGCGCCCTCCGCCGTGCTGCCGGAGTACATCGCCTTCCAGCACGGCGCGAGCCTGCCCGGGCTGGTCCACGTCTTCCGCGCCTGCAACGCGGTCTGAGAGGGAGGTCGTACGTGATGCCGTCCGACGAGATCGAGACCCAGGGCCTGCTGGTCGTGGAACGCTTCCAGGCCTGCGCGGCCGCCCCCGACGACCTGGAGGCCGCCCGCCTCTGCGACGCGGACCTCGCCCGCCTGGACGAACTGCTGCGCGCGGCGGAGGAGTAGGGGTTTTCGCGCGGGCCCCGCCGGCACGGCCGGCGGGGCCCTTTCGCGCGCACGCGGAAGGGGCGGCGGGGAGAGTTGCTCCCCGCCGCCCGGTCGGTGTCAGCGCAGCGCCGGGCGGGTGCGCAGCAGCGTGCCGGCCGGGCCGCGGACCAGCATCGGACGCCTGCGCAGGGCCGGCTCGGGGCCGGCGGACCGGGACACGTGGGCGACCAGCAGGTCCTGCACCACCGGCCCGGCCGGGCCCGCCGCCAGCTCGTGGCGCTCGCGCGTGACCGTACGCCGGTCGAACAGCAGCCCCTGCCCCGGGACCGGGGCCGCCTCCAGCAGGGGCGTGGTCCGCCCGGCGCCGAACAGCCGCGCCCGGCCCGCCCCGGCCCCGGCCCGCCCCACCACCGCCACCAGGCCGAACCCGCCGTCGCCAGCGCCCGGCGGCCCCGGCAGCCGCACCGGGACCGAGGTCCCGGCCGGCGCCACGGTCCGGACCCGGTGCAGCTCGATCAGCCAGTCCGCGTGGACGTCCAGCCACGGCCCGCCCAGGGCCCGCCGCAGCAGCGCCGCCATCCCCGCCTCCAGCCGCCGGTCCGCCCCGTCGTACGGAACGTCGTACGGCACCTCGTACGAGGGGACCGGCAGGAAGAGCCAGTCGTCGTCCGCCGTCCAGGACATCCGCAGCCGCACGACCCGGTACGCGGGCTCGGCGAAAGCGGCCACGACCGCCCCGGGGACGGGGTCCAGCCCGACGAGCGCGAAGCCGTGCTCCCGCGGTGACACGGCGGCTCAGCCCGCGGCGACCGGGGTGCGCTCCGCGAGCGCGCCCTCGGCGCCGGGCCGCGCCAGCTCCAGGCGCTCGTCGAGGTGGCGGGCGGAGGAGTTGGCGCGCCACAGCGCCCCGCGGGCGATGCCCCGGCGCATGTGGGCGGAGTCGGCGCTCGGGATGACCACGTTGTGGAACCAGCCCGCCGCGTGCTGGGAGTCGATGGTGATGTGCAGCCGGTGGTAGGTGATCCCGACCTCCGGCAGGCCGAGGCGCTCCCAGGCCCGTACGACGTTGCGGAACCGGTCGGGCGCCAGCCACTCCGTCATCCCGAGGAAGCCGACCGCCTCCGGGTACAGGTGCCGGTAGCGGCACAGCAGCACCGCGAGGTTCCCCGAGTGCAGGTCGGTGGTGGTCATGGCGGCTTCCAGGTCCTCGGCGCGGACGTCGAAGACCTCGTAGATCTTGTTGAAGAGGTGGGTGTGCACCGCCTCCGGGTCGCCGTTGCCCATCTCGTCCCAGTAGTTGCCGGCGATCTCCATCTTGCTGGCGCCGACCGTGCCGATCTGCATCATCGCGAGGAAGTCGTCGAAGCGGCCGTCGATCAGCGACTCCTGGATGACGTACGTGCGCAGGTCCTCGCTGCGCGCCTCGCGGTTGATGAAGTCGGTGTAGTACGGGTGCTTGAAGGCGCGGTGCTTGCGGACGATGCCCTTGAGCCAGGACAGGAACTGCTTGGGATCGGTGGGCGCCGACTCCAGCAGGCCGGGCTCCAGGTGGGCGTCCTCGGCCTGGAGGGTGGCGTTCTCCAGCAGCCGGGTGACCTCGTGCAGCAGCACCGAGCCCTCGGCGCTGGGGCGGTCGGGTATCTGCATCACCGTCTGGTAGATGCGCGACAGCAGGAGCTGCTGGTGGTAGTGGGCGTCCTCGCGGCCGGGGCCGGCGACGGCGGCGGCGTTCATGTCGGTGACGGCCTCGACGATGCGGGAGCGTTCGCCCGTGAACTTGGCGTCGATCTCGTCGGCGTCCACGGTCAGCCAGGACGAGACCTCCTCCACGAGCGCGGCGGCGTCGGTCCTGCGGATCGCGGGCATGTTGGGGTGGTCGCTGGTGGGCAACTGCGTCTCCATGTCTCTCGGGGTCCCTCGGGAAGACGACGCCGTGTTCGGGGTCGCGCCGGGTTGAGGCCGGTTGAGGCCGGTTGAGGAAGAGGAAGGACATACGTCTTCGTCACGCGGACCCGCGGGCGGACGGGCGTGATGACGCGCTCGCTCCGCGGGGCCGGGGACGAGACGGGCGCGGAAGGGGCCCTGCCGTGTCCGTACGCACGGGCCCCCCATGCCAAAGCACGCGCATCCCTCGTCGTCGTATCGGGATGCGCGTGCCTGGGATGAGCACCTGCGGAGAGGGCAGGATTCGAACCTGCGTGGGCAGAGCCCGTCCGGCGAAGAGCCGGACCCCATTCGGCCGCTTTGGGTACCTCTCCAACGGCCTTTCTCTGCCATCAGCTTGGCACGGGCCGGCTGACAGGCTGCTGATGAATTTCTGAGACGGGAATTCAGCCCGAGGGGCCGATCGGTCACGCCGATCGGTCAGGGCCCCATCAGTGACGGCTGGGATAGTGAAGAACGATCGACGATCGACCTCCTTCACTTCACCAGTTGCACAGGGGAGTTCCCGTGAGCGCCGAGACCGCCAAAATTTCCGTTTCCCGTCTCTACAACGACGAGAACGGCGAATCGCATTTCATGGACGAGACGCTGGAGGTGACGGCCCTCAATTTCGCCCCGCCCGCGCCGTCGCTCTTCGTCTCCGAGGGCGTGCCGGCCAAGCAGGCCGTCTACCTCTACATCCCGGCCGGCTGGTTCGGCGACTTCCACCCGGCCCCGCGCCGCCAGATCATGACGCTGGTCAGCGGAAAGATGGAGTGCGGGGTCAGCGACGGCACCTGGCGCACGTTCGTCCCCGGCAACACCCAGCTGGTCGAGGACACGAAGGGCAAGGGGCACGCCACCAAGGCCCTGGAGGACTGCGTGATGATCGTCTCCCAGCTCGCCGACTGACCCCGGCCGCACGCGCGGGAAAAGGAGGGGCGGGGACCGGAATTCCGGCCCCCGCCCCTTTGTCCTTTGCGGTGCCTACCCCTTGACGTACCCGAAGCTCTCGGCGAGGAGACCGTTCTCCAGGCGGTGCACGTTCACCCCGCGTACGAAGTCCCGCGCCCCGCTGCCCCAGCGCAGGGTCCAGCGGCAGACGGCGCGCTCGCCGGCCGTCCAGACGTCCTCGACCTCGAAGGTCATGTGCTCGTTGCCCGCGATCGAGGTCCAGAACTGAAGACATTCATCATAGCCGACGTGCTTCGTGCCGTCCGGGGCGGGACCGGAGTTCTCCAGCCGGCAGTTCGGGGCGAGGATGTCCTTCAGCAGGCCGGGGTCGTGCAGCTGGAACGCCTGGTTGAACTGTTCGATAACCTTGCGCGTCTGCTCATCGGACATCGGGACTCCTCATGTCTCATGACTCATGACTCGGCACGGACGGCGGCCGACCGGCCGGATCGGCCAGGGCCACAGGAGAAAGTAATACAGTCCAACGGCTCGCTGTCCAAGTCTTCGGGAGTTCCGGCCATTTGGGTCAGTCGCACGTCAGTACCAGCCGCCTAGCTTTGTGCTATGACCACAGCAGACAGTGCGCCTCTCGCATTGGCCTATCAGCAGGCCATCGAATATCTGGCGGGTCTCGCCGATCGGCCGGTGGGTGCCACTGCCGGCTCCGAACAATTGCTGAAAATGTTCGGTGGCCCCCTGCCGGCCGGTCCGATCGAGGCCACGGACACCATCGGACTCATCGGCCGCGCGGTGGCCGAGGGCGGCATCCCCACGGCCAACGGCCCCCGCTACTTCGGCTACGTCACCGGCGGCACGCTCCCGGTGGCGATCGCCACCGACTGGCTGGTCGCCGCCTACGACCAGACCGCCAGCCTCTACAACCTCTCCCCGGCCATCGCCGTGGCCGAGGACGTCGCGGCGCAGTGGGTCCTGGAACTCCTCGGGCTGCCGGCCCACGCCTCGGTCGGCTTCCCCACCGGCTGCACCATGGCCCACCTGACCTCGCTCGCGGCCGCCCGCCACAAGCTCCTCGCGGAAGCCGGCTGGGACGTGGAACGCGAGGGCCTGGGCGGCGCACCCGACGTGGCCGTCGTCGCCGGCGCCCAGCACCACATGACCATCGACCTCGCCGCCCGCTACCTCGGCTTCGGCACCGCGCGCATCCGCAACGTGCCCGTCGACGACAAGGGCCGCATGATCCCCGCGGAGCTGGAAGCCGCCCTCGAGGGGATCGACGGCCCGGTGATCGTCTGCGCGCAGATCGGCGACGTCAACTCCGGGGCCATCGACCCGGTCGGCGAGATCTGCGACATCGCCCACCGCCACGGCGCCTGGGTCCACGTGGACGGCGCCTTCGGCCTCTGGGCCGCGGCCAGCCCGAAGCTCCGCCCGCTCGTCGAGGGCGTCGAACGCGCCGACTCCTGGGCCCTGGACGCCCACAAGTGGCTCAACGTCCCCTACGACTGCGGAATCGTCGTCATCGCCCACCCCGAGGCCCACCGCGCGGCCATGCTCAACGAACGCGCCGGCTACCTCCCGCCCGGCACCGACGGCGAACGCGACGCCATCGAATGGGTCCCGGACTTCTCCCGCCGCGCCCGCAGCCTCCCGGTCTGGGCGGCGCTGCGCTCCCTGGGGCGGAGCGGTGTGGCCGACCTGGTCGAACGCTGCTGCGCGCACGTGAGCCGGTTCGCGGAGCGTCTTGCCGGGGTCCCGGGGGTCGAACTCCTCAACGACGTGGTCCTCAACCAGCTCCTGGTCCGCTTCGGGGACGACGACGAGACCACCCGCCGGGTCATCGCCCGCATCCAGCGCAGCGGCGAATGCTGGTTCGGCGGCACCCTGTGGGAGGGGCGGGCGGCGATGCGCGTCTCGGTGGTCAACTGGCGCACCACGACGGAGGACGTCGACCGGAGTGTGGAGGTGATCCTGGAGGCCGTGGCGGGGGAGGTGGCGGCTGGCTGAGCGGGCCCGCCATCTCCCCCTCGAGGTACCGGGCTCGGTCGGTGGTTGCCCACCCGCCCCCTTGTCTGCGGGCCGGTGGGTGTGGGAGCGGGGTGCCGACTGGGCGGTCTCGCAGCTGGTTTGGGGGTTTCCCGTCAGTCCCATCGTCCTTCCGTGTCGGGCCGGCCTGTCAAGGGCGCTCCTTCGTCGCGTCGCTACGCGATGGCCTTCGGCCACCCTTGACACGCCGTCCCGCCCCGGAAAGACAAGGACTGCCGGGAAGCCCTCAAAAGAACGGTCACGGGGCAGGAGGAGAGGGGCGGGGCTCTCAGCGATGCGGCGAGGGGCCGGGGGCCGGCCGGGCATCCGGGCCCGCACGTCGAGATTCCGGGCCGGGGGCGCGACTATGCGCACGAGAGGTTGATCAGAGCGACCCGCGGAGCACCCAGGCGCACCAGATCGCTACGCGCTCCTCGCACCTCGGCGTCTGGCGGCCGTCTTGGGCCGGTCACTCGCGCGTCAGGCGCATCATCAGCGGTCGGACCATCGCCGTGAGCACGGGGGAGTCAGGGGCGGGCTGGACGGGACCGATCGCCTCGTAGCCCCACGACTCGTAGACCCGCTGGACCTTTCCGTCTCCGGCGGCCGGATTGACCATGAGCGATGCGTACCGGTCCGCGCGGCCGGCCAGCAGCTCGTCATGGATCCGCCGGGCCAGTCCCGTCCCCTGGTGAGGAGCCGTCACGCCGATCTCTCTGAGCGCCAGGGTCGGCGCACGGGTGTACTCCTCGTCCAGGTCGCCGATCCGCTTCCACCAGAGGTCCCCGGCCTCCACGGTGTTGCCGTAGGCGTACCCGACCGGCCGCTCCTCGGCGTCGAAGGCGAGCACGGCCGCGAAGCCCGGCGTACGGCCGTAGCGCTCCAGACGCTCGGCCAAGGTCGGCACCGAGTAGTTCGGCAGGTGCAGCAGCGGCGCACGGACCTCGGCGTACGCCTCGATCAGCGGGCCGCGGGCCTGCTCCACGTGAGCGAAGTGACTTAGTCGGTGCGTCATGTGATCCGCCTTCGGGTGTCGCGGCTACAGTTCCCGGACCATGATCGCGTAGACGGGCGAGTCGTCGGAGGGCCTGGCCTCGTCCCGCTTCTCGTAGCCCCACCTCTCGTACAGGGCCTGCACCTTCGCGTGGGTGGAGTTCACGAGGAGCGTCGCGAAGTCCACATCAATCGAATGGAGCAGGGCGTCATGGATCCGTTGCGCCCTGCCGGTGCCCTGCCACTGCGGTATCACCATCAGCTCGGACAGGGCGAAGATCCGGCCCCGCACGCCCTTGGGCCGATCCGTTCCCTTCCACCAACCGCCCGGCTTGAATTTCGATCCGTACGCGTATCCGACCGGCCCGCTGTCTTCCCAGCCTGAGACACACGTCCAGTTCTCGCGCCCCGACCACAGGTCGACGACCGTGAACAAGGCCCGGTGGAAGTCCCCGATCATCGTGCGGAGACGGCCGGGGAGCGGGTCACCGGCCATCAGCTCGAAGATGGTGCACGTCGTCGCACATGCCTGTTCCACCTCGCCCTGGTGGAGTTGGGCAGCGCCGAGCCGGGCGATGGTCATCGACCGGTTCCGCCGCAGCTCCTGGGGCAGGGAGGCGAGGGCTCGGTGAGAGGCTGCCTCGGCATGCGCGTGCTTGCCGAGCAGCTCGTGCACGATCGCGGCGAGCGCCGCGAGCTCGGCCGGCCCGTAGAAACCGATCCACGGGGCCCGAGGGGCTGCCGCTGAGCAGGTTCCGCACCGTCCGGGCGGAGACGTCACCGAACCGGCCGGTGATCTCCAGCAGTGCGGCGTTCATCTGACCTGCCAGCTCCTCTTGGGTGAGCCCCAGGTCAGCCATTCGTGCCCGTAATACGGCGTTCCCGGCCATGCCGCCGAACGTAGCCCCGGCCTCATACGGCGGACAAGAATGTCCGTAAAGGGCAGACAAAGTCTTCCGGTCCCCGGCCCGGCGGAGACAGAGAGCCCTTTCTGCTGCGCAAGCGCGTGCGCGACATCGCGTCCGGAGTCGAGGGTGAGCTGATGGCCGTGGTCAACGAGAACGTCTCCGACACCGGGATCGAGCGGTGGATGGAGCTCGCGTACATCCGGGGCGCGTCCGGGCGCGAGTTCACCACCGCCGTCGGCAACGTCGAGCCGGCGTGACACCGGACGGCGTCGGCGGCCCGAGGTTCGATCTTCTTCGTGGGGCATGAGACGGTCTGGTCGTGCCAGAGATGACGAGTGGGTTGGAGGCGGCCTTGGCTGAGGCGTCGTCTCCTTCGTGGACGCAACGTGTTCGTGCCGGGCGTGACCTTGCTTCCTTTGCTGATGTTCCTGAGGCTGCGGAAGTGTTGGTGGGGCTGCTGCTGGACGTCGAGGACACGGCGGTGACTCGACAGACGGCAGAGGCCCTGGCCCGAGTGGGGACGGCGGCCGCCGCAAGGCTCATCGCTCTCGCTGTTGCCGAGGCTGACGACAACCAGGCTGAATGGCTGCAGACCGGGGTGCATGACGCGCTCGTGGGAACGGACGGTGAGCCGGACATCGCAGTGGCCTGCGGGAAGCTCGCCCAGGATCAGGAAGAAGCTGTCCGGCGGGGTGCCGCGGAGATCTCGGAGTGGACAGACGCCACAGGGTGTTGATCCGAATCGACCAGCCTGTGGGCTGGTTCATGCATCCGATCGGCAGGGGGACACAGTCATGCCGGGCCCGGGGCGGTCCCCTTGCAGGACCGCGAAGAACAGAACGGGGGGCATGCGGCCCGCGGTGACGTCAGACCTTCTCGGCGGTCACGCGGGGGTGCTCGGCTGTGAGCATGGAGATGTCCTCGACGTCGGACGTCAGGATCGTGACCTGGCCCGGCTGTGCAAGGGCCGTGGCGCAGAGCATGGCGTCGATCGCGTACTTGTGGCCGTGCAGGCCGGCGGCGCGCAGCAGGGCGGCGGCGGACTGGGCGAGGGTCTGGGTGAGGGGCTCGACCCGGAGGCGGGACAGCGTCCATCTGAGCGCCGCGTCGTTGATCCGGGGATGGATCACCTCGACCAGCACTGCGGCCGAGGTGATCACCGGAAGGTCGGCGGCGTGGGCGGCGGCGAGCCACTCGTGGATCTCCCGGTCGCGCTGCACGGCCTTGGCCAGGCCCTCGCTGTCCAGGATCAAGGCACCACTCACGCCGCCGCCCCGGCTCCGGTGGAGGCGCCGCCGGTGAGTTTGGCCCGCTTGGCGGCCACGGCCTCGGGATCGGCGGGACCGTTGACCGCCTCGAAGTCGGCGATCAGCTCCTCGAGGTTGTCACGCTCGATCTGCCGTTGGGCCGCCTTCTCGAGGTAGGCGGACACGCCCCGCTTGCCGACCCGGTCCCTGATCGCTTGCAGGGTGCCCGCGGTGAGCGAAACGGAGATGCCGCTGCTGGGGCCGTCTCCGGGTGGGAAGTCGATGTCGTCTTCAGCCATGACACGATTATGCCATTTCCAATGCTATACGGCGTGCCGCGCCGTCTCCTGACCCGGTTCATGGGTCGAGCCCGTATGCGGTCGGCTCGGCGGGGGCTACTGGAGGGACGACTCGTCGCAGCGGGAGACCCAGGAGGTGAAGGACTCCGACGGGTCCGTGCGGTTCGAGAGGTAGGTGCGGGTGAGGCGTTCCACGTAGTCCGGAAGGTCCGCCGCCGTGGTTTTGAGGCCGCGGAGCTTCTTGCCGAAGCCGCCCTCCTGGTCCGCGGACAGGGACAGGGTGCCGCCCAGGTGGATCTGGAAGCCTTCCACCTGGCGGCCGTCCTCGTCCGCCACCAGCTGGCCCTTGAGGCCGATGTCCGCGACCTGGGTGCGGGCGCAGGAGTTGGGGCAGCCGTTCACGTTGATGGTCAGGGCTGCCTCCTCGCCGGCCAGGCGTTTTTCCAGTTCTGTGATGAGGGTTGCCGCGCGGTCCTTTGTCTCCACTATCGCCAGCTTGCAGTACTCGATGCCCGTGCACGCCATCGTGTTGCGGCGCCAGGGGGAGGGGCGGGCCTGGAGGCCGATTTCGGCTAGGTCCGTGATCAGGGGTTCCGGGTCCGCCACGTCCAGGACGAGGAGCTTCTGGTACGGGGTCAGGCGGACCCGGCCGCTGCCGTGGGTTTCGGCGAGGTCGGCCAGGGCCGCGAGCTTCGTGCCCGACAGGCGGCCGGCGACCGGTGCGGCCCCGACGTACGACAGGCCGTCCCGCTGCGGATGTACGCCGATGTGGTCGATCGGGGCCGGGGGGAGCGCCGGGGCCGGGCCGTCGAGGAGGGGGCGGCCCAGGTACTCCTCCTCCAGGACCCGGCGGAACTTCTCCACGCCCCAGTCGGCGACCAGGAACTTCAGGCGGGCACGGCCGCGCAGACGCCGGTAGCCGTAGTCGCGGAAGAGGCGGGCCACCGCCACCCACACGTCCGGGACGTCCTGGAGAGGGACCCACACGCCTACGTGTTGGGCGAGGATCGGGACCGTCGACAGGCCGCCGCCCACCCACATGCCGAAACCCGGGCCGTGCTCCGGGTGGACCGCGCCCAGGAAGGCCAGGTCGTTGATCTCGTACGGGACGTCCGGCAGCCAGGACACCGCCGACTTGTACTTGCGCGGAAGGTTGGAGAGGGACGGGTCACCGATGTAGCGGGCGGCGATCTCCCGCACCGCCGGGGTCGCGTCCAGCACCTCGTCCGCGCCCACCCCCGCCACCGGGCTGCCCACGATGACGCGCGGGCAGTCCCCGCACGCTTCCGTCGTCGACAGGCCGACCTCTTCCAGCCGCCGCCAGATCGCCGGGACGTCCTCGATCCGTACCCAGTGCAGCTGGATGTTCTGCCGGTCGGTGACGTCCGCGGTGTTGCGGGCGAACCGCATCGAGATGTCGGCGATCGCCCGCAGCTGGGCGGCGTCCAGGGTGCCGCCGTCGCTGCGCACCCGCATCATGAAGTGCTCGTCTTCGAGCTCCTCCGGGGCGAGGGAGCCGGTCTTCCCGCCGTCGATGCCGGGCTTGCGCTGGGTGTACAGGCCCCACCAGCGCATCCGGCCGCGCAGGTCGTCGGGGTCGATCGACGCGAAGCCCGTCTTGGAGTAGATCTGCTCGATGCGCTCCCGGACGAGGAGGGGGTCCTCGGCCGCCTTGAACTCCTCATTGGCGTTCAGGGGCTCCCGCTCGCCCAGTGCCCACTGGCCCTCGGGGCGCTTGGGGGCGGCGGGGCGCGCGGTTCTGGCGGTCCGGACCGGCGGCGCGGCGACTGTTTCCGTCATGTCCTGCTCCTTGTCAGGTGGTGGTGCCCAGGGGCGAGACCGGGACGATCATGCCGCTGGGGAGCCAGCTCGCGGACGCGGTGTGGTGATGGCCGCCGCCCGCCGATGGGCCTCCGCTGCCGGGTACGTACAGCACGGCGGCGGCGTACAGCTTCGCGGGCGCCGGGCCCGCCGAACCGCGGGCCGTACGCCACGCCTCGTACCCGGCGGCGGTCGGCACCTCGCCGGGCAGGCGGGCGCCGAGCGCCGCCGCGTACTCCACCGCCGCCGGGCTGTTCGGGGCGTACCGCAGCGGGATCAGCTGGCCCGCGCTCGGCGAGAGCAGCGGGGCGGTCAGCAGCCAGGGCGCCAGGTACGTCCCCTCGGCGACGGTACGGCCGGCCTCGACGTCGCGTACGGCGGTGTCCGCGCCCGACCAGCCGGAGGTGACCACCAGCGGCCGGCGGGCGGAGGCGTCCGGCGCCCCCACGGAGATCCCCGCCCGGGCCGCGGCGGCACGCACCTCGGCGGCCGCGGCCCGCCCGCGCGGCGAGTCGTCCCCGGCCAGCGCCAGCGAGCGCGTCCCGCGCCCGGCGAGGAACCCGACGGTGTCCCGCAGCGCGGCGGCGTCCGCCTCCGTCAGGGCGTCGGACGGGCAGCCGGAGGGCGCCTCGGCGCTGCCGCCCAGCACCGCCCCGGCGGCGGCGCTCGCACACTCCGCGCCGTCGGCGCCGCGCAGCCCGGCCGGCGCCGGCTTCCCGCCCGCGCGGCCCGTGTCCACCGCCAGCGGCGCCGAGGACCCGCCGGCCGACACCCACACCCGCCCGGGCCCGGCCGGCAGTTCCACCGGGATCCACGTCAGCGTCGACCCGGGACGCACTCCGCCCCGCACGAGCCGCGCCCGGTCCGTTCCGGCCGAGGCTCCGGCGGCGGCGACGCCCACCAGGTTGGGCCCCGGCCGGTTCGGCACCACCAGCACCGGCACCTGCTCGCCGCCCAGGCCCAGCGAGCCCATGAGCGGTCCGGCCGACACCCGTGCACCCGCACCGCCGTCCGAGGGGGCGAGGGTGCCGGCGAGGGCCGCGCACGCCACCGCCGCGGCGAAGTACGCCGTGGCGGTGGTGCGGCGGGCGAGCAGCCGTGTGCGGAGCAGCAGCAGGACGCCGAGCGCCAGGGCGGCGGTCAGGACGACCGCCGCCAGGAGGACCGCGTTCACCGTCGGACGGCGCTGTCGCTGACCACGAACAGGACGCCGTGCGGCTGCGCGTCGCCGAAGTCACCGTGCGGCCACGACGCCCGGTTGAATCCGACGCACGGCTTGCCGGTGTTCTCGTCCCGGAAGGACCGGTCGAGGGTCACCCGGCCGCGCCGGTCGAGGTCGAACATGCACACCCGGTGGTCACCGCCGCCGCCGAAGGACCCGGCGACGAAGTAGTTGGCGACCGCGATCCGGCTCACCTGCGTCGTCTCCCGGTAGACGCCGTCCGCGCCGCGCCTGAAGTTGTCCATGGCGCCCCAGTGCGGGCCGCCCGCGCTGACGTCGCGGATCGGGACGGTGCTCACCAGCTCCGGGCAGTCCCGCTCGCGCCCGCCCCGGCTCGCCTCGGCGAGCTCGTCGACCGAGCACTTCGCGCCCGTCCCCGCTGCGAGGAGCTTCTGGATGTCCAGGACGTAGATCATGCCCGTGGTCTCGTCCAGCGGCTTGCCGTACGGAACGGACTGGCCCATCACCGTGTGGAAGAGGAAGCGGTCGTCGGGGCTGACGGCCAGCCAGCTGCCGTTGTCCCCGCTGCCGGTGATCTCCTTGTCGCGCTGGAAGGACCGGTAGGCGGTGGTGTCGTCGAAGACCTCCTTCCACTGCGGTTCGGGCGCGGTGATGTCCGGGGTGTAGAAGACCGCCCCGCCGGCCATCGAGGAGACGAACGCGCCCTTGTGGCCGGGCCGGTTGGTCAGCGCGGTCTCCATGACCACGCGGGACTCGCGGAAGAAGGCCCGCTGCTCCCGCGCCCCGCGCGGCCCGTCGGCGACCTTCGACACCGACTTCAGCGTCGGGTCGTCGCGGTTGGTGATGTCGAAGACGCGGACGGTCTGGCGGGCCAGGTTCTCCTTGAGCGCCGAGTCGGGCGTCATGAAGTTGCGGGCCTCGGCGAAGTCGCTCGCCACCATGATGTTGAGGTCCTCGCGGACCGCGATGCCGTGCGGGTTGGCGCAGGTCGCCGCCGGCAGTGCGGGCACGTTCCCGCACTGCGCCGGGTCCTCGCCGGCCGCGGTGGCCGCCGGGATCTCCGCGATGGTCCTGCCGTCCTCGCCGATGCGCACGATCTCGCCGGGCGAGCCCGCCGCGCCGTTGCCGACCCGCACCTCGCCGTTGGTGTAGGTGCAGGGGCCGGTCACGTTCGGCCCGCCCATGTACGTCCCGTACGCGGTCCCGTCGCTCAGCACCTGGTAGGCGTCGGGCAGGGTCCCGCAGGGGGTGTCGGCGGTGGTGTTGACCCCGGCGATCGTCAGCGCGGGCAGCGCCTTCGCGTCGAAGACGAAGGTGGTGTCGCTCATGATGCCGCCGGCGTAGATCCGGTCGCCCTTGTGCCACACGTACTGCATGTGGTGCGGCTCGTTGCCGTTGTTCGGGCCGACGGTGACCGTGTTGGCGACCTTCCCGTACGTGGGGGAGCCCGGCGTGGCGTCGATGACGGTCAGGAAGTCGGGCGCCGGCTGCTTGGCCGGCCCGGACCAGACGAGCATCCACTGCCGTCCGGGCCCCCGCGAGGCGTCCACCAGGTGGTTGGTCGCCGTGTACGTGACGCCGTCGCCGCCCTGGAAGCTGGAGGTCCAGGTCTCCGGCGAACCGGCGGCGGCGGGGCCCGCCGCGGTGAGCATGGAGGCGGTGAGTCCCACCGCCGACAGACAGAGCGCGAGGCGGCGTATCAGCCTTCCTCGGCGTAGACCTTGCAGACCTTGCAGGCTCATTTCTCCGCGTGCCCTCTCCGGGGTGTCGGTCGAATTGCCGAGTGATTTTCGGATCACTGTGGCACAAGGGCGCTGGCGGTCCGCTGATAGGAGACTTACCGTGCCCTGACATTCGTCAGGAGGAACTCCGCAAAGCCCCCAATATTCTGTGTAACGGCTGGTGAGAGGTGTGGGGTGGCCGGTTCTCGTCGAAAGTGCCGCGATCAGCGGACCGTCAGTGCTTTATGTGTCGGCATTGCTAGTCTCGGCGCAGAGAATTCCTGCCCGTTCGCCGCGTTCCCCATTCGAAGGAGCCGCCGGATGACGACGACTCAAGTGCACGGAAATGTGAAAGAACTCGCCGAACGGGCGGGCCGGGACCTGGAGCACGCTTCCGCGCCGGACGTCCTGCGGTGGGCGGTGGAGACCTTCGGGAAGAGGTTCTGCGTGACGTCCTCGATGGAGGACGCGGTCGTCGCCCACCTCGCCTCGCGGGTCGCTCCTGGTGTGGACGTGGTGTTCCTGGACACCGGCTACCACTTCGAGGAGACGATCGGCACGCGTGACGCCGTCGGGGCGGTGATGGACGTGAACGTCATCACGCTGACCCCGCGCCGGTCGGTGGCCGAGCAGGACGCCGAGTACGGGCCGAGGCTCCATGACCGTGACCCGGACCTGTGCTGTGCGCTGCGGAAGGTCAGGCCCCTGGAGGAGGGTCTGACCGGGTACGCGGCGTGGGCGACGGGTCTGCGGCGTGACGAGTCCCCGACGCGGGCGAACACGCCGGTGGTCGGCTGGGACGAGAAGCGGGG